>NZ_JBHURF010000028.1:0-89744 GCF_042674125.1 Rhodococcus sp. NPDC056960 | reverse complement strand
AGCCGGCACCCCTGTTGCACCAGGCCGCCGTCGGCATTGCAACGCTGCAGCGTCACGCAGTTCTAACGCCACAACGCCAGGCACACAGCCCTAACGAGTCGGGGCCGGGCGGATGCGACGGGGCGGACGGCAACTATGACGCTGAAGCGTCGTGACGCCAGAACGCCATGGAGGCCCGTTGCGGGGCTCAACGGCCGACTCGCCCGTCCACCGTTCCGCCGCCCGAGCGTTTGGGCGTTGTAGCGCTGCAATGCCGCAACGCGGATGCCCGGCATTGCAGTCGCAGTCGCACACCATCGAGACGCCATGCCGCCGGAACGTTGTGACGCTAGAACATCGGTTTGCGTTGCACTTGCATCGCCACACCATCTCTGGGGCGTTAGGGCGTTGTGACGCTAGAACGGCGACGCAAGACGCTGCGCAACCACGGTCCACCGATGCGCAACGCCGGTACGCCCGTCGAACGTCATGACGTTATAGCGCTGGAACAGCGAGTCCTGATCGGTCCGCAATCAACCGTCCGGACGTCACGGCGTTGGAGCGTTGTGACGCCAGAACTGCAGAGCGACGCATTGCGCAAGCCGGCACCCCTGTTGCACCAGGCCGCCGTCGGCATTGCAACGCTGCAGCGTCACGCAGTTCTAACGCCACAACGCCAGGCACACAGCCCTAACGCAGACCATCCGCTGAAGGTAGTCCGCTGGTCACCAGGGAATTCCCAAGGTGGTGACGTTATGCCGCTATAACTCCGTAATTCTGTAACGCTCCAGCGTTGTACGGTTCATACGCCAGAGCGGCGTGTCGTCATCACGTATCTACGGCGCGGTTGTAGCGTCTACAGCGCAGTCGCGATCTGACGCCTCAGTTCCGGTTCGTCGCCGACAGCTTGTCCCTTCGCTCGCGAGGCGGACGTTTCCACATGAGTCCTCAGGAAGGCGCAAATGGCCAACATCATCGTCTGCCATTCCCGCAAGGGAGGCGTAGGCAAGACCACTGAAGCCTATGAACTTGCATACGAGCTCGACGCAGTTCTCGTCGACCTCGAGCACGACGGTGGGGGAGCGACACGCAAATGGGGATATCGTCCTCAAGATCGTGTCAAGGTCCCATTGCTCGACGCGATCAGGTCAGGGCGAGTTCCGAAGCCGATGAAGGGCTTCAAGAAACCGCTGCTCGTGCCAGGGCATCCAGACCTGTACGACCAGGCGCCCTCAGAGGAGGTCATGGCTGAGGCCCTTGTACGGTGGGCTGAGGAATGGGACACGGAATGGGTTGTCGTCGACACGCATCCAGGCTCCAGCCCCCACGGGCATGGCGCCCTCTCTGTCGCGAATGTCGTGCTGGCACCGACACCGCTGCGAACATTGGACCTTGATGCGACCGAACAACTAATCGACGAGCTGGCTGACTATCCGCTCGTCATCTCGCCGTCGATGGTGCCGCCCGTGCCTCCCGCGCGGGCTGTTGAACGACTCACACGAATGATCGAGGGGACTCCTGTTCAGGTAGGTCCGCCGATCCCAGCAGCCAGCCACGTTGGGACCCGTACGAAACGAATTGCGATTACGGCCGAGGAGCCGCCGGCGAAGCCGCTACGCGCGTTTGCCGCAGCGATCACAGACACGGCCAAGTACCTGAGGGAGTACGTCCAGTGAGTAGCGGAATCGATCAACTCAACCAGATGCGGAGCAAGTCCACCCGGAGCAATGCGACTCGCACGATGCCGCCACCGCGCCATCAGCCGCGCGCCACTCCGGTGAATCTCTCGGACGAGTCGCCTTCCCAGGAAGCGACCCCCGGGACGCCCGTACAGGAACCGGTCAACTTGGCGCAGCCGTCGATGTCGACTGGGGCAGCTGACGTGCATGTTCCGCCCGTCACTACAAACGGGGGAGACGCTGACCAGCAGCCGCCAGCTCAACGCCAGACACCCGCGGAACTGCCGAAACAGGCGCCGGCTTCTGTCCCCCCTCAGGAGCCAGAAGAGCTGACGAAGTCCACGATCTACCTAGACGATGCGTCGGACCAGTTTCTCGAGGAAGCGATCTACCTCGGCCGCAAGCAGAAGCCGCGCATCGATTCGCGCAGCGCAATCGTGCGCTTCGCCCTCCGCGCCCTGTCCGAAAGCATGACCCCTGGCGAGGTCATCGACGCAATCCGCGCAGCGGCACCCCCACCAGGTAATCAGGGACGGCCACGACTGTAGGCGCCTGACGCATCGCAGTGTTCCGACTTCCTATAAAGCAGGGGAGTCCCGCCGGTTTGCAGACCGACGGGACTCCGTGACCGGGAACCCGTAGAAAGGAACAGCCCGATCATGACCGACTTTAACCTCCGAGCTGCGAAGATCCAGTTTCGCAGCCTCATCGTTGTCCTTGTCGTTGCGATCATTATCGCCACCGGCATCACCACAGGAAGCTTCGTACTCTCGTTCGACGCATTGCGGGAGTTCGGCCGACAGAACATGATGCGTGCTGATCTCGCCTGGATACTCCCTGCCATCATCGACAGCGCGATCGGCTTCTCGACGATGGCAGCCGTCGCCCTGAACAAAATAACTGGTCACTCAAAGGGGCGAAATTTTTTCGCTGGCTTAGCTGCTGTCGTCGTCTTCCTCAGCGTCTACATGAACGCGTCCCACGCGTATCAAGCCGTGGTGGAAGCGGAACGCAAGATTGCTGCGGGTATTGACATCGGAATCACGCCGAACGCGCCCTGGGTTGCAGCGCTTACCGCGATCATCCCGCCTGCGTTGATTCTCGCTTGCACTCACGGACTCGGAATCCTGATCAAGGCCATCGGCTCCGCGTACAACGAGTACAGCGCCCAGATTCGTGTGGCAGCTAGCGAAGTCGACCAGGAAGAGTTCTTCGAGTTCCGGGAGCAAGAGCTCGCAAGTACAAACCATAGTGACTTGGCTGGCGCGGATACACGGTACTTCGCTGGTGCACGGGATGACTCCCTCGACTACAACGCGGAGAATCTGCAAACGACCGAACTGCTATCGAGTGGCACTCGTGAATCGCTCGCCGACCACGTTGAACACGAATCGGACGAAATCCCGTTCGCATCTTCTCCAGACGCACTCACTCTCGATGCATTTCTTACGAATGCCGACCTGTCCGATGCAGTGAAAGCCACCGCACGCATGAAACTGGCAGACCCGTCCCTGTCCTTCGAGTACATCGGGAGCGCGTCCAGCCCATCGGTACACGCTTCTACCGCATGGCGGCGGTACGACAAGTTTGAAAGCCTAGCTCATCAAGCCGGATACGACGTACCACCGTTGCCGGACGTCAGATCGGATCGCGCAAAGTACGACGAGGAAGTGCGGGCGTCCGTTGTCGGTGCCACTAGCTGACAACCTTCTCTTGGGACAAAAGCTCCAGTCGTGAGCGCGAATACGGACGCTGCGCTCGACGGCGCTCGAAATCATTCCGCGTGGTGTTGTGAGCCGTCTTCGGAGCCTCACTGTCGTACGCAGTTCTAGCGTCACAATGCCCTAGCGTTTGAACGCTTGAACGCCTGAGCGCTTGACGTCGCATTCTGATGCACGACGGCCGACGCCGTGTCCGTTGAGAACGGACAATCCGAAGGGTCGACCTGGGGCGGGAGCATAAGAGGCGGGGGAGTGGAGGCCCGCCCGCCATCTCCCTTTCAGTGCGCGAGAGAGCACGCGGCCACCGGCCCGAAGGTGGTCGACGATGACAACCCGCTCCTCGCCCCCCTCTTCGTGAAGCGAAGCTGACAAGAACGCCGGCCAGCATCCCTCGGTCGCCTCTCTACCGAGCGCTCGCGAACAACGGCGCCTTACCAAGGCCTATAGCAAACCCGCGGCCCCGTTCCGGCGTCTTCGGTTTCACCCCCTACCCGTGATGCTCGTCATGTCGGGAGACCCCTTCTGCTCGCCGGATGGACCTAACACCTTGGATAGGGTGGAGATAGGGACGCCGCCCGGTCAGGTGAAGGGAAACAGATGGGCTACTTCGAGGGTCGTGTCGTCGCAATAACAGGAGCCGGAGCCGGAATTGGACGCGAGCTAGCTCTACAGCTCGTTCAGTCTGGCGCACATCTGGCGCTGTCAGACTCGTCGGAGTCTCAACTATCCGCTACCGCTGACCTATGCGAAGGCGGATCCAGAGACATCTATACCTCGGTGGTCGATGTGACGAACCGAGCTGCGGTGCTCGCCCATTCAGAAGATGTCGCTTCGCGATTCGGCCGAGTTGATGCTCTGATCAACAACGCTGGCGTACTTTTCGCCGGGGACGTACTCGCCACGACCTTCGAGGACTACGAGCGAGTGGTCGACGTTGACTTCTGGGGGGTCGTCAACGGAACAAAGGCGTTCCTTCCACACGTGATGCGCTCGGACCGAGGCCATATCGTCAACATCTCGTCGGCTTTTGGGTTGATGGCTGCTCCGTCGTATTCCGCTTACAACGCGGCCAAGTTCGCTGTTCGGGGCTTCACTGAGTCGCTCCGTCAGGAAATGGCTCTCAAAGGACATCCCGTAAAAGTGACCTGCGTTCACCCGGGAGGAATTCGGACAACCATCGCACGCACTGCTGGACGTGCGGCAGGAGTAGATGGGACCGAACTCGTTGATTCATTCGAGCGGCGTATCGCTAGAACAGATCCGAATGCCGCCGCTCGGACGATCCTCCGTGGCGTTGAACGCGGATCTGCACGTGTCTTGATTGGCGCCGACGCCAGAGCGGTCGACATGGTTACTCGAATGCTTGGGGCGCGCTATCTGTCCATACTGCCTGCTCTGAAACGGCTTGGAGTCTAGCTGGACGTTCGACCTGAACAACGTTCAATCTAGGCAGGCTAGGATCTCCTCGTTCATTCGGTCGGGGAGGTTTTTGGATGGCGACAAAGTGGTTGCTGGTGAGTGCGTTCGGGGGTGCGGTGCCGTCGATAGTGGGGCAGGGCCGTACACCCAAACAGTTCGTGTCATTGGAGCAGGTGATCAAGAGTCGGAGGTCGTTTGCAGATGCGACTTCGGCGATCACCGAGGTCATGACACACCCGACCAAGATTGACAGGCTTTCCGATGACGGCCTGCGGCGGGTTATCGCGGACCCCCTGTGCACATTTGAGGGCCGACTTCACGGCATCTACCTGTGGGTCGGATCAGCTGAGGAGAAGGTTGCACCACGTGATCCTGCTGGAGCCTGGTACTTCAATCTAACTGACTTCAAAGTCAGTGGTAGCGACGATCTTTTCGACCTATATGGGGTAGCGCCCGAGGATCGTCGATCTGAGGCTGCAATGGCCGGGGCGTTCGACAGGTTGGACACCGGCGTCGACGAAGGGCACGCATTAGCCAAGATCGTTAAGTCGACGCCGGGGATGGAACACCAGGCCGTATGGACGGTCAGACGGGACGACGGCGAGCGCCGTGCTGCGCACTTTTCGTGCCGCGCTGTCGAGGAACGACTTGATCCGAACGATAGGAAGGTCGTGATTCTGAGGGGCGTTACGCATGACATCGGCCCGGCCGAAGATGTGCCAACTGCGCCACCACCGGTCATTCTGGAACATCGAGTCTTGGACGCCAAGCTCAAGCCTGGTGAATATCTGGCCTACGCGGATCACAAGAAGCTGAGCTTGCTCAAATGGCGAGGCAACCCGATGCCAGGGATCGCATGGGAAGGTGGGGTAGGGGAGCCGACGCCGGCGATGCACCCTGATGACGTCGAGGTTGCACGGCGCCTCTCTTCTGACCTTGCACGTGGTAGCACCTCTGGTGTAATTCGTTTCCGCGGGCTGGATGGTGAGTGGAAACCGTTGCACCTTGAGGTCTCGTTGATGGCCTTCGACCAGCACACCACGGGTGCACTTGTGACAGTGTCAGCGGCGCCTTAGCCCGCCTTAGCCCGCCTTAGCCCCTTAGCCCCTTAGCCCCTTAGCCCCTTAGCCCGGCTACACGAACCGCAGGGCGGTGGTTGTCAGGCTGCTACGCAGGCAGGACGATCACACACGGCAGTTACGATCTGCCGAGCTGTTGTGTAGTCGGCCTTGCCGTTCCGTCTGGTGGGGAACCGGCCGTAGCGGACCCTTGCGGGTGCTGAAATCGGCAATGTCAGAGTGTCAACGGGCTGCGATCGCCGTGCCCCCCGCTTCTTTCCCCGGGTGGTTCGCCATTGCTGCTCCTCATTCCACCAAGCAAAGAGCTCTCGGTCCGCCAAATGTCGTGCAATCCGACGAGCGTTGGCACCGAGCACCCCCAGGTCTTTCGCAACATGCTCGAATGCACGAAGTAAGTGCTTGCCTTTCGCCATCGTGTTAAGCAACCCGGCCGCCTCTAATCTCCGGAGGGCATGAGCAATCTGCGTGACCCCATAACCGGTCATGTCGGAGAGGGCTTCGACAGTCGCTACTCCCGATCGGTAGAACCAGTAGATACGAGCAGCAGCTGCACCCAGCCCGCCACACTTGCGGTGACTCCAGACATCGTGGCTGTGGTGCGCTAGGAGTGAGACCCCCGATCCAGGAGCGGGGGCGGGTTCCCCTTGTGTTGCACTAAATCCTTCAGCAGCAGGCCGATTGATAGTCCAAGTCGATGCCCGACTCCCTGTGCCTGGACTCGCCAGTGTCACCCAACCTTCCGCTGCTAGTACGCGCAGTCTCCTCGAGACAGTGGAGGCATCAATTCCACAGGCTTGCGCCAGCCGCCTGCAGTCGATATCAATGACGCGAGTCCGAGAGGTGCGCGCAAGCGCAGTCAATGCGTGCAGAATCCGCTCGTCACTTGCTCCTCCTCGCCGGCCCCAGTGCGCCGTTGTACCTGCGATGGCACGCTCGATCTCGTCGAGTTCGTCGTCAATCGCTTCACGAGGCACCTGGCCGGGGCTAGCGGCGAAGGTCACGGCCAGGGCGAGGGCACGGGACCATTGGCGTTCTGTGTCGTCGCGGCCGCGCGCCGCGTCCTCACGAAGCCGAATCAAACCTGGGGCGGTGGCAACTGCGGCGCGGGCGTCGTCGAGCGCGTGTCCGGCGCGAGCCATGGAAAGAAGGATGCTGTAAGCGAGAGCACTGCGGTCCGCCCCTTTCGACGGCACCGTCGCGAGCAAATGCGCAGTTCGGTGAGGTAGCGGCCGCCGAGGTCGGTCGAGTCTCGGACCTGCCCCATCATCAATGATCCGCGGCCTTCGATGCGGCTCTGCCGGTGCAGCAGGCCCGACATGGGGATGCCGCGCGAGGAGCCAGTTGACGACTTCCGGCGTCGTCCCGCGGCTGACGCGCTCAAGCGCCTGCTTCAATTCCGCACCGGCCAGGTGGGGGACAGACCGCCCACCTGCGCGATGCGGTGCGCCCGGAGGCCGCACAACCCCCATACGCGGTTTGCTCAGGGGTGATTTGTCGAAGGTTGGGTAGTACTGAACGAGCACGCGGTTGAGTTCGCCAACATCGGCCTGATCCGCACCGTCCTCACCAAGTCGGATCCAAATGTGCTGGCCGCCCGTCGGCCCGGAATGCGCACGCAAGAAGTAAACACCCAGGTCGTCAAGGTGTGCGGCGAGGCGGTCCGAATCGGTACGAGCCTGATCCGCACCAAAACGGGAGGAGTCGAAGTCGAACACGAGAAGCCGAAATCGGTGGTCCGAGCTGGCGAGATAGACCGCCCAAGGAAACTCCGGCTGCCGCAGTGGAATGGAGACAGTGGCGTCATAGCTGTGTTCTCGCTCCGGGTCGACGCGAACACGCCGCCGCGGCGACCACGTGCGGGTGCATGTGTCGTAGAGCAGTTGTGTGTTATCTGTGTCACCACTTTGCCGGGTGACACGCGCATGGGCTTCTAGACCTGCATCAGGGTGTGCGATACCCTGGGCTCTGTCACGCAAGACAGTCCCTTCGGGGAAAGCAGTACAGGGAATCGAGCGGCTAACTCGTTTCTCAACCAACTTCGAGGACCCTCGACCCTGCCCGGTCGGGGGTTCTTCGGGTTAGTTGCTGTACTGCACTACATGGATTCGGTTATGCGGCATCGAAGCCGCCATCGCGTTCACGCGGAAAGTTTCAGTACCTCCTGGTTGGTCTCCTGAACGAGTTGGGTATGGCCAGTAGCGGCTGCGAGAAGGTCCGCCAGGAACTGGCTCATGTTCACACCCGCTGCCATCCGCCTACGTTCGAGTTCCTCGAACACCACGTCAGGGACTCTGCTGGTGACGCGAGTTCGGTCTCCCTTGTACGGGTTTCCCATACCCTTCTCCTTCCCTGACCCCGACCGTCCACCTTCGGACTCCAATCTGCAGCACCAAACCTGTCACAAGTTGGGCCGATAACGATGAAGACACGCCGTCGAGCGGTCTCAGAGATGCAGAATCCGTGCTTTAGTTGCGTGATTATTCATAGATTCTTCGCGCGTGTCTCACGGTGTGTACGACCGAGCTTCCATGCTTCTGCAACGATTCGCTTGTCGACCCCGTAGAGCTCGGCAATCTTGGGCACGAGGTCATCGCGGATCGGCTTCACCCCGTTCTCGATCTCAGCCAATGTAGTGGCGCCGATGCCAAGCCGAGTGGCTGCGTTTCGCTGATTCAGTGCCGCTCGCACTCGAAGGTCACTCATCCTGAGCTTGCTCGCTGGAATCGGTACGAGCACAGAGATTGATGTGTCTAGGGCTTCAGCAAGAAGACCGAGCATTTCCGGTGCCGGCCTTGACCGCCCAGTTTCCCAAGTCGAGACAGCCTGACGAGTTGTACCGATACGGGCCGCGAGATCGTCCGGCGTGAGCCGCGCCTTCACACGCTGTTCGCGGAGCTTGTCACCCCGGAATCCTCTGACTCCGCTGCGAGGCACTTCATCAACTCCTGGGGTCCGACCAACGTCTGTATCCGACCATTGTTGCCCTTCCTGGAGCGCCCCCACGCGCTAGCGCGCTTTATAGTTGCGTGTTATTGTTGCGGTATTCTTGATCGCTGCTAGCGGCCCAACTCGAGGGGAGGGGCGGGAATGAGAAGCGTGAATAGGTTGCGCACAGAGGCTGCTGCGGTTTACGATCCTTCCGCGCGCCCCACCGGGGAGTCCTGCAGCCTTGTACACGTCGGGTCTGCTTGTAGCGCAAAAGGTGCTGCACACCGTCTATTTGGTGTGCCCTTTGGACTCTCGGGGGCGATCGTGTCGGAAGCAACTAACACAAGGTGTTGCTCGCGTCGAGCCGCACCTTCGCGTGCTTCTGACCTTCAAAATCTCCAGGTCGCCACCGCGGCAACCAGCAGTTCCGCTCGTCAAGTTCCTGAAACCGAATTCGCTCAGGCTCATTGGCCCCGGTCGGAACCCCGAATCCCCAAGACTTCCACTGTGCGGTTGAACTTCTGCCCAAGTCTCCGCTCAGTGGTCTCACTTCGCAGCTCGCGGCTCCCACGCGGGCCAACAACTCGTGCTGCGCAGAAAACCCCAGGTGCGGTGATGATTGGCGTCCTCGCCCGCACCTGGGGTTCTACTCCCCGCAACGCGTTAACGCGTAAACGTCCACGCCGCAGGATCTCGGATCCTCGCGGGCCATTTCTGTACCCAATTGGAGGCTCCGATGTCTTTGGGTGCCCAGATCCACCCGGCCACTAATCGTACCGAAACCCCGTTTCCGTTACAGGCAGAGTCCAGCGAGTCCGGTCCTCACGTTCCGAAATCGATGAATGTGCGCGCTCGGCCGCTCGGTGTCGTCGCATATTGCGCTGGTCGGGCGCCTGGTTACAGGTGCTACTCGGTCGACCTTTCCGCGTTCTCGACGTGCCCTTTAGGTCATGCGCTGGTCCCGTACTCGTCGCCGTGGATTGGCCTCCGTTCGGCCCTCTAACTCACTTCGGATGCGCTCATGCGGGGCGGGGGCAGATGAACACTCGGCGCGGCCGATTCACCCCTCAACCAACTGTCGGCGTTGTCGAAGTTCTTCCTTCACCAACCCCCCAGTGAGCGTATCTCGTTGCAATTCAAACATTTTGAGAGACATGTGACGTGAAAGGTTTGAGATGAAGACTCGAATTGGGCCCGCAGGGCGGCATCGTGTGGTGAAGGAACGCGCGGCGGTGACGACGTCGCTTGCTGTGGCTGTGATGTTGACGTGCGCGAGTATCGCGCAGGCCGCTCCGGGGGAGCAGCCTGGGGTGACGGCTCCTTCTGGTCCGCGTGAGCAGCCTGGAGTAACGGCCACGCCGCCGCGGGCAGAGGCTCCGGTGGAGCGTGAGTACTTGCCGGGTTATCAGCCCTCGGAGCAGGTGCAGAACGCGGAGTGGCGCTCGTATGAGGACTACCAGCAGGGCTATTCGCAGCCGTCGTACAACGTGCAGCCCGCATACGTCGAACCGTCGTATGTGCAGCCGTTCTCCTCCGGATACAGCGAGCCCGTCGAGCCGCAGCCGGAGGTCGTGACACCGCCACCACCGGCGATGGTTCAGCGGCCGGGTATCGCCCCGATCCAGGCGCCGGAGAACAAGCTCCTGATCGGGTCCGCACTGCTGGACCGACCTGCTGGCATTGCTGAGCCGGACGCACAGCGGATCAACAACACCACGTCTGCAATTCAGGCCGACGGTGCCAACTTCATCAACTCCCTCGGTGTCCCGACCACGCAGGCCGACCGTCTCGCGGCGGGCACGGTCGCCGGAGTCGTCGTCGGCGGCGCCGCTGGTGCCCTCGCGTTGGGCACGCCGGCGGCCGTGCTCGGTGCAGCGGGCGGCACTGCCCTCGGCACCGTCGTGGGTATCGCGGTGGGCACCACCTTGGCGTCGGTGTTCATCCCCGGTGTCGGACTCGTCGTCGGGCCGGTGCTCGGCGGCGTGAACGGCGCGCTGATCGGAGCAGGGGTGGGTGCCTTGGCGTTCGGTGTTCCCGCCGCGATGGCGGGCGGCGCTCTCGGCATGCTGTTCGGCGGCATCTACGGCGCAACCTTTGCCGGCGGCCAGGACGTGGTCATCGAAGAGCCCGCTCCCGCCCCGGCACCGGAGGCGCCTGCTCCCGCGCCGGTGTGGACTCCTCCGGTCGTCGACACGCAGGCAGTGGCCGCGCAGACAGAGCAGGTGGCCGGTCAGGTCGCGCAGGCGCCCGCCGGGGAGCAGATCGTCGAGGCGGTCCGCGATTTCGCTGACGTGGCCCCGTCGTATGCGGCGGCGGCGCAGTCCCAGGTCGATGCGGGTGTGTCGCAGGTCCGTGAGGCCGCGCTCGCACAGCCCGGCGGCCCTGATGCTGTCGCCGCCGTTGATCAGGCGATCGCCGATGTCTCCGCCGCGACCGCCCCGGCCGCCGCACAGGCCGCGGCGTTCATGGCTGCGGTCAATGACGGACTGAACGCCTAAATCACGCGAGGAGACAGAACGATGGAGCGCGACGACTGGTTCCCGAAGCTGGACCCGACTGTGGGGGAGGACGAAGCAGATGAGCAGCTGCTCGTCGAGTCGATAGCCACCGGCGATTCCGTAGACGAGTCGGCCTCGAACGAGCCGGCCGCGAGCAGCTGCGATGCGTTGGAGCCGGAGGCCGCCGAAGAGCCAGCCGCCGCGCCCCGTCCCACCTTGTCCGCGGTACCGATGCCCACCCCTTCTGCCGGGCCGGGGTGGGCATCGGGGTGGCTGGATGAGCCACTTTCCGCTGCCGCCGAGCATTCCTCGGACGGGTATTCGGTTGGCTCTCCGGAAGATTCCCCGGAAGGTGACGACGAGGCGACCGAAATGTCGGCGCCGGCCGTCTCGGAAGCTCCGGAGCGGGCCGATCGTGCGCGCCGCAACCACCGAGCGCTGATCGGTGCCTGCGGCGCCGTCGCCCTGGTCACCGTGGCCGGTGTCGGGGCAGCCGCAATCTCGTTCACCGGGACCAGCAGTAACGCGCAGCCGCTGGTCATCCCCGGTACCACCACGACCTCGGCGGAGTCCACGCCGCCGACCCCCACCGCCGCCTCCGCGGTGTCCTGGTGCCCTGCGCTCGTCCTCGATGGCCGGGTGGAGGGGAACGGCATCGGCGGCACCGACTCCGGACCTCAGGCGATTCTGGCGTTCGATCACGGCTTCTACGTCGCACGTTCTGGGACGCAAGCCCGCCGCGTGGTCGCCCCCGATTCACAGGTCGCCTCTGCAGAACAGCTGCAGGAAGGCATCGATCAGACCCCGGAGGGCACCGAGCACTGCCTGAGTATCCGTCCGCTCGCCCCGGGTGAGTGGGCGGTCGACGTGCAGGAGAAGCGACCGAACGGCGAGGTGAACGTGTACCCGCAGATCTTCCGTACCGACAACCTCGGCGGTCAGGTTCTCGTCACCGCCATCACGAAGCGAGGCTGATGATGACCGAATCGTGGACGGACTGGGCCGCTGGTGACCCGGACACCGATGATGCCGCCGCCGACCGTCGTATGTACGAGCAGATTTCGACGACAGCAGCGCCGCCACCAGCGGAGTCGCTGGCCTCCTCGTCGTGGCACTCTCCCGACGAAACGCCGACTCCGGTGATCGTCATCGGGCACCGAGGGGGATCGGGCGCGACCACGACCGCGCTCGGTGTCGGCTCCGCTCTGCCGGGGTTGCTACGTCCGGCATTGATCGACGCGGCCGGGCAGGGACCCGGCAGTGACCTGTGGGAACGCGGGCTCGGCGCCAGCACCGGAGCGAACCCGCGACACGCGAGTTCTGTCGGTGAGATGGGGCAGTGGCAGCTGCGGGCCGGGGTCGTGTGGGGACTCGTCGACGATCCGCATCGTCACCGCGGACTTGTGGCGATGCTGCCGAGCCTCGGACTCACCCCGGTCGTCGACGGCGGCTGTGGTTTACAGGTTCTCGCCTCGATTCCGCTCGGCCAGGCGGGATGGCCGCCGATCGTGCTGACCGTTTCGCCGCGTGGTGGCGAGATCAACCGGCTTCCCGCACTTCTCGACCGGCTCGGCAACTGCATCGGAGCGACCATCGACCACCCGGATGCTCCCGGTCTGGCGGCCGTGCACGTGGTGGTGACGAACACCCGGCCGGCAACCCAACCGATCGTCGACCACTTGCGCACCCACCTGGCCGGGCGGGTCGGATCGGTCTCTGCGATCCCGCACGACCCTCATATCGCCGAGTGCGCCGATTTCGACTTTGCCGCACTCGCCCCCGACACCGCGGCCGCCTACCACCAGCTGGCAGCGCTGACGTGCCCACCCATCGCCGCCTATGGCGACACGGAATTTGAACACGAGGACAGAAACAACGAGGAGGAGCGGTGACAACATCGGTAGCCCGACCGGGCGCGACGGTCGAACGCGACCAGGGGCAGACGTTCGTGTCGCGTCCCCCGGTCGGGGGTGCGTGATGGCGGTACGAACACCCCGCCCCGGGGCGCTGCCCATGGCGGCGCTTCTCGTGACGGCCATGTCCGTGGCGGCGGCTGCCGTGGGACCGGCCACGGCCGCGGCCGACCCGGCGGAATCGGACTGCACACCATTGCATGTGGTGGGGGTGCAGGGAACGAATCAGAGCGCACCCGACGCATCACCGACGACGGATTCCGGCTTTCTCGGTGACGCCGTGCTGGGGCCCCTGCTGGAGACGGCCGCGGGCAACATCTCCCGCGAGTATGTGCCGTATGCCGGCGATTTCGGTTGGCGCGGACAAACCTACGAACAGTCGATGCTCGGCGGAGTCGACAAGGCGACGCAGGTTCTGCGCGACTATGCCTCCCGCTGCCCCGATGCTCAGTTCGCGATCATCGGCTACAGCCAGGGAGGTCAGATCGCGGACATCCTCGCCCGCAACATCGGCGCGGGCGACGGACCGGTGCACGCGGACCAGGTCGCCGCGGTCAGCTTGTTCTCGTCCCCGAACCGCCCCGACGGGGCATCGACCTTCCCGGACGCACCGGGACGCACCAGCCCACTGGCACCCGAAGGGGTGCCCGCCGACGCGCTCTCGGACCTGACAGTCGGGGTCCAGCCGCCGGCCGACGGTGGCGGTATCGCCCCGAACATCGCCTCCGCGAGCGGGTATGGCGAGTTGGCAGGGCGCGTCGCATCGTGGTGTGGGGAAGGCGATCTCGCGTGCGCGACACCCGAGGATGCGCCGTTGGCTCGCACGGTGACGAACATCGCCGGCCAGCTGCACCTGGAAGCGCAGGATCCGCAGCAGACACTTCTCGACCTCACCGGCGCCCTCGGTGGCGCCGTGCTGCGGACGGGGGCCGACGTGATCAACAACGACATCAACTTCCGTGGCGGCCGTTTCCAGGTCACACAGTCGGGTCAGACCGTACTCGGCCGACTGGCCGACAACTCCGATCCCCGCTCGGCGACCCCTGAAGCCGACGCCGAGATCATTCGCGCAGTCATCAAGACCGGTGTGATGGGTTTCCAGGCCGGTGTCGCGATCGCGAAAAAGGTCCTGACCCCCGAGAACATCGGCCAGCTCGCCGCCGTGGGATTGGCAAATCCGCCCGCGGCGCTCGGTCTGCTTGCCCTCAAGGTCGGGGACGCGGCGCTCGATCTGTTCCCGCCGGCCACCGGCCGGGAAGTCGAGCGCTACATCTACAAGGAAGTCACTCGCGGCGTCCAGGACAACAAGGGCCTGGTCAAGATGGCGACCGACCTGAAGTACTGGGATGCCGCCCGCAACCATGCCGTCTACGACGTCAATGTCGTCGACGCGGTCGGACGCACCGCCGCCGGATTCACCGTCGCGTGGCTGACCGAGATCGCTGCCGCCCTCACCGACACCGACCGGCCGACGAGCACCACGACCAGCCGGGCATCGGTGACCCCGCCGCCGACACCCACCCGCTCACCGTCCACGACCTCACCGTCCACCACCACCTCGAGCACCCGCACCCCGACCACCACATCGGGTTCCGCGAGCTCGGGTTAGACCGCCGCCGGTGGGCAGGCAACCGTCCTTGCCTGCCCACCGGCGGCTTTCCCGATTTGTCGAAGTTCCGCCGAGTCACCGAAGCGAAGGAGTGAGCGTGTCCGACCAGAACAAAGGCGGTTCGGTGATCGTGCTGCTCGCTGCGGCAGTCGCCGGCCTGCTGTTCATGGTCGCCGTCGTGGTCGTGCTCCTGCGCCCCCCGAACGAGTGCCGACCGACCGACGTCCCTGGCGACGGCGCGCCGGTACCGGCGGGCACGCACGTCAAACCTACCGCCCCGGACGCCACGACGATGACCTCCGGCTTCGGGGAACGGTGGGGGACACAGCACCAAGGCAACGACTACGCCGGCGATGTCGGCACGCCCATCTACGCGTTCACCGACGGCCGTGTCGTCGCCGCCGGCCCGGCCACCGGTTTCGGTAACTGGATCGTCATCGACCACGAGATCGACGGCACAACGTACAGCACCGTCTACGGGCACATGTTCGACGACGGTGTGCTCGTCCGGGTCGGTGACCACGTCACCGCCGGCCAGAAGATCGCCCTGATCGGCAACAACGGCCAATCCACGGGTGCACACCTGCATTTCGAGATCTGGGACGGCGGCCGCCTCCCCGACGGCGCCGGAACCGCCCTCGACCCGACACCGTGGGTGGACGACGCCACCGACCCCGGTGCCGCCCCCACGCCGTCCCCGGGTACCGGCGGCGGGCAGACCGATACCCCGGTGGGCGGGCTGAATACCGCGCAGTTGGCCATCGCCAAGCAGACGGTCGCGATCGGTGAAGCGATGGGGGTTCCCGAGCAGGGCATCGTCGTGGCCCTGTCCACCGAAGGTCAGGAATCGACCTACCGGATGCTGGCCAGCTCGAACGTCCCCGAGTCCCTCGGCTTCCCGAATGACGGTGTGGGCGCGGACAACAAGTCGGTCAACCAGTTCCAGCAGCAGGTCGGGCACTGGGGGACCACAGAAGAGTTGATGAATCCGGTCACCGCGAACGTGAAGTTCTACAACGCGCTCCTCGCCATCCCGCAGTGGCAGACCCTCCCGGTCACCGTTGCGGCGCAAACGGTCCAGGGCTCGGCGCACCCCGAGGCATACGCCGACGACGAACCACTCGCCCGCCAGCTGTATCGGCAGTTCCAGGGCGCCGGCGACGACCTCACCGATACCGACCGCGCGGCAATCGCCAGCGGCAACACCAACGCGGTGGGCGTCGCGGCCGGTGGCAGCACCCGCAGCAGATGCGGCGACGAAACACCGACGAATCCCGACCGGCCGCACTATGTTCCCGGCGGACCGTTCGGGGCGAACGTGATCGCGGCAGCCTCCCGGTGGATCGGCACCCCGTACTCGTGGGGCGGCGGCGACACCAACGGACCGACCACAGGTATCCGTGACGGCGGCGTCGCCGACAGCTTCGGGGACTTCGACAAGGTCGGATTCGACTGCTCCGGACTGACCCTGTACGCCGTCTACCAGGCATCCGGCGGTCAGATCACGCTGCCGCACTTCACCGGCAGCCCCGGCAACCCGGGTCAGCTCTACGACCCACGCGGCCAAGAGATACCGCTCGATGCGATGCAACCCGGTGACCTCATCTACTTCGGGTCCGGCGGCGCGACCCACCACGTCGGCATCTACTACGGCGTCCAGGACGGCCAGCAAATGCTGCTCAACGCCCCCCAATCCGGCGATGTCGTCGGCATCGATCCGCTGTCGAACTGGGCCGGAGAAGACATGTACGTCAGGAGATTCGGATCAACACCATCACACCAGGAGACGCCATGAACTCTCATACCAGCGCTGATCCCGACATGCTGACCTCGAGGCGCAGCTCCCGCGCCCGCCGCATCCTGGATGTGGCGGCCCGCAGCTACCTGCGTCTGGCCTCGATCTGGACTCAGTTGTGCCCCTTCACCTACTTCGCCGTGCTCACCGCGGTTCTCACGTACATGCTCGGCGTCTACCGGTACGGCGACCTCGGCTCCACACGCGAGCAGATCACGGCAGGCGAGCGGCCGACTCTCTCCGCGGTCCTCGATGCCGCCCAGGCGTGGGGCACCGCTGCCGAAGCGATCGGATCGACCGCGACCAGCACCGGGTACATGCTCTGGCTCCTGATCGCTGCGGCGGTGATCAATGCGGCCAGCGTCCCCCTGCTCTGGGCAGTGACCCGGGAGTCCGGGATTACACCGAGGTGGGGCTTCCCGGCCGTTGTCTTCGACGCAATGACGCTGGTGGTTCGCTTCATCATCGCCTGCGGCTTCGTGGCATGGAGTGCTGGTCTGCCGACGATCCTCTTCTCCGTGCAGTTGTGGCCGCAGCTGGCCGGAAGCCTCCTGGTGGGCTACCTGCCGGTGTGGATGATCCGGCGAGACACCGTCGAACGGATTCTTCTCCGCCCGCGCCTGGTTCTGACCTCGCCGCCGCAAGGGTCTGGGGCCGATCAATGACGGACCGCGGGGCAGCGTCTCGCCGGCCTGCACTTCTTGACATCACACCACCAGCGCCATACTTTGAACTAGTTAAAAGTATGGCGGATGTTGTTGTCGAGCAGCTCCGAATCACCGGCACTGTCCGGACATTCGCCCAGGAAGGGGGAGTTCGATGAGCAGCGACACACCGCTTCGGCGCGGAATACGAGGCACTCTGCTCGCCGTGTCCGTCGCCGGCGTGGTACTGGCCGGGTGCAGCTCGCAGTCCAGCGAGCACGACCACATGGACGCCGGCGGTCCCACAGGGGCGTTGTCGACCCCGCCGCCGTCGTTGCCGGAGCGCTTCGCCGGAACCGATCAGACCGACCCCGAGTCGGTGATCGTCGCTGCCGCGGAGACGTTGTTCAGCTACGACCCGATTGCCGACACGAACCAGGCGGCGGCAGTGGAGCGGGCCAAGCCACTGCTCGACGAACAGTTCTACGACCAGAACACACTCTCGTTCTCGGTACTCGCGCCGATCTCGGGAAACCGCTGGCAGCACTGGCGTGACGAGCAGGCCGTGGTGACGGCGACGGCGCGGATCACCGACGACGACCATCCGGCCGACGCACCCGCCCGCATCTCCAGAGTGGTCGCGGTCGAGGTGGTCGCCACCGCACCGACAGGCCGAGAGGTCGACCGAATGAACTGGGCGGCATACATGTCCGCAACCAAACTCGGTGTCTGGCGTGTCAACGCGGTGGCAGTGCGATGAGCATCGCACTGCCTGTCGACGACTTCGACGACCTGCCCCGCCGCCCCCGGATCGTGGGCGCGCAGCTGCCGCCCCGGGGCCGGTGCGCGCCGATCTGGAACGGCCCCGTTCACGCCGGTGAGTTCTCCCCACCGAGCCCGATGGTCTGGCTGCTCGGTGCCACCGGCGGGGCGGGGGTCTCCGTTCTCACGCGCTCGCTCGCGTACGCCGGCGACTGTGGCCGCAGCTGGCCGTCGCATGTCGGCCCGGAAGCACAGTCGCCGCTGGTGATCATCGTCGCCCGGACCACCATGCACGGCCTCACGTGTGCGCACGACCTGCTGCTCCAACACGCGGCGGGCGGGACCCCGCAGGGAGTGGACGTGCTCGGCGCGATCACGGTCGCCGACAGCGACCGCCCCCTGTCGAAACCGGTCCGGCACCACATCGGGCTGATCACCTCCCTCGCCGGGGCGTGCTGGGACGTTCCGTGGATCGAACCGTGGCGAGTGATGCGCCACAACGAACTGCCCGCATGGGGACCGGGATCGACCATCCCGGCCACGAAGAGAGACCGCTCGGACCACCGCAAGGTGCCACCCGCACCGGTGATCGACCTCTACGACCGCATCCGGGCCGCGGCCCGCGAGCGGATCACCACTCTCATCTGACGAAAGGACTTCTCACCATGCTTCTCACCGCACTGACCACCACCACCGACCTGCTCGCCCAGGACAAGCCGCCGGTCATCGACTTCGACCTCACCGCACCTCCCGGGGGCATGGAAGACAAGACGAAGGTGCTCCTCGGAGTGCTGCTGTGGGTGGTGACCATCGGTCTGATCGGAATAGCTGTCTGGGCTGGATTCGCCTTCGCGCAAGCGTTCGCGGACGGGACCGCCAGCCGCGGGCAGAAACTGCTGTTCGGAGTCGTGGCGGTGGGCGCGATCATGGCGACGGGGGCGGCCTCCTGGGTCTCCTTCTTCATGTGAGCAGGCGATGAGACCAGTGCTCGCCGCGCCCCCCTCGCTTCTCGCACAAGAAACACCTCCGGCTCGGCCCGGGGGAATCGTGTGGCCGGACCGGGAAGTGATGGATCCGATATTGACCCTGGGCGGCTACCTGATGTTCTTCGCCGCCGCCGCCTTCATCGGGGCGGCGGCCTGGGCCGGTTTCGAAACGGTCCTCTGCTACCGCGCCGCCCGCGGGGTCAACGTCGGGGTCATCCGATACGGCGTCACCGCGATCGCAGCGATCGTGTGCACGTCGGCCACCGCAATCGGCGGCTGGCTGCTGATCTGACCCCGACCCCTTCTGCCCGAACAGCTTCGAAAGGCGCATCCATGCAGACACGGACTCGATCCCGCACGCGGTGGTGGCTTCCCGCCGCGCTCGTGACAGCGGCGGTGATCACCCTGGCCGGTTGTGGCAGCGACACCACCACCGGTGACACCGATACCGGCACCGTCGACACCACGGCCGCACCGGACTCGGTGACCTGGACCAACTACCGCGGGGTGAAGGTGCCCGTGTCGAGCACCGGTGGACCCTCGACGAACGGGAAGGTCCCGGGCGGATACGCACACAGCCCGCAGGGGGCGGTCCTGGCGGCGATGCAGGGCCAGACCCGCCTGGCGTTGGCGCCGGACGACGAGTGGCCCACCGTGGCGTCGACGGTGCTGGCATTCGGTCCCGGCCGCGACGCCTATGCCATTGCCCGGTCGATGACCTCGATCACCGACGCGGCCGATCCCGCACAGACCGCGCAGTACGCCGGCTTCCGGGTGGACGACTACAGCGACGACCACGCGGCAGTGTCGTTGGTCACCCGGATGCCCGGCGGCCGACTCGCCGCGTCCCCGACCACGCTGACCTGGAAGGGAAATGACTGGCGGATCACCCTTCCGGATCCGGCAGCCAATCCCGTCGGCGACGACGGCACCGCCGCCACCGACCCGACCGCACTCGACTCCCTCGATAGCTACACCCCGCTGTCGGCGCAGGAGGCATAAATGTCCGGCGACTCGAACACAACGCCCACAGAATCGGACCGGCCCAACGTCTTGCTGCGCACCGGCCGATGGTGGTTGGCCAGCCCAGCGACCTTGTGGGCCTCGGTGGGATTCCTGCTGGTGATTGTCGTTGCCGGTGCGATCCTGATCGTGCGGGGCGGCGGCGAGGACCGCGCAGCACCTGTTCCCTCGGCGGCACCGACGCCGTCGTCGTCACCGACAACCGAGCCCGAGCAGGAGCGGCCGGGGGCGAGCGGCTTCGGCCCGCCCAGCGCCGACTGGCTCGGCCGTCCGGTGACCAAGCCGAACAACCCGGCCGGGCAGGTGTTGCCGCAGACCGCCCTCAGCCGCGGCCCCTACACCGCAGGTGAGCTGGTTCCGGCCCCGGCCGGGGTGATGTGGCAGCAGGTCGGCCCCTCGGTGCTGCCGTTCTCGACCTCGGACGGCCCCGCCCGCACCGTGGATGGGCTCGCGACCGGCTACACCCGAACTCCGCAAGGAGCCGCGCTGGCGGCCTTGCAAGCACTGGTCCGCGTCGCGAACCCGGACGCATACCAGCAGGTGGTCGACCGGCAGATCCTGCACACGCCCGAACTCGAACAGATGCTCGCCCACAGCCGGCCGGAGCACACCCAGTCGGGCGACCCCACCGCGATCCTCGAGTTCACCCCGCGACCTTCGGCATTCCGGGTCACGGGGTGGATCGAGGGGGAGTTCGCCGCACTCCAGTACGCCCTCCCGCACAGCGCGAACGGCCCATACACCATCCTGGCGGCCGAGGCCGTGTGGGTCGACGGTGACTGGAAGCTGCGGTTACCCGACACCACACCCCGACAGACACAGACCACAACCCTCGCGGGGTGGACGCTGTGGTGAGAAAACTGCTCGTCGCACTCCTGGCTGCACTCGCGATCGCAGTCGCCGTTCCCGCCGGAGTCGCTGTCGCACAGCCGGACACCGCCGATCAGACCGAACAAGATCTCTATGCCGAGTGCCGCGCCCTGGGCGACGGTGTCGCGAACGCTCTCGGTTCGGTCTTCCTCGAACGCGGCTGCGACGTGTTCAAAGCAGTCACCAACCCCAGCACCGCTGCGGGTGAATTCGCCTCCGGCACATGGGACACGATGGTCGGCGAAGCCGCTCAGGTGTTCGCCGACGGGTGGAAAGAAGCCATCGGGTTCATGATGACGTGGTGGATGACGAACTCGGTCAGTGGTCCACTCGGGAACAGCAATACCGAGTCGCTGGTCTATGTGCTGCACCAGTACCTGCGCGTGATCCAGATCCTGGTGTTCTTCGGCTCGATCGTCACGTCGATGATCAAGCTGGCCTGGGCGAAACACCACATGATGGCCGCCCACGCCACCGAAGCCGCCCAGGTACTGACCCGATCGGTGTTCGCGACGTGGGCGTTGACACCGATCGTCATCCTCGCCGACGAAGCCTCGCGCGGCCTCGGGGTGTGGCTGATCGAGCGGATGGTCGGCGACAACATCGACGGCGCACTCGACAAACTGCTCACCGCTAACCAGCTCGGCACCCTCGGTGCGGGACTGGTGTTCGTGCTCGCCTTGCTCGGCATCGTGGGCACGCTCATCCAGGCAGTGTTCATCATGGTGCAGATCGCGCTCGCGCGACTGGTGCTCGGGTTCGCCCCGGTCGCAGCGGCGGCGTCCGGTCTCGGCAATGCCGGCCGCCAGGTGTGGGCGAAGGTCTCGTCCTGGTGCGTGGTGTTGGTGCTGTTCCCGCTCGTCGCGTCGGTCGTGTACGGCATCGCGTTCACCTCGATCTCCTACGAGGACGAGTCCGGTCAGGGGGTCCTGGCCGGGATGATCCTGCTGTCCCTGTCCTTCCTGGTCGCCCCGACACTGGCCCGCCTCATCGTGCCGACCATGTCGGGCATGGCCGGTGGCAGCGCGGCTCCCGCCGTATCCGCGGCCACCGTCGGTTCCGGCGCCGTCGCGGCGAAAGGCCTGTCCTCGATGGGCAGTTCGGCCAGCCGCAGCGGGGCCACCACGTCGACCAGCAGCGTCGCCGGTGGACGCAGCCAGGCCCCGACCGGCGCCGTGTCCACCGGAGGCGGCTCGTCGATCGGGGGCCCCGGCGCCGCCGGCGGCGTAGCCAAGGGCGCCGGAGCCGGGAGCGGTGCGGCCGCCGCAGCCGGTCCCGCGGGTATCGCGGTGGTGGCTGGTCAGGCCGTGGCCAAGGGAGCGAAAGCGGTCGGCAACCACGTCGCCGGTGCCGCCGAGTCGGGCGCATCCGCCGGGGACGACCCGTCCGGGTCCCTGCGCGGAGGCCGCTCGACATGACAGACGAGTCCGGTACCACCCACCCCGCCCACCGACTCGAATCCACCAAGGAGCAGTGATGAGTGAGACTCCCGAACGCCGAACGTACGGCGGCTGGCACGAGCCGAGCACCACCTACATCGGCGGCATCGGCAAGAAGCTGTTCTACACCTTCTGCATCCTGATCAGTTGCTCGATCCTCGGGCTGATGATCGGCGCCTGGGTCGTCTCGGTGCCGGTGCTGCTGATGATCGGCCTGGCGTGGCTGCTGATGGCCTGGCGCTACGGCGGTCGCAGCGGCTACGAGGTGATCACCTCACGGGTGGGATGGCGGCGACAGAAGCGAGGTGGCTCGCACATCCTGCGGGCCGGTGCGTTGTCGAATCAGGCCGGTGGACGCACTCGGCTGCCCGGCGTGGCCGCCAACATCGAACTGTGGTGGGGCATCGACGCCCTCGGCCGGAAGTTCTCGATGATGCACCTGCCGACCACCCACCAGTACACGATCCATCTGCGCTGCACCGTGCCCGGCTTCGGTGGAGCCGAGCAGTCCCGCATCGACCTGGACGTCGCGAACTGGGGTGAGTTCATCAACCTCAACGGCCAGGCCGGGGACATCGACTGCGTGGCCACGACCATCGAATGGCTGCCCGAGACCGGTGCGCGCGCGGAATCGAACGTCGCGGACATGTGCGCACCCGGTGGCAGCCCGATCGCCCAGGCGGCCGTCCGAGAAACCATTACCGACGTCGACTCGCAGGGCCTGCAGTTCCACGCACGGATGTCGATCACCTGGCGCGCGAAGACCGCGACCGCACGCCGCGACCCGATGGTGATGCTCGGTGACCTCGCCCAGCGCATCCCCGCGATCTGCCGCAACCTCGCCGAGCTCCGGGTGACCGGCGTCCCGATGAGCGACAACCTGATTGCCGCTGTGGTCCGCCGCAGCTACGACCCGCGCACCGGGGTCGAAGCGGCCGCCGAGCAGGTCGCCCGCACCGACGAGCCGCTGGTGTCCTGGCTCGACGCCGGGCCGGTGACCGCCGAGGAGACCAAGGCCAGCTACTTCCACGACGGCGCGGTGTCACGGACCTGGGAAATGCACATTCCCCCGCGCGGCATGCCGAACGAGCAGGTGCTCCGCAGCCTTCTCGAAGCCAACGCGAAAGCCCCACGCAAACGCATCACGCTGCTGCACCGGCCGCTCTCCCCGGCCGACGCCGCCGCGGCCGTCGAACGAAGCTTCCTCTCCGCCCTCACCGCCTCCAACACCAACCGAGGACACGGCACCGCCCGCGGTGACCTCGGGCTGAAGGCCGCCGAGCAGACCCGCCGCGAGGAGGCAGACGGCGCAGGCGTGACCGACTTCTCGCTACTGGTCACCGCCACCGCCGACAGCGAAGCCGACCTCAACCGCATCGCCGAAGACATCATCGAAATGGGCCAGCACGCCCGCATCGGCCTGCGCCCCTGCTACCGGTACCAGGCCGCGGCCTTCCTCGGCGCCCTCGCCATCGGCGTGCTCCTTCCCGACCACGCCTCCACCCCCAAGAGCTTGCAGGCATGAGCCCACGACGCCTGGAAAGGACCGCCATGATCACAGCCTCCTCGGAGTTCGTCCTCGGCCTGTACGCGCTCGGGAAGGAGCCCCGCCGTGGGTAGGGCGACGGCCGGCGGACGCCTGCGCGATCGACTCCGCACACGGCTGAGCCTGCGCCGGGCGGTAGCGGATCTGTCGCACAGTTACGAGCCGCGCCGGATCACCGACCGCAACTCCATCACCGACCCGATGTCCGCCGCCCGCAAGCGCCGCCGGATCGAAGAGCGTGAGCAGGCGAAAGTCGAGGAGGCGGAACGTCGCCGCATCGCCCGCGAACGCGATCCCTCGATCGGTGAGCCGGGGTGGCGTCGCGCCCGGAAGCTGTCCCCACGCGGTTTCGACGGATACGGCGGGGGAGCGATGCATGTCGTCGAACCGCCGCCGTCGTTTAGGGCCACCACCTTCCAAGCGTGCGGCATCAACCCGTGGGTGGTCGGCGACAACTACCCGAAGCGGGGGCTGCCCCTCGGTGAGGACCTGTACGGCCGCACGTTCTGCTACGACCCGGTCACCGCCACCTATGTGACGAACCTGCAGAACACACCGTCGGTGTTCGTCCTCGGTCTGCCCTCCCTCGGAAAATCGAGCCTGGCCCGCAAGCTGGTGACCGGGTCGATGTCCCGCGGCCACATCCCGTTCGTGTTCGCGGACACCAAACCCGACTTCGCCAAGGCCATCGAGGTATGCGGCGGCACGGTCATCAAACTCGGTCACGGCGAGGGCTACCTGAACCCTCTCGCCCTGGGTGCACTCGGTTCGATCATTCCGCTTCTCGACGCGTTCCCCGCCGTGCAGAGAAAGGTCGCCAAACAGGTCCAGCAGCGTCGTCGCCGGCTCATGCGGGCACTGTGCGAAATCGAGCGCGGCGACAAGCTGACCACCGTCGAGAAGAACGTCCTCGATACCGCGCTGCGGGTGCTGGCAAAGGATGCACGGTTCGGCCCCGATGCCCCACCGCTGATCTCGGACCTGGTCGAGCTGATCGACGCCCACCACCCCGAACTGATGCGCCGGTGCCGCACCACCACTGCGGACGCGTACAACGCCCGCGTCGACGAACTGGTGCAGACGCTGACCGCACTGCTCGACGGCGACCTCGGCGAGGTGTTCTCCCAGCAGACCAGCCAGCCGATCGACCTGCGGGAGATGCCTCGCGGGATCTGTGTCGACATCTCCGGTGTCAACACCGACGACTCGAAACTCGAAGCGGCCGTCATGGTCGCGTGCTGGGAGGACGGGTTCGGCGCCATCGAAGCCGCCCACGTCCTCGCCGAATGCGGACTGGGGCCGCAGCGGCTGTTCGTGGCCGTGCTCGACGAGCTCTGGCGGGTCCTCGATTCCGGTCCCGGCATGGTCGGACGCATCAACGAACTCACCCGTCTGACGCGCACCCGCGGCACGGCGCTGGCGATGATCACCCACACGGTCAAGGACCTCGAATCGCTGGAGTCCACCGTCGACATCAGTAAGGCGAAGGGCTTCATCGAACGTGCCGGTGGCCTGATCGTCGGTGGCCTGCCCAAAAGTGAGATGGACAAGCTCGACGCGATCGTCCCGTTCACCGACTCCGACCGCGAGTGGGTGGCGAGCCTGTCCACCCCGGCCGGCTACGACCCGGTCACCGAGCAGGAGGCGCCGCCCCCGGGGCGGGGGTACTTTCTGCTGCGACTGGGCACCGAACGGGTTCCGGGGTTCCGGTTCCGCACCACCTTCACTGCGACCGAGCTGCACTACAACTGGCACGACACCAATGCCTTGTTCGACCGAGGTATCGAACGTGAGCGCCAACGGCAGGAGGCGGCATGAGCCGCCCCCGCCGCCGCTACCCGGAGGCGGTCCGCGACTCGGCAGTGCAGATGGTGCTCGCACTCGAGCCGGACATGCCCTCCCGCTGGGCCGCGATCGAAACCGTGTCCGCCCGGACCGGGATCCACACCTCCACGGTGCGCACCTGGGTCCGGGCGGCAGTCGGTGTCACCGTTCGCGGCCAGAGCGATTCCGCCGAAGTCAGGCGGCTACGCGCTGAACTCGACGCCCTCTCGATCACCCTGCAGAACGTCGTCACCCAGCTGCGAGGGAGCAGCGCATGAGCATTCGGGTTCTCTACGCGTACTCGGCCGCCGACGGTGACGCCCACCTCGCGCTGGAAAACGCCAGCGACGAGATGGATCGGCAACTGACCACCCTCGAACACCACTTCCCCAGCGTGCGCGTGATCGGGCACTCCCATACCTGCGCTGCCACCGACATCGTGCCCGCCGGAATGTTCGGCCGTCCGAAAGCCGGCTTCGTCGTGACGATCTCGACCGTCGTCGACGTGCACTGACCACCCCACCGACAAGGAGACACCGATGCCCTCCAAGACCGCCTCATCCGCCGCCGACTGGGACAAGGTCGAGCAGCTCGTCAAGAGCAACGAACGCGAACTGGCCACGATGGCCGACCACCTCGCGTTGCGGCAATGGGCAACCGAGAACGGGCTGGCCACCAAAGCCCTGTTCCCCAAATTCAAAACCGTGCTGCTCAAGCGGTGCGACATCGACTACGGGGCCCTGCGCGAGCTGGCCCATGAAGCCGAGCGGGAGCAGCTGTCCGAGGCGGCCGCCGCCGCCCCGACCGTCGAGCTCTATGCCGCCGGCGACGACGAAGCCGGCACCTTCGCCGTCTGCGGGCCGAACGGGGCCGTCGCCTGGTACGGCGAATTCTTCGACGACGACAAGACCTACACCGCAGGCGATCAGACCTCCGCCGACCTCTCCGCCGCCCGCAAAGCGGTCTTCCTCGCCGGTAAGACCCGCGAGGAACTCGACGTCGATGCAATCAACCTGACCCTGCACGTGCTCAATCACGAAGTTGGCCCCCACAATCTCTCCCTGGCCGCCACCCGAGTCCGGGTCGTCGTCACCGTGGACATCGACAACGACAGCCCCGCCCTCGAATGGTGCCGGGAGAACGGCTACAAGAACTGGCGCGAGCAAAACCTCCACCACCTCCTCGCGGCCGCCACCGACAGTGAGGTGGCCTGATGCCCAGGGAGGTCAAAGATCCCAGCGGCCGGGACCCCGCCGTCGAGTTCATCCTGTTCGTTGCCACCGTGCTGGTCGTCCTCGTCGCGGGGATCTGGCTGGCCATGCACCTGGGTACCAGCCAGAGGGTTCCTGCCAACCCCGTCGGGGTCGTCGCCGGCCTTCTCCGCAGCGAACTGACCTGGACCCTCGGCGCGACCGCCGTTGCGGTCGGTTACGTGCTTGTGCTGCTCGCCGCCGCGGTCGCGCTGATCGTGCGGAAGGTCCGCATCAGTAGGAACCGCACCCGTGTCGACCACAAGGCCGACCACATGGCCACCCTCAAGGACGTCAGGTCGCTGACCGAGAAGACCGCCCGCGCGTCGGCGAAACGCCTGAAGGTGGACGTACCGGACGGTCAGGTACCGGGAGTGCCGATCGGACGGCACCTTCCCAGCAACAGCAAGCTCTACGCCTCCTACGAGGACATGCACGTGTGGATCTGCGGTCCCCGCGTCGGAAAGTCCACGTCCGTGGTGATCCCCGCAGTCGTCGGAGCACCCGGAGCCGTCCTGACCACCTCGAACAAACGCGACGTCGTCGACGCCACCCGCGGTGTCCGCGAACAGGTGGGCCACGTCTGGATCTTCGACCCGCAACAGGTCGCCAAGGCCGACCCGACCTGGTGGTGGAACCCGCTGTCCTGGCTGCGCCGCGAGATCATCGGACCGGAGGGGCGCCCGCAGATCATCGCCGACGAAGTCCGCGCCGCCGACCTGGCCACCCACTTCGCCGCGGGCAGCATCTCCGCCGACGCCAAGACCGACGCCTTCTTCGAACCGGCCGCGAAGAATCTGCTCACCGGCCTGTTCCTCGCCGCGGCCCTGGCCGATCGACCGATCACCGACGTCTACACCTGGGTCACCCAGGAAGACGATCAGGAGCCGGTGCGCATCCTGAAGAACGCAGGGGACCGCTACACACTGCACGCCGACGGTCTCGCCGGCCAGTACAACGCCCCGGACAAGCAGCGTGGCGGTGTCTTCGGCACCGCCCTGAAGATGATCAACTGCCTGACCATTCAGTCGATCCGGTCCTGGGTCACCGATACCGGCGACTCACGCCCGCACTTCGATCCGGCCGCGTTCGTCCGGTCCACCGACACCCTCTACCCCCTGTCGAAGGAAGGCGCCGGCTCCGCCGGCCCGCTGGTGACCGCGCTGACCGTCGCCGTGTGTGAGGCCGCCGAACTGTTCGCCACCGACTCACCCGGTGGACGGTTGGCGACACCGCTGCTGGCGTCCCTCGACGAGGCCGCCAACGTCGTGCGCTGGACTTCTTTGCCCGCGCTCTACAGCCACTACGGCTCACGCGGAATCGTCATCCAGACCATCCTGCAGTCCTACGAACAGGGCATGACCGTGTGGGGCCGCGACGGCATGGACATGCTCACCTCCGCATCGAACGTGCTCGGCTACGGCGGCGGCGTCAAAGTCGGCGGGGCCGGTTTCCTGCGGTCGATGTCCGAAGCCGTCGGCGACCACTACGAGATCACCGGCTCGGTGTCCTCGAACGGCAGCAACGGTCGCTCCGTCTCACGTCAACGCTCCCTGGTGCGCACCCTGACCGAGAAGGAGCTCGAAGCTCTGCCCCGCGGCCGCGCCGTCATCCGCTCCTCCGGCAACCCCGCCGCTCTCGTGGCCACCATGCCGTATTGGGAAGGACCGCACGCCGCCGCGATCGAGGCCTCGAACGACAAGTACGCCCCCAAGGGCGAACACCCCACCGTCTCGCCCGCGGCCCCGGGCAGCGAAGTCGCGCTCACCGGAAAGGAACTGCGATGAGCGTCGACGAAATCGACTGGGACGAACTCGAAGACGAACCCGCCCCCGGCGAGCCCGCCACCACCACCGCAGCGGTGGGGGAGGAGCCACCGCAGCTGGTGTTCGGCTCGGCCGCCGAGTTCATGCGCGACAAACTCGCCCCGATGTACCGGCGGGATCTATCGAACCGGCGGTGGTGCAACCAGTGGTGGCTCCACGCCGAAGCCGTCTCCCGTGTCACCGCGCTCTGGCGGGCCTGGGAACACCTACGACTCGACCCCGCCACCGGGATGAGTGTGTGGTGGCGCGATCACGCCGACCCCCATATGGCGGTGCTGTTGTCCAGCGAAGGACCGTTCGGCAACTGCACCGAACGGCGCGGCCACCACGACGCCGACAGCGAGATCAAACCCCTCCCACTCATCGAACCCCCGGCCGAAATGTTCCCCGACACCCGCGACCTCTAGCACCCGGGAAGGACAACCCCATGGGGATGCACGACGACGACGGCATCTACACCGCCACCTGCCGCTACTTCCGCGACGCCGACCCCGTTGGCCCGCTGCGTGGCAGCTCCACCACCCAGCACACCTCCCGGGCCGCCGCATTCGAAGCCCTCAACCAAGCACTCCACGCTGCGCGGGCCGACCGCGCAACCCAGATCGACGTCTCCCTCACCCGCGACGACACCGCACTCACCCAAGTGATCTTCGCGGCCGGCCCCCGACACATCGACAACGCCCATCCTGAACTCGACGAACAGCGGTCGCCGTACTCCCGCGGATGGGAGATCCTCACCACCCACGCCAACGAGATCCTCCCCGAACTCAGAAACCCGCACTCACCCGTCCACCAACCACTCTCACCCGAACTACGCGACGTCGCCTGGTCAGCCCGGAACGTCCACGACGCCACCCACTGGACCATCGACGCACTTCAAGCCCATCTCGACGGCGAACTCGACCGTACCAAGGACCGCGCCCGCGACGCCGGACACAGCGAAGCACAGATCGACTCGGCCGCACGTACCGATCCCGACCTGGACATGAAAGCGCTCCGCCAGCACTCTGCGGACCTACTCGACACCGTGCGGAACTTCTCCGCAGATCCGGCCCTCACACCCGCTCAGGCAGGCGCCCTCAGCGCGGCCGCCGACCGGGCAGAAGATGCCGTCGCCGAACTCGCGGCACACAGCAGCGTCCCACCAGCCGCTCCTGCGCTCGACCGCACCACCAACATCGAGCGGGACGTCACCGCTGCCGTCCGACTCGCTGCCAGCGACTTCCCGGACCCCGCCCGATCCGTGCTCGTGTCACCGAGCCACACCCCACCGGCACGCAACCCCGAACCGACCCGGATAACAGGGATTTCCTCCGTCCAGAGCCACGACCACGGCCGATAACCACTCACCAGCGAAGGGATCGACAGCATGGACACCCACGACGAGATCAGCAACATCACCCGCGAGACAGGCGCCATCGTCCGAGTCGGGATGCAGGCCGCCACCCGCCTGGCCGAGCAAATGGCCCGAAGTCGGGAAGCGGAACGGCGACGGGCCGAGCAGCAGAGCACCCAGGCCACCCGAGAGCTCGAGCAGCGGCTGAACAGTGAACGCGCCGCCGCAGAGGCACAGCTACGCGCCGTTCTCGACGACCAATGGTGGGACCGCGCCGACAGCGGCCAGATCGCCGACAACTATCAGAGCGCCCGGGCCTGGCAAAACGAGTCACCCGCCGCCGCGCGCGCCGCCGAGCGCATCGAGGAGGAGGTCACACGCCGCTACGGCGTCGACCCATCGACCGCCCTCCACCGCGCCACGATCGACCGCCTACTCCGCGAAGCCGAAGCCCGCCGCAAGCGTGAGAAGGACGAACACGACAACGCGCGCACCGACGATCTCACCGCCTCCGCGCTGATGGCCGAGGCCGACCGCGCCGATGGAGACGAGAAAGAACAGGCCACACTCGATACAGACTTGGCCGGCACCGGCAATGAAACCGAACCCTTCCCAGGTCCTGTGAACCCGTCACCGGAAGGTGAATTACTCCGCGACGCCGCACACACCGAATGGGACTCGGCCGAACGCCGCGCCAAATTCGCCGACGACATGCGCGCCGTCGGCATCGACGCCGAAACGATCGCTGCCCGAATCACAGCCGACCTCGACGAAGCCACCCACCCACGCAACGCCGTCGCTCAAGGCGGACCGAAGAGAGCACCGAGAGCCCGCAAGGGACATGCGCAGGCGAGCAAGGACAGCGAACGGGCGATGGGCAGTCGATGACTACTCACAGAGAGCAGGCCGTGGATCGCCGCGCGCAGTAGCCGTTCTGCTCTGTTTAAGAGGAGCTTGGGGCACGTCTCCGAGCCCCTCTAACGTGCCGCTAAAAGTCGGGATACCCGGCTGCCACGAGATGCGGAGACATCAAACACCGTGTTGTGTCCACAGGCATCGAGGTCGGACGATTGCTCAATATGGCTGGAACCGTCGAGTTCGCCGCAATCCACGCCGCGAGATTCGAGTCGAGCATCCGCGCCAACTTCAGACACGCCTCATGACCCTGCCGCACCGCTCTCCGGCGATTCTGGCCACTCAGGGGGTAGCCATTGATTACCGGCTCATGATGCGCGACACGGTTCCGTAAGTCGTTGACCTCCTTGACCACGCTATGAACCCACACACGGCGGTACTTCGCTCCCGACGTCTTAGCCTCAGCACGGCCACCTTTGAACGCGCGACGGAGCACCAACCACAGCGCGTCATAGTCCGCCTTCTTCCGCCCACCTTTTGTGATCGGTCCCCCCTCGTCGAGGAGATTCGCCCAGAATCCGAACATGCAGTTCGCGACCAACCTGCCGGGGAGGGCAGGATCGTTCACATGACTCCGCCGGCCCTTCGGGATCTTGTTCCATGCGCTCGTGATCGAGTCCCTGCTTCGCTGATCGAAGGTCTGCGATGGGGCGGTTTGATACCAGAACGGGCCCCATTGCCAGTCAAGAGCACCATGCATCGCGTTGCGCAGTGCGACCTCCAGGATTGCAATGTCGGCCAGAATCGCCATCGAAAGATCTCGATTCCAAACGTAGAGCTCGCGTGCCCAGGCCGGATCTCCTCCTGCTGCAGCGAGGAACGTACCCATACGTCCAGGCGAAAGCGCTGGATCGAGTGCTGGATCTAGTGGCGGGGAGTTTCCCACGCAGCAGTGTGCGCTATGCATCGTTGCAGCGTAGTTGTCAGGCTTGTTGGACAAGTTGTCAGTGTTTTCGTATGCTAGTCGCGTACTCCCCGGCACTGTGCCCCTCTTGGTTCTAACCATGATGCCGCCGGGGTTTTTTTTGCCTTTTTCCGGCTCGCCAGCCGTGTCCTCCACCACAGACTTTGCCGGCGTCGTCGCCGAGCGGCCACCCATCACCGCAGTTCAAAGCGTCGCCGCTCTCTCAGAGCAGACTTATCAGCACCGCAAAACCATCTCGTCCGCCATCCACTTTCAAATGAGTGATCGAATCGTGCGATAAAGTAAAGCGAACGAGCCGATTGTCGGCTCGTTTTGAAAGCCTAGGAGCGAGCTTCGTGATGGATTCTGAACCGTCTGATTGGGCTCTAACCGCATTCGGTGCGGCAGCTGAACCGCTCATGCGCGCGATTCCTCGCGCCATCACGGCGGCGCACGAGCGCGCGATGGGAGCCCACTTCGGCGGGGGAATGCGTACGGCGGACGCCTACGGCTCCACTCTCGCGGTCGCGCAGTTCGAGGAGCTCGTGCGGGAGACCCAGGCCATTCCCGGCGTGCGTGTCGAGAAGCCGCTGGGTATGCCGGCACGGTTCGGGTTGGTCATGCTCGGGGATCCGGTGACCGCGCTCTATCCGTGGCGGTATGCACGGGACGGCAGCACTCGTCGCGAGGACGCCCGACTGACTAACCCCTCGAAACTGCGGACCTCGTTGTTGACCCTGCCGTCCGGGCCGGTCTCTCAACAGCTATCGCTGGACGAACACGCCAATTTGTCTGACGCGGAGTTGGAGGAACTGCTCGCCGACGAACAGATCATGCGTGAACAAGTCCGGTCTCTCGGCCAGGTCGTCACGATCGGTTACGCGAGCAACTCCATCGGGCAGGGGTCGATTTTCGATCTTGGTTGGGGCTTCGCGGAACTCCTCGACGAAGAGAGCGGCGCAATGAGCTGGAACTCGTGGCAGAGCCTGAGTACGAGCGGCGAATCGGCCGGAGCCGACCAGTCACTTCGACCTGCGCTGCGCATCGTCGATCCGCAGGCGACCCCGCGACGCTTCAACGATGCCCCACTGGACGACGACCTCGATCTCACTGCGCGAATTCCTGACGGTGCCGCACCGATCAGCGAACGTCAGCGAGAACCTGACGAAACAGGCAGTTCCGATGAGTAGTCGTCAGCTCTCGCTCCTGAGCACCGACACCATCTCGGATGGATTCGATCCCACCCGACTGACACAAGCTCGTCGCCTGGCCGGCCTCACCAAGCGAACCGTGGCCGAGCAGATCGGCGTATCTCCGGTGGCCGTCGGCCAATGGGAAGCAGGCACAGCTCGTCCCCGCCCCGACAACGTCGCCCACCTCGCCGACGTCTTGGACGTCCCTACCAGCCACTTCGCCGTGGGGCGCCCGTACGCGCGACTCGACAGCTCTGCCGCCCATTTTCGGAGCCTGCGCAAGACGCCGGCGCTGCAGCGGCAGAAAGCGATCGCGTTTACCGAGCAGTTGTGGGAGCTGGTGAACGCACTCGAAAAGAGGGTGCAGATGCGCCCGGTCGACCTGCCCGGTTTCTCAGCAGGAGAGGTTCTCCACGACTGGGACCTCTTCCCAACAGAACCTGTCCCCGCTGCGCAGGCCTTGCGGCAACACTGGAAGATCGAACCGGGGTGCATTCATCATCTCGTGCGAACAATGGAGCGCCACGGCCTCGTCGTCGCCTTCGTCAGCTACCCAGGCGCCGCGACCATTGACGCCTTCTCGACATCGCATTTGCCGCGCCCGATCGTCGTGCTCACTCCCAACCGCACCGACGATGTCTACCGGCATCGCTTCACTACCGCTCACGAACTTGGGCATCTGGTGATGCACAGCGATTGCGCGCCTGGAGACCTGAAACAGGAACGGGAAGCGGACGCCTTCGCAGCCGAGTTCCTCACCCCGCGCGCCGAGATCGCCCCGCTTCTTCCCGCGCGCCTGGACTTGAAGAAGCTCGAGCAGCTGAGCCAAGAGTGGGGAGTCTCCGTCGAGTCACTTCTGTATCGGTGCCGAGAGGTCGAGGCCATCTCGGACGCTACCTACAGACGTGCCTTCCAACGCATCAATCAGCTCCGCAGCGCGGGCCTCTTCCGCTCAGAACCTGTCAAAGATTCACCTGGCGAAGTCCCCATCCTCCTCAAACGAGCGTTTGCAGTCGCCGAACAGAATGGCCTTACGATGGAGGACCTCGCTGACGAACTCAGAATGAAGCTGCCTCGCCTCCGCGGCCTACTCGGCGAGGATGAAACGGACCAGCGCCCAACTCTTCGACTCGTTTGATGCGGTGCAAATCCCCTCGGTTTATAGGGTGCTATGTGTAGCTGCTCTTGGCGGGGGCCACACCGCCGGCCGGACATACGCCGGGGGTATCCCAGTGTCACTCCAAGGCACTTTTGGCGGCACCTTCCAGCTTTGAGGGGTATTGAAAGAGACCTGCTTGAGGTGCTTCTCCACTGGCTCGAAATGGACGTTCCCGCGAAACCATGCGTTCGTGAAGATCACCGTGGTGCCGTCCTGATACGTGAAATCCAGGCCCCGCATCCAAGTGTTGCTCTGCGAGTTGAATTTGGCTGCGGTGAAGTTGAGCAGTCGACCACCCACGGTCACGCTGGTGAGGTCAAGGTCCTGCTGGACTTGTGTCCTCTTGAAGTTGGCACTGCGGTCGAAGCTCACATCTGACAAGTCCACGTTCCACAGTTGTGTGCTTGAAAAGTCGGCTGTGCCTTTGAATGTGGCCCCACTGAAATCGGCTCGTACAAGGTGTGAGTGTGCAAATGACGCTTCGCCCTCGAAGACGCAGTCGGCGAACTGGAGCTGTCCTCGGAATCGGGTTCGCTCGAACGCAACGCCCCGCAGACGTGCTCCGCGCAAGTCAAAGCGGCAGTCCTGCCAGGGACCGTCACCGTCCACTGGATCCATCCTCACCTTGCGGGCGATGACCGTCAGAATTGTGGATCTGACTTCTTGCTCCTGAAGCGCCGCCCCGGGTTCCTGGTCGTCACGGGGAGGTGTACGCAGGTACGCGCAGAGCAGATCGATACATACCTGTCGCTCGGGGATACGACCGAAGTTGCTCCAATCGTCCGCGAGCGCGGCAATTGCGTACGCTCCCGCTACTCGCGACGCGAAGGACTCGGATCCCAGTTGCGTTGCCGCATCCGTAAATCGTGCCCGAAGATCCCTCTCGACCTCTCGCCGATGTTCTTGCTCGCGGGCTTCCTTCTGCTCCGCGATTGTGTCCATAGACGTCCGTTCGTAGCTCAGTCGTGTTTGACGAGCACTGAGGTATGCGAGAGCTGCACCGGCAAGGACCGCAAAGCCGCCTATGGCTGTTCCCTGTCCAGGCAGTATTGGCGTCGCCAAGACGGTGGTGATGAATCCTATGAGAAGCGCCAAAACGCCGAGCGCGATTGCAGTTTTCGCTATCCGGTCGGTACGGACGTTTGTGGACAACTTCTGACGTATCACCGGGGACTTACCCTTCTCCGAAACATCGCGACTGTTCTCGGAAGCAGGTCGGGGCTGAGTCGCGGTCACGCAACAATCTTGCCCCATAGTCACGCCCGGGACCGCTAACGCGTACGCGCCTCCAGATCCTGAAGGACGCGCACGATCAGAACTGTTGCCTGCGCTGCCGCGTAGGTCTCGGTCCTGTCGATATCACCGTGTGTCACTCTCTGCGCTAGGTCCCACGCAGAGCGAATGAAACTTCTCAGCTCCTTCTGGGTCGATCCTGCCGCGAATCGATCCACGTAGTAGCCCAACCATTTCTTCGCGTCTGCGGCCTTAGGCACGTCCTCACCCACAGGTACAAGCTCCGGGCGGGCAAGAATCTTTGCCGCGTCGATCAGAATTTCGCGGCACCGCCGGCCGACATCTTGAAGATCGTCAGTACTTCCCGACCGCGCGAGTTCACTCCCAAGTTCAGCCACACGGCCGTCCAGGCTGCCCCACATTGCCGATGCCGCAACGGTCGGAACCACGAGACTGGCGGAGTCCCGGATGTTCTCAAGGTCAATCTTGGTGGCTGCAATCAGATCGCGGACATGACTCTTGCGGGCCGCCCACTTTGGAAGGTGCATCTTCCAGTACCCGTTCCACTCGCCGAGGTCATCGTATGGAATCGGGTCTTTCACCTTCAGCGCCGCCAACAGACGGTGCATTCTAAGACGCTTCTGCTTGTACTGTCGGTCGTCCTTTGTCGGGTTTAGTGAGTTGTTCGTACTCACGTGCACCAGGACCCCGGCCAGTGAATCAAGCAGCTGGATAGCTTCGGTCGCGACCGCTGATCGCGGCAGATCACTCAGGTCGTCGGCCGTCACAAGCTCGCTCATGACGAGCATCCTGCCGTACCACTCAGCCCGCCGCACATTCCGCCTACGTACCGTGACTTTGTCTTACCGCTCCCGATCTTCCCGCCTACTGGGTAAAGGGAGGATTCGGCTGTGGTCAGGGCGCGGTTCCAACTTGGCTGGGATCGGCGAGTCGGGCGCGCGCACTCCCGTTACCTCCGGGAAGTCTGTTCCGGCCTGACGCTTCGCCTCCACTACCTCAGCGGCGACCGCGCCGATCGATGTATCTGCACGAGGTGCTTCAACCACCATCGTCTTCCCTGTCGGGTGTTCGGCAACTGAACCGGCTGCCGCCTGCGGAAGGGTCCGTCGCACAGCTTCGAGGCGGGTGCGTGCGAACGTTTCGAGCTCCACTGCGCGCTGCGCATCACCGGCAGCGCGGTGTGCGTCGGCAATCGCTTCGGTCGCCTTCATCAGCTGGCGGAGCAGGAGTGCGTAGCTGACGGCTTCCGACAGGTCGGGGCTGGCCTGCATGACAATCAGCGCGGCACCGCCCGCGGACATAGCGCCGGCCTTCTTCGGCCAGTGTTGGTGTGCAGGTACCTGCGCCGACCGGGCGAGTTGACGTGATGCTTCGGCAAGGGGTCCCGGCTTCGCCTCGAGTTGGTGCGACCACGCGGCGAACACGCCGGCGGTTCGACCGGCCGCCCGCGCCCACTGGGCGCGGTCAGTGACCGGGATCGAAGCGAGGTACCTGTTCCATGCAGCGATGTCGCGGGCGGCGCGGTCGAGCATCTTCGGGTCTGCAACGATCTTGGTTTCGCGGCCGGGCGAGACTGGCTTCTGCCCGCGGCGGGCGGCGTTCCACTCAGCGACAGCGGCACTGGAGGTCTCGGGAGAGTCGGTCCATTCGTGCCGCAGCCGGGGGAGTGTGAGGTCTTTCGCGAGGTGCCCGCCGCCGTAGAACACCGGTGCCGCGGCGCGGTCCTTCGGTCGTACCGCGACCTTGTAGCCGACCACGACGTCACTGCGCCCGGAAGCCATGCGTGGGCGCACGATCAGTCCTTGGCCGCGTAGTCGGCGCACGAACTCGGCTTCGTCGCGAGACGCGGTGGCGCACGCGCGGACCCGCCGTGCAAGAAGCTCCCGATCGAGTTCGCTCGAACCCTCTCGCGTGGCGCGGTGCTTCTCGGCGCGGTGGTAGCCGCGTTCGCCCGTCCTGGTGTTTCGGGACTCGATAACCGCGAGACCGTGTTCGCGTTCGAGTTTGTTCACGGCTTCGCTAGCGCGATTCCAGTCGCGGTAGAGGTCGACTTTGGTTCCGTCTTCGCGCACTGCGGAAGCGGCGATGTGGATGTGGTCGTTGCCCCCGGCCGAGAGGCCGTGGCGGACCGCGACCCAGCGCGCAGGAGAGCGGCCGGAGGTGTCGGTGAAGCCCATCTCGTCCATGAACTTCCGCGCGATCGCCCCCCACTGATCGTCGGTGAGCTGACCTTCCTCGGCAGCGAGCGACAGCGAGCAGTGCCAGACGTTTCCGTCGCGGAACGGATCGATCGGGTCGCGGACCATCTTGCCGTGCGAGTCACGCACTTCGCTCCCATGGTCGTCCCGCAAGAAGTTCGGGATCTTCACTTCCGTGCCGAACACCCGGCGAGGTTGATCCAGCTGCCGGGCGATGTCGATCGCATCCTCATGCGAGAGTTCGTTGTCGTCGTGCCATGTCATGATCGCCGAGTCGCCGGCCACCAGGTGCGGGTCGGAGTGTTCGTTCGACCGGCCCGGACCCTGCAGGTACGACAGCAGCCCGGTCATCTTCTCACCGCGCCCGATCTTGACGATCATCGCGCATCGAACCCGTCGAGAATGACGTCGATCCGCGACGCCAACCGACGCACCTCACCGAGCGTGACACCGAGATTTTCGGGCAGCTCGCCAGTGGCGTTGGTGGCCTTCGCCATCTGGTTGATGTTGTTCGACAGCGCCGACAGAAGCCGGAACGCCCCGAACAACTCGATCGCCAACTCCTGCCGGTCAGTGGCGGTCTCACGGCCATCGGCCATCGCCGCCTCGACCAGCAGTCGGGGCACGCTCACCTTCGCCTGCTGCGCCTTCGCGAGTAGCGCAGACTCTTCCTCCGCAGTGACCTTCACGATGTGCCGATGTTGTCGACCGCCAAGGACGTTGGCGCGCCTTTCACGCCGGAATCGGCGCGGACGTTCAGTTGACTCGTCACTCAACGTCGTCACCTCTCTTCCGGCCCAGCGCAGCGCCCCCACCGATGTGGGGCTACACGACAGTGTCTCAGGTTCTGCGGGCACCGCCGAATCTGACACGCCGGATTAGGTCACCTAATCCGCTATCTTGCTCCGCCGGGGCTCGATCAGTTGGCACGCAGCGCCTGCGTCGTGTGCCCGCTTTTGAAAGAGCACAGGACGAGCGCAGCGAGTTCCGTTGCGCGGTTTTCCGGCCGTCCCCAACTGTGGTGCGGACCCGATTGTGGGTGCCTGAGATCGAGCGGAGCGGGACAGGGAATCTCGGGCATCCACACGAGGCTCAGGGCGCTCCACACTTGGGGTCGGCCGGCGTCCGAACGGGCAGAAGAAGGGCCACGCTCCGCGTGTCCGACGCGACATCATCGCGGGGGGATTGTCCCCCAGTGGGGACCGGGCTTAACGGCATTGGGCACACACGACATTTCTCCGCTCCGCTGTGTCGTGTGCACACAACGCCTACCCGGACACCCACCCGGGGACAACAGATTCCGAGCGCGACTCGACTCGTGCACCCGCCGCGTGTACGGCTCGAGATTCGCGCGCAACGTCTATACGATCGACCGCATGGAGAACCAGTCGCTGGAAACCGAATTCGCCGCTCTCGATGAACAGATCCGACGAGAAGCCGAGAAGAAGATGCAAGCGATCCGCGTCGTCGCCACCGCACACAAAACTCTCGCCGCCACCCGCGAGGAGTTCGCGCGCGCCGATGCGGCGAACAAGAAGGCCTTGACCGACGCGATCACCGACGCACGCAGCGCCGGATTCACCGACGCCGACCTGAAGCGGTGGCAGGCCGATGAGACCAAGGCCAGCCGACGCGGACCGCAGCGCCGGCCCCGCAAGAGCGCGCTGAAAGAACAGCCGGGGACGACCGCTGACACCGGAGCGGCTAACACCGTGCCACGCCCGGCGGATGAGTCCCTCGCCGCCTCGGCCTGATCGGACCTCACGTCATCGTGCCACCGACGCTTCCTATGTCGGTGGCACGCTCATGTTCACGACTTCGGGGGGATTATGAGCGATGCCACGCTCGACAGACAGGACCGACCATCAGGTAGTGATCGTCACGCTCGCGTGCGCGATAAACGCGCCCTCGTCACTCTGGTGGGACCGCTCTCGGGGACACTCTGGGCCGCCCTCTTTGCACCCGATCACCCAGCCTCGGCAGTCCTCGGTGCACTGATCTTCTTCGCCCTGGCCGCGCTCATCGTGAAGAAGGCCTCCCCACTCGGGCCGGCATGGAATGTCCGCGCGGAGTTCTCCCGCGGGTTCCGCTGGCTGGGCTTGGGGCTGGTACGGATTCGGGGTCGACAAGTCGCAGTGCGCGCTCAGCTGGTATGGATCGTGGTCATTCCCACTGCACTCGCACTCCTGGATTATCACTACCTCTCAGATCCAATCAGCGCGGCCTTCCCGGTAGTCGATCCCGCAGAACTTGCCGCGCAGGAAACTCGGCATGCGAATGTGAAAGTCCTCGGGCTCTACGGCGCACTTGCCGCAGCATTTCTCGGAGCAAGCCTCTTCGAGGAAATGGTCTTCCGCAGCCTCCCACTGATCGTGCAACGGTGGCGACCGCACGCCACGATCCTCATCGCGATTACCGCTACCGCATCCACTGCTCTGTTCGCGCTAGCGCATTCGACCTTCGGTACCGCTAACGTTGTCTCGGCGTTCATTGGTGGCGTGGTCTACGTTGCGCTCGCGCTCTACACACGATCGCTCTGGCCGTCGATCATGGCCCACGGAATCTACGATGCGATCATCATGGTGGGCTGGGTGGTGTAGCCAACGACAACTGCGCTCGTCTATTGGGACTCTCGGGTCAGCTGTACTTTCGGATCGCCGCCTGCTTTGCCGTCGCGAACTCGTCAACATCCAGAACGCCCTCCGCGTGTAAATCCGCCAAGCGTCGGAGCTCCTCGGCCAGACCCCCACCACTCGGCTGGGGCTGTGTCGGGACCTGGACGACAATGTTGGGGCGCTTACAGTCGGCGATCTTGCGCTGCAACTCGTTCAGCCGAGGAAGCGTCCGCTTGTACAACGCTTTGCCCAGCGGCAGGCAGTTCGACAGGGTGAACGGATCGTCGGCGGCCTTGTTCCGCGACTTGTTCGAGTTACGCCAGTAGTCGTGTTGTGCGCTGCCTTGATAGCTGGGCGTCAGGATCTCCAGGACGCCGTTGACGATTCCGCCGTTGAACTCGATGTTGGTGATCTCGGTGTAGGGAAACGTTGTTACCCGACCTCCGCCGAGTGAGCCGGCCATGAAGCTGGTGTAGCCGCCTGTCTTCACGATCATCAGTCGATCCTCGAACGCGGCAAGGACACCGCCCATCGAGTCGCTCGCCACGACGAACCACGGCCACTCGTCCTCATGCGAATGCTGTTCGAGATACCGCCACGCCGCCTTCGTCACCCTCGGGCCGAAGACCTCGACCTGGCTTCGGCGGCCTTCGATTCGCTCCTGTTCCGCTTCTGCAGCCCGCCGCTCTCGTTCCTTCTGCTCGGCGGCAGCAGCTCGCTCCTCTTCGCGGTGCTGCGCCTTCTGTTGCTTCTCGTGAGCACGCTGTTGGACGGCCTGCCGGTGCGCCTCGGCGCGTTCTTCCGCTTCCCGGCGGGCGGTCTCGGCGCGTTCGTCCGCAGCCCGGCGTTCCGCGTCGCTACGTGTCTGTGCTTCGGCGCGTTGAGCCTCGGCGGCCGGACGCATGCCCGCGGGGAATCCCGCGGCAGTGAGGTGGTGCACGTAGTGGCCGATGAACGGCGCATCCTCATCGGGGATGGAGCCGAATGACATCTGCTGGCCGGAACGTGTGGTGACCACCAAGGTCTTCGCGGATCCATACATGGTGAAGTCGAAACGGTGAATACTGTCCGCGTCAACGCCACTCTTCGGTCCACTCGCGCCGACATCGCGACCGGCGAAAGCCAGCAGGCGGGCGTTGGTGATGACGAGACCATCGCACGGTGGGTACATGGCCGAGGTGCTCGCCACCGCCCAGACGATCTCCCCTGGATACAGGTGGACGGCGAGGGCCTCCACCCATTTGTCGGCGGTCCGGCGCTTGACTGAGGGGGCAATCTGCAATGACATCGTGGGCTGCGGTTCCTGACTACTTCGTCGGCGGGTCGAAACAGTACATCGCGCAGCTGGGCGCTCCCGTTGCAGACCCCGGACATGGCACGGACCACCGTCGTGTGCCAGATGGCTATCGTGTCGGTGCCCGCTTCTACTCTCCTCGGTAACAGCACCTTGAGAGCGGTTCGAGCGGAGGACATCCTGAGCGTCATCAGCGGAATTTCCCCGCTCCCGGGTATGCCCGTTCCCTCGGCAGAGACCGAGGACGAGCAGCTCGCTCTGATCGGGCAGCCACAACCGGTGCGCGTTCCTGCACAGCTGTGGCGGTCGTGGCTCGCCGAACCGACGATCGTCGCTCGGTTCGAGGCCAAGCGCTATCAGCGTGCTGGGGACCTATGCACACCATGGCTGGCCGGTGTCTCATCAACCGGCCACGGCTCCTTTCGTGCCGCGAGCCTGCCCGGCACCTCCCGCCGCGGCACCGTGCCCGCGCATCTGTTCGCTTACCAACTCGAGTACGGAGTGATCCCGAGACTTGGGTGGTCCGGCGCCGACGACGCGGTGCTGTGCCATCAATGTGACTTCGCCGGTTGCGTCAACCCACACCACATGCGCCTGGGCACCAACGCCGTCAACCGCAGCGAGTACTACCTGCGCCGCCGCAACCTCGCCAGTCCACTCGCCGACATCCGCGGACCGGCCGGACGCACCCGCGCCATCGCCGCCGCCATCCGCATCGGCCTCGTGCACGGCGACGACCCTGACAGCATCGAGTTGCGGATCCACGGGGCCGAAGCCGCCGGCCTTCCCCTCACTCTCTGGTGATCGCCCGGACAGAACTGCGATGCACAACTCTGCACACTCGTTAACCATGCAGAAGCTGAACTCCGCCGGCGGGAGCGTGTTGAGTGCATGTCTGTCCTGCGGACGATCAAGGGTGAGGTGGCATGACCACCTGTCTCACCTTTTGCACGTTACTAAGCGACCCGGTTAAACGAGATCGGTCCGGCAGAACGACGCTGTGTCGAGAATGAACGGCGACGGTCGCCGTGGGATAGCTGAAAGGCGTCAGATGACACAGCCCTCCGGTCCCGGCTGGTTCCCAGATCCCGAGGGTGGACCCCGGTTGCGATGGTGGGACGGCCGCCAATGGACCTCGGCGACCAGTATGCCGGGAGCTCAGCCCACGCCAGAGACTCCGTCGCAGCCGGGAGCGTCGGAACAGACGAACCCAGGCAACAAGAAGCGGAACGGTCTCATCGCTGTCGGTGCGGTGCTTGCGCTGCTGATCGTCTACGTCGGTGTGTCCTACTTCCGCAGCGGTGCCTCTGACCGAACGGACACCGTCGCCGCTCACGCCACGACCAGTGTCGCCGCACCGACAACGTCGGCCGCGACCTCGACGAAAGCAGCAGCATCAACCACCACCACCACCACTCGGTCGCAGCCGCCCGCGACCACTCAGGCCGCGACAGCACCGGACATGTCCAAGTGCAGTGACCACAACGGTGAAGCCGACCCCGCCATGCGCGAAGCGTTCAACACCCTTCCGCTCGACCCGAATATCAGGCTGGTTTCGACACAGTCGGTCACCCACTCCGACGATCGCAGCATGGTTGCGGCGATCTTCTACCTGTGCGCCCCGAATCTGAAGGGCAACCAGCTGAAGGACTACGCGACTCTAATTGCGCGCGCTCTCAAACCGTACGCATTTGCCGAGACCGTCAAATCGATGTCGGTGTACAACTTCCACGGCCAAGACACCATCGGCCGGGTGCGGTGCAAGGAGTTCCAGCTTCACACCTTCAGTGAGACAGCTGATTCTGGCGCTGTCCGCGCGTCCTGGGAAGACCTTCCCTGACCAGAGAGCTCATTCACCTCGCCTCCCTCTCGAACTGAAGGATTCATGATGGAAAGCGCAACTGTCGGATTTCTTGTGGTGTCGGTCATCGCATGGGTCATCGTCGCCGTCATCTTCGGCCTCTGTGCATCAACGATCGCTGAGAGGAAGTACCTGAACGGTGGCAACTACCTCTTGCTCGCATTCCTTCTCGGCCCTCTAGCCATTGTCGTTGCAGGATTTATGCCGGCACGTCCGCGGCCGGCCCCTACCGGGATGGTGTCCCTCGAGTGCTCCGTCTGCAACGCGCGCCAGAACGTGGCGAAGGAGAAGCATTGGTTCTCCTGCTGGCAGTGCAAGCAACGGACCGACGTCGTGGCTGCGTCCCGCTAATCAAGCCCGCGCAGCACCGTGCGGCGTGCACGGCTGACGCGCAGAGGGTGTTCGGGCTCGATGCCCGAACACCCTCCACCCCCACCGGACACGCCCTCGGAAGTTCCCAACCTCCGAGGGCGCGCCGCAACTGTGACTAGGCGATGTCGATGTCCTCGGGGCGTAGCTCACCGCTGATCACCTTCTCCACGTTCGAGAGTGTGTGCCCGTTGCCGGTGAGCATCCCGAGGTACTCGCTCACGTACTGCGGGCGCGATCGCCATGCGTCCTTCGCCATCCGCGACTCCATCGCCGCGACGGTGAGCGCGAACGTGAGCATCCAGGCGCGGGACTCGCTGGCCGCCGTCGCGGCCGCCGCGATGTGCTTCTTCGCGTCGTACACCGCCCAGGTCTTCTCACCCATCAACTCCGGCAGCAGATCAGACGAGTGGTACTCCGACAACTGGTGCGGTGCGAGCGCGACCATCATCGCCGTCCATGTCGCCGCGTTCCTCGGGGGCTTGGTCGCCGACAGCATCTCGCGGATGAACCCGCGCCTCACCTCGGTCGCGGCCTCTGCCAACTTGTTCAGCTCCCGCACCCGGCGGCGCTGCACCCGCTTGGCCTCCTCCGCTGCCAAGAGCGCGGCCGCGCGGGCTTCCTCGTTCTCCGGCAACGGGTCGGTCGGGTTGAACCCGGCGAGTTGGATCGCCCGGTTGAACTGGTAGCGGCCGCCGTTGACCGGGACCAGGCCAGCCTCCGCGGCGCGCAGCACGTCGAGGAAGTAAAACTGCGGCACGTACACGTCGCGTTCCTCGACCGAGTTCGCGTGCCGCAACCCGTCCTCGGGGTCGACATCCGGGTCATCGAAGGTGTCCCAGTCGATGTCGCCCTCCTCGACCGGCTCCCCAGATCCGATGTCGACGTACATCGTGTCAGTTGCCACCCACACACCCCACAGCTCCGGGCGTTGGCGCACCTGCTCCTCCGTGATCTGTGCGCGCGGATCCGCCTCGGCGTCGTCGGCGGTGGCGATGTACCGCCAGTGGATCTTCGAGTCGTCCCGGTAACCGGGATCACCGTCGAGCACGGTGAACCCGGCCTCGGCGTACGGGGCGGTGCGTTCGGCGCGGGTGGCCTTCTCCTTCCGGTCCGCCAACAACCTGCGGGCCTGGTAGTCGAACGTGCGTCGATGGCACTGCACCAATGCCGCCATGGCCTCGGTGTCGCCATCCGCCTCGAACGTGGCGATCACGGCAGCCTGTTCTATCGTCAGGCCCTGTTCCTCGAGGCTCGCCCGCGCGCCTTCGCGGCGGCCGACCGCGCCGAGCAGCTTGACCTCCTTCTGCTTCACACTCAGCTCCCTGGAGACCCGTTCCACCGGCACCCCGAGGTCGAGCATTTCGGCGACCCCGGCGGCGTTCTGCGCCGCCGTCAACCCGGTGCGGTGGTTGTTCGAGTTCATCTGCTCGCTGATCCGGGCGATCGCACGCTCGACCTCGTCGGCCGCGTGCTGCGGGCGCACCAACACCGGGATGGTGTCACGGTTGGTGGCGATCGAGGCAAGCGTCCGGCGCTGTCCGTCGATCACGACCAGGCTGCCGTCCTCGCGGCGGCTGGCGGTGATCGGATGCAGCACACCGTGCTCACGCACCGACTCCACGAACCCCGGCGTCTCCTCCAGATCCACTTGGTCGCGCACGTTCTTGCCGACATCGAGGGTGCGCGGATCGACCTCGAGAAGTTCGGCGGCTACCGGTTGCTGCGTTGCGGTCATGATGTTCTCTCTCCTGTACTGTCTCGGGCGAGAACACCGGGCAGATAGTTGCTGCCCGGTGTTCTCTTGTTTCCGGGATGTCCCGTCAGCGGGTGGCCGGTGTCGGTGTGCTGTCGTGCACCTGCCGTGCCCTCTGCCACCCGGTGGCGAAGCCGTCGTTGAAGGTGTCCAGTTCGGCGTCCATGTAGCCGAACTCGATTCCTGCGCGTTCGGCGAGCACGTACAGCGGCTCGTCGTCGGTCTCGCCGCACGTCGCGTGCACACCGGCGGTGAATCCCTGCTCGCGGATGATGCGCATCGCGTCCTCGTTCATGTCAGTGCTCGTCGCGGAAGGTGATGGACTCGCGCGTGGGGTAGACCCGCACGAATCCGGCGGCGGCGACGGCGTACGCGAGCTCGCCGTAGAACAAGACATCGCCCTTGCTCAGCGACCGGTGCCGCTCGGCCCGGTACCGGCGAACCACCTCGAACTCGGCCAGCCGGGGTCCGGGTTCGTTGAACGCCTCGAAGACCTCCTCGAGGTTCACCTCGAGGTCGCGGCGCGGATCCATCGCGAACCGGCTCACCTCACGCAGGGGGTCGCCGTCGGTGTAGCCGATGAGCATCGCGTCCCGTGCCTGGTTGTGCAGCACCCGCATCGGCACGCTCGGCGCTCCCGGTGTCACGTTCATCTGAGGTTCCCTTTCGGTGGTGATGGGACCGAAACTTTCCGGTCCCGGTCAGGTCTGTGGTGGCCGTCGTGCCGGTGGGAACCGGGCAGATAGTTGCTGCCCGGTCCCCACCAACGTTTCGGATCGGAGTACTTACGCCGCCTGGGCGGGGCGACCACGGCGGCTGGCGATCAGTGCCTCCGCGACCGGCCCGAGGATCGGCTCCGGGTTCACGTCCCATCCGGCGACCAGAACGGCGCGGCCGCGAATCGGGCGGTCGGTGGCCGGGCCATACCGGCGCACGATCGAGGTGGCCAGCGGGTTGACCGGGACGGCAGGGGTGTCCTGGTGGTTCGCACCGACGAGCAGGCTCGCCGTGCCCTGGTGCGGGCCGCGTCCGAGGACGAACCCGGCGGCGCCGACGTCACCGACGACATCGAGGGCCGCGCCGATACCGGCCGGGATGCGCAGGCTCGCCCACAACGGGTCTACCGGGAGGGCCTGGGCGGTCATGGTGCCGTCGATCTCGATGACGATCGCGGAAAAGGTGGTACGCATGTGTGTCTCCTTCGGAAGGCTTGGGCGGTGGTCAGAGGCCGAAGTCGGCCGGGACCAGCCGAATCTCGGCCGCCTGGATGTACGGGTCGTCGGGGATAAGGCCGAAGACCATGCCCACCAACTCGGCGCGCATGTCCGTGCCGAGGTCGTCGAAGTCGGGGTCCTCCTCGACCCGCAGGTCGGCGTAGATCGCGCGCGCGACGACGATGGGGTCGATGACCGTGTCGAGGACAATGGTGGTGCTCACTCAGAACCTCCGCTGCTCAGCCGGGCCACCTGCGCGGCCCGATCATTTTTTGTGCCCTTCTGGCAAAGGAGAGGTCCGCCGGTATGAGGGGGCCGGAGTGCAACTGTCGAGCCGAAAAATCTTGGGGGAGCGAAGCGGAGGAAAGAATTTTCGGAGCCCCTGGGCCGCCGTAGGCGTCGGCGGTGGCGCGCAGGTCACCGCCGGCGAGACTCGGAAGGCCAGAAGGGAACAACAAGATGCTCTTCCACCGGGCGAAGCGCAGCGGAGCTCGAATCAGGGACACCGCAGGTGGCCTCCCCCGGGCCGCAGGACCGAGGCCGCAACAAGTGAGCCGATCAGCCGAGACTCGGACACCGCGCCACGGCGCATCCTTGCCTGTTCTCGACGCTGTAGGGTCTCGAGAACTGTGGCCAGATCTCACGCACGATGGCCACTCGGTGGCCAGTTGGCCGTTTGGTTGAGATTGTCGCGGCGTCGCCGCATGGTGTGGAGTCGTGGATCAACAGTGCGGCCGCAGGCCGCTGCTTCTACGAAAGTGAAAGCGACGCTGACCGGACCTCAGCGTCCCGCCATTGAGTACGCGCTCACCGATCCGGCGGTAGCCGCAAGCCGATCGTCTACCGGCACAAAACTGCACGGTGAGGCCGCGTTCGCGCATGGCGAGGAGACAGCCGAAGCTGGTCCGATCGGTGGCCGGCGCTTCGCGGGTGGTGCCGCGGCGGTGGTCAGGCGTTGTCCCCCAGCAGGGTCGTGCGGACGTGCCGCAGATGCGCGCGCATCGCGGTGCGGGCGCTGTCCGGGTCCCGGTCGGCGATGGCGTCGACGATGTCGGTGTGCTCGCCGCAGTATTCGCGGTGCAGCTCGGGGTTGAAGGTGCGCTTCTTCAGCCCGCCCCAGATCGGTTGTTGACGGCTGTCGATGAGGAGTTGGCTGACCCCGATCAGGACGATGTTGTGGGTGGCGAGCGCGAAGCTGTGGTGCAGCGCGGTGTCCCACCGCTCGAACTCTTCCGAGGATCGGGCGCCGTCCCCGCCGCGCAGGCAGCGGCGCATTTCCTCGATGTCGTCGCGGGTGGCGGCGGCCACCGCCAGCGGGAGCAGCTCCGGTTCGAGGATCAGCCGCGAGCTCATGATTTCGCTGGGGCTGGGATGGTTCGCCGTCTCCGGGTCGGCGGTCTCCCGCGGCGCCAGGAACGTGCCCCGGCCGACGTAGCGCACCACGGTTCCCCGGTGTTCGAGGTCTTCGAGGACGGATCGGATCACGGCACGGCTGACCCGGGCTTCGGCGGCCAGTTCCCGCTCGGTCGGCAACTTGTCCCCGGGGCCCAACTGCCGCTCGGCGACGACGGCTTCGATGTGCCGCAGAGCGGCCGCCGTAGGTCCCACAGCCAGGGTCACAACAACTCCTCTCGACGAACCAATTCGAACCAATTATAGGGGTTTGGTTTGCACCTTCCCTGCCGACCCTCCGATAAATCCAGTGTTGACGCTCACACCAACCACGACCTATCGTAACCAATACGAACCGCAACCCGGTTTGGTTCACATTGGTTTCACAGGAGGTCTCATGCGCTTCGCGCGGATTCAAGGTAAGAGCGGCGCGGTCATCTGCGCTGTGGACGCGAACGGTGCTGCCCTGCCGGTGCAGTTCGGTGACACCGGTGCCCCAGTGCGCGAGCTGCAGGAGATCATCGCCGGTGGCCGGGACGCTCTGGCTCGGCTGAGCACCCGACCCCAGGCCGAGGGCGGTGCACTGCTCGCCCCGATCACCCCGCACCGCAACGTCTTCTGCGTCGGCCGGAACTACTCCGAGCACGCCGCCGAGTTCGCAAAGAGCGGGTTCGATGCGACCGGATCCCCGGACGGGCAGCACGTGCCGCAGTACCCGGTGGTGTTCACCAAGCCGGCCGCCTCGGTCATCGCCTCCGGCGACCCGGTCGATCCGCACCACGGTGTCACCTCCGCGCTCGACTACGAGGGTGAGATCGGCATCATCATCGGCAAGCGCGCCTCCAAGGTCAGCCGCGACGACGCGATGGACTACGTGTGGGGCTACACCCTCATCAACGACGTCACCGCCCGCGACCTGCAGCGCGACCACAAGCAGTGGTTCATCGGCAAGTCCCTCGACACCTTCTGCCCACTGGGTCCCTGGGCGGTGACCGCCGACGAGATCGACATCCACGACCTGCAGCTGCAGACCCGGGTCAACGGTGAGCTGCGGCAGGACACCAACACCGCCCAGCTGATCTTCGACGTGCCGACCATCATCGAGACCCTCTCGGCCGGCATCACCCTCGAACCCGGTGACGTGATCGCCACCGGCACCCCGGTCGGCGTCGGCATCGGCTTCGACCCGCCGAAGTACCTGGTCGAGGGCGACGAGGTGATCGTCTCCGCACCCGGCCTCGGCGAGCTCCGCAACACCATCGGCCTGCCGGCCGCCACCGACCAGCGCATCCCCGCCGGCACCAGCGAGCTGTTCGTCGAGAAGACCGGCAGCGGACCCGCGGTGGTGCTGATCCACGGCCTCGGCGGCGCGACCACCGTGTACGAACCGCAGGTCTCGACGCTCGCGGAGACTCACACCGTGCTGCGCTACGACCTGTCCGGTCACGGGCGCTCCCCGTTCGCCGGACCGGCCAGCATCGACAACTGGGTCGAGGAGCTGCGCGCCCTGCTCGACGCCGAGGGCATCGAGCAGACCGCCCTGGTCGCGCACTCGATGGGAACCCTGGTCGCGAACACCTTCGCCGCCACGTACCCGGAGAGGGTCACCAAGGTTGCGCTGCTCGGCGCGGTCCGCGCCCAGCCCGACGCCGCCAAGGCCGCCACCCGCGCCCGGGCCCGCACCGTGCGGGAGGGCGGCATGTCCGCGGTCGCCGACACCATCGTCGCCGCCGCCCTGTCGCAGGACACCCACAGCACCCGCCCGCTGACCGTGGCCCTGGTGCGGGAGTTGCTGCTCGGTCAGAGCCCCGAGGGTTACGCCAGCGCCTGCGAGGCCCTCGCCGCCGCCGTCGAACCCGACTTCTCCTCGATCGAGGTACCGGTGCTGCTGCTCACCGGCGACGAGGACAAGGTCAGCCCGGTCGCGGTCAACGACGAACTGCTCGCGCTCTACCCCAACGCCCAAAAGCATGTGCTCGACGGGGTGGGCCACTGGCACACCCTCGAAGATCCCACTGCTGCCACCAACCGGCTCCAGGAATTCCTGAACAAGCCCTGAGCTTCTCCGAAGAAAGGAGTGGCGACAATGACGTCAGCCAACACCCCCGATCAGTCCATCCTTTTCACCAACGTTCGGATCTTCGACTCCACCGGCTCCGACCCGTACGAGGGTGAAGTGCTGGTCGAAGGCGAACGCATTGCCGAGGTCCGCCAGGGCACCGGAGATCTGCCTCGCGAAGGCGCGAGAGTCATCGACGGCCAGGGCAAGTTCCTGATGTCGGGTCTGTGTGATGCTCACACCCACTTCTCCTGGGTCAACTCCGCCGACCTACCCGGTCTCGGGACGATGGGCGTCGAAGAGCACACCCTGCTGTGTGCCCGGTCGGCGCAGACCTACATCGATTCCGGCTACACCATGTGCGTCGGCGCCGCGGCCGCCAAGCCGCGACTGGATGTGGTCATCCGCAACGCCATCAACGCCGGCCAGATCCCCGGCCCCCGCTACCTGGCGAACTGTCAGGAGATCGCGGTCACCGGCGGCGCACTGGTCAAGGGCATCACCGCCTTCGCCGACGGTCCCGAGGAGATGCGCAAAGCCGTCCGCCGGAACGTCGACCTGGGTGCGGACCTTGTGAAGCTGAGCATGTCCGGCGAAGAGATCACCGGAAACCAGCACGCCGAGGACAACTACTTCTCGGACGAGGAAACCCTCGCCGCCGTCACCGAGGCGCACCGCCGCGGACTACGGGTGTGCTCCCACGCCCGGTCCGGGGAGAGCGTGAAGATGTCGCTGCGCAACGGCGTCGACATCATCTACCACGCCTCCTTCACCGACGAGGAAGGTCTGGACATGCTCGAAGAGCAGAAAGACCGCATCTTCGTCGCACCCGGGCTGAACTGGCTGGTCGCCACCCTGCACGACGCCGAAGCGTTCGGGTATCCCCCCGAGGCAGCAGAGGCCGCCGGGTACCAGCACGAACTCGACTGTGCGATCGACAATCTGAAGAAGATGAAAGAACGCGGCATCCGGGTGCTGCCCGGAGGGGACTACGGCTTCGCGTGGACCCCGCACGGCACCTACGCCCGCGACCTGCAGCACTTCGTCAAACTGCTCGACTTCTCCACGAAGGACACCCTGCTCTCGGCCACCGCCCTCGGCGGGCAGATCATGCGAATGCCCGACGACCTCGGCCAGGTCAAGGCCGGGTTCTACGCCGACATGATCCTGATCGACGGTGACCCGCTCGAGGACATCACCATCCTGCAGGACCAGTCCAAGATCGTGGGCATCATGAAGAACGGTGTCTTCCACAAGGATCCCGGATCGGGGCAGTCGGCGCGCCCGGCCGAGCTCAGCGAAACTCACCGGGGCACCCCCATCCCCGCGTAGGGGTTCGCTGACCGTCACCGGCCGGTGAGGGTGGGGGCGTGGCGCACTCGCCCTCACCGGCCGGCCCATCGACAATCACGTCCGCCGATCCCCATTTTTGCCCGGCGGCGGACCGTCACCGGGGCCCCGAGGAGAATCACCGTGCCGTCGACTCTGCTCTCACGGCAGCAAGCCAAGCTCGTCGCCGTCACCGAATTCTGGGACTGGCAACTGCGCGCACGATGCCGCACCACCGGTTCGGCCACCTTCTTCGCCCCCGACGGCGAAACCGCCGGACCACGGATCCGCCGCGAGAACGCGGCCAAGAAGATCTGCGGCGACTGCCCGGTGCGGTCGCACTGCCTCGCCCATGCCCTGGGCACCCCCGAACCGCACGGGGTGTGGGGCGGAATGACCGAACGCGAACGCGCCGGGACGAAGAACCCCACCACGGCCCGGTCCGCACCGCTCGCATCCTGAAACACACGACGCCCATCCCGATCGGCGCACCTGCGCCTGCAGCGGTCGCACCCACCACTCCCACGGATCGCTCCGGCAATGCTGCCTCATGCCCACCCTGCCGATGCCTGCCGTGCCGAATTTCAGCGAAGGACTATTTCGATGTGCAACCTCATCCATGAGGCTCACCAACATTCGCTCTCCCGCCGCGGACTGCTCGCCGGCGTCATGGCACTCGGGACCGCGACCGCGTTGGCCGGGTGCTCCTCGGCCGACACCACCGCCGCGAAGACCACCGGCACCTTCTCGTACGTCGACGACGCACGCTCGCACCGCACCCGACTGGTCCTGCTGGGCACCGCCGGCGGCCCGATGACCTGGATCGCCCCGCACAACGGCGGCGACCAGACCCGCCACGGTATCGCCACCGCGCTCGTCGTCGACGGTGCGATCTACCTGGTCGACTGCGGAATGGGTGTCGCACACCAACTGCGGCTGGCGAACCTCGGTAAGGAGGGCGACTTCCACGGCTACGAGGGCCTGCGCAGCGTCTTCCTGACGCACCTGCATTCCGATCACACCATGGACTACTTCAACATCGTGCTCTCCGGCTGGTACCAGGGCCTTCCCGGTCCGGCACCGGTCGAGGTCTACGGACCCGGGGACCGGGGTGCCCTGCCACCGATCTCCGGCACCATCGACGTCTCGGCCGTCAACCCCGAGAACCCGACCCCGGGAACGGTGGACATGACCAACTACCTCACCCAGGCGTTCGCCACCGACATCAACGACCGTCTCCGCGACTCCGGTAAACCCGGTCTCGACAAGCTCATCCGCACCCACGACATCCCGATTCCTGCCGAAGTCGGCGCCCGGGCCAATACCAACCAGTTCCCGGTCATGGACCCGTTCCTGGTGATGGAGGACGACCGCGTCAAGGTCACCGCGACCCTGGTCGATCACGGCGCCGTCTACCCGGCCTTCGCGTTCCGCTTCGACACCGCCGACGGGTCCATCGTCTTCTCCGGCGACACCGCACCCAACCCCAACCTGATCACCCTGGCCACCGGTGCCGACATCCTCGTCCACGAGGTGATCGACGCCGACTGGGTCAAAGCCCTCTACGGCGAACCGCCGTACAGCCCGGAAGAAGAGGGGTTCATCGAACACCTCCTGCACTCGCATACCACGATCGAGCAGGTCGGCCCGGTCGCCGAGGAAGCCGGCGTCAAGACCCTGGTCCTCTCGCATCTCGCGCCGGGAAACAACCCTGCCGAGCGGTGGCAGGCTGCGGCCGCCGGCTTCTCCGGCGACCTGATCGTCGGCGAAGACCTGATGGAGATCGGCGTCGGAGAGCGCACCAGTTGATCGATACCGCGCTCCTGCTCGGTGCGGCGGTCGCGGCAGCGGTGTTGGTCGGCGCCGTGCTGCAACGACTGAGCGGCACCGGTCTTGCGCTGGTCTCCGCCCCGCTGCTCACGCTGCTCCTCGGCCCCGCAGCGGGGGTGCTACTGGTCAACATCTGCAGCATCTGTTCGGCCGCACTGATCTTCGGTGTCGTGCGCCGGCACGTGGACTGGCGCCGATACCGGATGCTGACCGCGGCGGCGATTCTCGGCGTCCTACCCGGGGCGGTCCTGGTCGCAGTGGTACCGGCGTCGTGGTTGGCCCTCGTCGTCGGGGTCAGCGTCCTGGCCGGGCTGACCGCCACTCTGCTGACTCGTCGGCGCCTGCGGCAGCACGACGATCGCCGAACCCCGGTGATGGCTGCGGGTTTCGTATCCGGGCTGATGAACACCACCGCCGGGGTCGCCGCACCCCCGGTGACGATCTACGCGCTCGCCTCCCGGTGGCCGCAACAAGCCTTCGCCGCGACCCTGCAACCGTTCTTCTTCACCGTCGCCGGCCTGTCGCTGGTAACCAAACTCGCCTCCGTTGGAGCCGTCCACATCGATCCGAAACTCGGGCTGACCGCGGCCACAGCCCTGCTGGTCGGCGTCAAGATCGGCAGCACCCTGACCGGGCGCATCGACCCCACCCACGCCCGCACGGTGGCCGTCGCCCTGGCCTACGTAGGGGCCGCGGCCACCGTGCTGCGGGCAATCACCTCGCTCTGATCGCCATCGGGAACTACCCCGGTGGGGCCCATTATTCGAACGCTGACCAGCACGTCCCGAAAGCCGGCCCCTGACCGAAACACGCTGACCAGCACAAACCCGATAGCCCCGTCCGGTGATGATTTTGCTTTCGGGGCGTCAAACGGGGCATCTCCGAATAGTCGGGTTTACGCCCGTCGGCTACTCAGAACCACGGAACCGGCAGCTGGTGGGGAAAGGTCCGCTGAAGAAATGCCATCACGTTGAGACAGATCGCGGTGGCCATACCGTGAGACTCGAGATGAACGAGCAGGTCGTCGCGTCTCGAAATGTCATCGGCCGCGAGACCCTACAGACGCGACCAGGGAGCGGACGCCGATTCATCGTCGGCGGCCCGCCCCTACCCTGACCGGGCAGATCGGCGGACCCACACTCCCACTAGGCCAGTCGCATACACCAGCAAACAAGGTGCTTCACTTAGTCCATGTCGTTCGATGCCGTCGGTGTAGTTGTGATGATCTCGGGTCCCGGAGACACGGCTGATGAGGTCGCCGTAGTTCGTAGGGTCATCGAGAAGTGGAACAGCGAACACTCCGCTACCACTGGCGTGGTGTTCGTTCCGAAGCACTACTCGACGAACACTGTTCCCATTTACAGCAAGGGGACCGATGGGCAGGCAATCATCAATGAGCAAATCACCAATGACAGCGATGTCGTTGTGTGCCTGTTCAAGCATCGGCTCGGTACACCGACTCCGCGGAACGAACATTCTGGCACAGCTGAGGAAGCCGATGCCCGGCAGGCTGATGGTCTGGTACACGTCTATTTTTGGGTGGGAACTGACTATCCAGCAGACCTGGTAGACGACCCGGACAGGATGCAGGAGTGGCAGAGGCTGAAGGACTTCCGCAGTCTCTTCCACAACAACGATCGAGGTCTCTATTCCACCTATGAATCGACAGAGCGATTGCGCGAGCAGGTGGAAAGCGCATTGTGGAACGACGCTCGCGCTTTTCAAAGTAATCGGGCAGCCAAGCCGGTCGACGTCGTTTCCTCGACAACGAAGCCGACTGTAGACGTCGTGGTGAGCGGGAACGTCTGGTGTGCGCGTGAACTTAGAGGCATTCTCGACAACGCCATTGAGGGTGATATCGAGTCTGAGCGGCAGTGGGCTGCAAGCTGGAGAGACACACCTGATGCTGGCCTTCGGGCGATCTTGGCACCCTTGCCGACGGGATCGGTCCGACGTGTTCCGAAAACTCAAGCGGAGATCGATGAGTGGGCGGACGGGGTCCGATCGCGAATCAACGAGTTCGACAAGGCTGTCGCCTCCTCGGCTGGCACTTCAATCCAGGTGAGTCTCAACTGCGAGACAATCCTCAAGGACGTCGAGGTCGAATTCATCTTCGCAGGGGTATCCGGAACCGACCCGACCAAGAGTTCATGGCCTGACCTGTGGACTCCTCTACACGTACCGCCGTCGCCGGAAGACTTCTTGGGGTATGAACGCATCAAACCCATGGACATCGACTACCGAGCGATCGGCCCGATCACCTCACACTGGGAGCAGGATGGCGATGATGTGGTTCTGACGCTCGCACTCCATGAGCTGCGGAACCGGCGATTGCCCGCCACCTTCGATGATCCGGTAATCCTGACACTTCCGTGCACGGCGGACGCACCCTCCGAGATCAGCTACACGTGGCGAGTCAGTGCATCGAACAGCAACCAGGAATGGGCAGGGAAGGGCACCATTCCAGTGCTCAACGAAGCTCGGTCCGAACTCGTGGCGTGGTTGCGGGCGACGGGCCGCGATTGAGTCGCCATCACGGCTAACCTGATCCAGTGGCGAAAAAACAACCGGGCACCCTTTGGGAAGGCTTCACGCCGGAGGAATCCAGCCTATTGAGCTACATCGATCATCTCGGCAATAACGGGTGGGCGAGGAACGGCCAAACCGAGGAGGTGATGCCGATCGTGTTGAGCGACTGCGATGCCGCTGGTCTCAGCCTCGCGCGGATCAAGGACGCGATGGCGACCATCGGTTATGACAAGCACTCCCTACATCAGCTCGATCGATGGGAATCAAAGCGCACGACCGGTAAATTCGGCCCGTAGCCCGAACCTGCGCTCTCGGCTTGCAATAATGTCTCGGTGGCTAACAACGATGACAGCAGCGATCCGAGACTCGAACCTGCCGAGAACGGAGCGCAGTTCGACCGAAACCTAGAGCTGTACAAGCGGTTATCAGAGGTTGTTAGCAACACTCTGACTGATGCTATTAACGACGCGGGGTTGAAAGTACACTCGGTTAGCACCCGCGTTAAGGATCGCGCGAGCTTCATCGATAAAATCATAAAAAAGAAATATGCAGATCCATTCTCTCAGATTCCCGATCTAGTTGGGGCGCGAGTGGTCTGCCTTTTCGTCGACGACCTTACGAAGATCGACAAAATTATCCGAAGCAATTTCGAAGTTATCAAAAAAGAAGACAAGATCACAGAAGCCCCGGACAACACCTTCGGATATATGTCGATCCACTACGAGTGCAAAATATTCAAAGATAGCAAAGGACCGAACGGGCTTGAGGACATCACGTTCGAGATTCAGTCGCGAACTATCCTAATGGACGCGTGGGCAAACGTTTCCCACCACCTAGCCTACAAAGGCAACGCCAGCCTCCCCGAAAGCCTGCGACGAGACTTCCACGCACTCAGTGCGTTGTTTTACATTGCGGATGGCCAGTTCCAGCTCTTCAATGCAAGCTCAAAGCGGTCCGACGCCAACGCCGAGGAGCTGATCCGCAAGGCAGCCGGGGAAATTGTTCCGATCGATCGCTCCACACTTAAAGCCTTCCTGCGCGACAAGTTCCGCGACCGCGAAGACTCGCACGACTCAGATTATTCCGAACTTGTCGAACAGCTCGCAAGTTGCAATTATGTCAATATCCAAAATCTGGATACAGCGCTAGACGAAGGGCTTCCCGCAGCCCTCCTTTCAGAAACAGAGAATCCCCCGTACCATGATGAAATTCCGGACATGCGGGCGCGATACAAAGATGTAGGATTAGCCCGTCACGCATTGGCTAAAGTCGACCCGGAATTCAAAAACAGGATTAGCGCTAGCTGGGCGATAAACAATTTCGTTAAGAATCTGAACGAGGAAAGCGGCGACCAGTAATACGTCACACTTTTCAGCCCAGGTCACAGTAGTGGTTCAGGCACGACCAACCTTTGGGGTTGGTCGTGCCTGAAGCCGGTCTATCTTTCCTGATCGTTCACGCGGCCGCGGTCGGCTCGTAATCCGGGTGGGATCCTTTCGATTGTGGTGGTGTTCGTTGCAGTGGCCGCGTTGGCGTGGGTGGGGTAGTCCGAGTGGACCAGGCGTATGACCTCGGCCAACTCCCGATCGGCCTGACTCTCTCCAGCAACGATCGGGACTGTCTCCTGCTGACCGGCTCTTGCCTCTTCCAATGCGACCTGGTCCCGTTCCCATACCGCAACTGGTGGGATGGCGGCTTCCGTGAGCGCGGTTCCGACGGCCTTCTCGGCGGCGGTGATTGCGGCGTCCCGGGTGGGGAAGGTGCCGCTGTCGAGGGTTTCCCTGTCGTTGTGGGTGGACCAGTACCAGTCGCGTCCGGTCCATTTCACGACGGCGCCGGGATCGCCGGTGTCGCGGTCGAATCCTGCGGTGAGTTCGGAGCCGATGTCGTCGGTGCGCTGCCACCGTGGTGGTTGCGGGTTCGCTGCCCGCTCCGCCTGCTCTTCGGCGTACTTCTTGGCAGCCTCCAGCATCCGCAGTGGGGTGATCTCCCGGAGCTTTTCCCGGGTCATCCCCTCGGCTTCTGCGTGCCCGCGGGTGGCGTTGAGGTCCCTCGTCCAACCGCGGTACATGCCGGCGGCCGCCAACCGCCCCCTGGTGGCTTCCTTCTCGGCGAGAGCCTCGGGGGAGTTTTCCCGGGCGGCGAGGTCGGCGCGCATCTCGTTGTAGGTGTGCGTGAGCCGGGTGATCTCGTCGTCCTTGGTGAACGGGACCCCGAGCTTTCCGGCGAGCTGCTCGGTCTGGGCGACCATGTAGTCGCGGTCCTTGACCTTGAGGTCGAGCGCGGCGGGCAGGTCGGCGGCCATGTTGGTCAGCCGGGTGACCATGCCGGAGCCACCGTCGGCGGAGCCGAGGGCGAGGTCGATCACCTCGGCGTCGAAGGTGCGCACGATTCCACCGGTGAGGTGGAACGCGTATCCGCCGACCGACAGCCGGCCGACGGTGATGTCGGCGCCAGCGATCTCGGCCAGCAGATGCTGGCCGTCGGGTTGGCGTTCGAGGTCGGCGGCGATGTGCGCGAGCCGGGTCTCGATCGCTTTGCGGACCTCGGCGGGTTCGGCGAACGTGTGCTCGTGGCCGCTGACCGTGAGAGTGCGCTGCTTGCGGGGCAGCTCACCCCAGGCGACCACTGCGTCGGCGACCTGTTGGCCTTCCTCGATCTCCTTGGTCACGATCGGCAGCCGGGTGCGGTTGTCGTGCAGTTGCCACTTGATCCGTTCCTGGTCGGAGCGGTGGGCGCGGGCTTCGGCGTTCAGTGTGCGGAGCCGGGTTTCGAGTTCGACGACCTCGATGTAGCGGGGGTCTCCGGTGGCGGCGGCCTTGGTCGCGGCCATCGAGGAGGTCATGTCGTCGCCGCCGATGTCCTCGGCCTCGGAGACGTCGAGCCGGCCGCGGCGGAGTTGCTCGATGTACCCGGATTTGCGTTCCACGGTCTGCCATTTGGTGGTGTCGAAGGAGCGTTCGCCGACGATGTTGATGATCTCGACGGTCTTGTTCTGGTTGCCCTGTCGGATGATCCGGCCTTCGCGTTGTTCGAGGTCGGCGGGTTTCCAGGGGCAGTCGACGTGGAAGAGCGCGGTGGCGCGTTTCTGCACGTTCATGCCGGTGCTCATCGCCTCCGAGGAGCCGATGAGGACCTTGACCTCACCGCGGCGGCAGGCGGCGAACAGCTCCCGTTTGTCCTTGGGTTTGGGGTAGTCCTGGATGAACTGCACCGCGCTCGGGGCCATGCCGCGGGCGACGAGGTCGGCGCGGATGGCGTCGTAGAGGGTGTCATCCTGGCCGGGTTTGGGGGTGCCGCGGTCGAGGAACACGATCTGCAGCCCGCCGGTGCGCGGGTCCGGGGCGCCGGTGTCGTCGAAGTAGACGTTGTCGGCGGTCCGCTGTTCGATCTCCCACAGCTTGTTCACCAGCAGGTCCACTCGGCCTTCGCCCGGTGGTGGGGCGTCGAGCCCACCGAGGCGGGGGTCGAGGGTGACGTTGAGGCCGTCGCTGCCGATCTTGAGTTTGTTGTCGATGTGCGCGGTCCGCGCCGAGCACTTCTGCATGCGCGCGTCGAGGTCGATCATGAAGTCGCGGACCTGTTGCGGCAGCTCGAAGCTCAGGTTCTGCCGGCCGCCACCGGCGATCTCGGGGAGCACGGCGGGCACCTGGTCTCGGGTGACGACGTCGGTGAACTGGGCGTTCATCGCCATCAGGGCGGGCAGGTTCACGAACTTCCCGATCCTCGACACCGAGCGCAGTTCGTTGCCGGTGACGTTCATTTCGACCGATTGGCGCATCGCGGCGAAGTTCGCGGCCCAGGCATCGATGCTCCCCATCCGCCCGGCGTCGAGCAGGTCCGGGCGCAGGTACTTCGTCATCACCCACAGCTCGGACATGGAGTTGGCGACCGGGGTGCCGGTGGCGAAGGTGACCACCTTCTCCGGAACGGGTTTGCGGCCCTCGACCGCGGCCCGCTGGCGGTACTTGCGCCGCAGGTGGGACAGTTTCATGTCCAGGTCGGTGGCCCGACTCGACCCTTCCCGCAAGGCCAGGTCGGCGTTGTTGGACTGGCGCTGCAGGTTCTTCCACAGGTGCGCCTCATCGAGGAACAGGAAGTCACAGCCGGTTTGCTCGAAGGAAAATCCGGCGTCCTTGGAGTCGGCGTTGATCTTCTTCTCGAGTTTTTCCTCCCACCGCTTCTTGGCCTTCTCGATTTCCTTGATCGTGTTCTGCCCGGTAGCGGCCTCGCGGGCTTCCTCGAGTTTGGCGAGCTCGTCGGCGATGTACGCGGCCTGGGTGTCGACCGAGCACTGCATCTTGGTGAACGCCGGCTCGGGGACGATCACCAGATCCCAGTCCTGCGACGCCGATTGCGCCATGAACAACTGCCGGTCGGCGCGGGACTTGAAGTCGTCGCCGACCAGCACTCGGGCGCCGGGGTAGGCGTCGGCGACCTCGCGGGCCCACTGATCGACCAGGTGATTGGGGACCACCACCCAGGGCTGTTTGACCTGCCCGAGGCGGCGCATCTCCATCGCGCACATGGTGATCGACCAGGTCTTGCCCGTGCCGACGGTGTGGTCGAGCAGGATCGACGATTCGTTGATCTGCCGCACGGCCACCGCCGCCTGGTGCGGGTGGGGTGTGATCCGCAGTCCGGGGAAGGTGCGGCCCTGCCCGTCGTATTTCGGGTCGACGAACGAGTTGAACCGGTCGTTGAACACCCGGGTCAACTCCGCGGCCCGGGCGGGGTCGTTGAACAGCCAGTCCCCGAACGCGGTTTCGAGCATCACCGCCCGCTGCTGGAGTTCCTCGGTGAGCTCTTCGTGGAACCGCGGCTTGGGGGAGTACTCGAGTTCGGCCTCGGTCTTCAGCACCCGGATCGGCTGGTTGTTGGCGATCTTCTCCATCAGCGACAGCCCGTCGACACCGCGGCGGTCACCGGCGGTCTCGGCGTTGAGCCCGTAGGGGTCGGTGTACTGGTCGCTGCTGATCGTGAAGTCCCAGGACGCGGTGACGGGGGAGTACTCGACCGCGACCCTGGTGTCGGGGTGCACCGAGAACGTGTCCCGGATGAACTGCTCGTACATCGCCGTCGGCACCCAGTTCGCGCCGGGGCGGACGGTGATCGAGGTGGGGTCCTGATCGGCGGGGATCACCCGGCGCAGCGCCTCGACCGCGCCGGCGTAGAGCTGCGGGTGCTCGGCCGCGGCGGCTTCGGCGGCCGCCAACTTCTCCCGCACGTTCCCCGACAGGAACCGCGGCGCCGGGATCAGCTCGGTCCGGTCCTCCGGGTCGGGAAAGATCAGCCCAGCAAGTTGGGTGCGGGCGCCGGCGGCGTCGATGCCGACCAGGCCGGCGATCCGGTCCAGGTCGACCCGGCCGGTCTCGTCCAAACTGACTGCCAGCGCTTCGGCCACGTCCTGGGCCGTATGCGCCCGTTGCGGTGGGGTGATGACGTCCTCGGTGAAGATCTTCGATTTGCGCGCCTGCTGGGTGTCCTCGTCGAAGATCTCGATGCTGCGGACCAGCTGGATGGCGGGGTCGTAGCGGATGGCGCCCTCGAGGTGGCGCATCTTCTTCCACGGCGGGTTCGGCTCGGACGCCTCCGCCAGCAACCGGGCGGCGACGTCCTCGGGCAGTACGCCGGTGACCGGGCCGATCTCGTCGCCGTTGTTGCGTCGCCACCGTTTCTCCAGGTCGGCGAAGCGTTTGTCGATCACCTTCTGGTTCGGTGGTCCCGGGGTGATCCAGGTGAACCGGTTGAGGGGACCGTACTTTCGCGTGTACGTGTCGTACTGGCGGTTCAGCTGCGTGCGCAGCCGGTTCTTGGTGTCCTCGTCGCCGCCGGTGCGTTGGGCGTCGACGAGGTCGGTGACGGTGCCGGCCATCGCGAGCATGGTTTTCCATTGGGCGCCGCGGGCCTTGTCGATTTTCGACGGCACCGGCGCCCACCGGCCGCCGATGGACAGCTGTTCGAACAGCTCGATGTCGGTGTTGAACCGCACCGAGCCGGGGACCTCGGTGATCGCGGCTTCTTCGGCGGTGACCAGCCCGGGCCGATCGAGCATCGGGTCGGTGGCCGGTTGCTCCGCGTCCTGGCCGAGCCCGGCGGCGTTCGCGGTGTCGATGAGGGCGGTGAGCCGGTCGCGGACCTGGTCGGCCAGGGGGCGGCTGGTGTCGCCGGTGACCGTCAGGGTGGCCGCGGCGTACATGCCTGTCCCGGCGCCGAGTTCGCCGAGGACGTTCTCCGGATGGGCCAGGAAGTAGTCGTTGACCTTCAGTGCGCCGCCGGCCAGCTCGGCGGGGGAGGTGGTGATCCACTGCTCGGTGTCCGCCGACATGCCCCGGCCGGCCTCGCGGCGGCGGAAGATCAGCAGGTCGGTGACCACATCGGTGCCGGCCTGCCGGTCGAATGCCTTGGTCGGCAACCGCAATGCGCCGACCAGGTCGCCGAGGTCGGTGATCTCCTCGCGGGCCTTGGTCCGCTGGGCGTCGGAGGTGAAGGCGCTGGTGATGACCGCGACGTAGCCGCCGGTTTCGGTCAGGGCGAGGGATTTGCGGACGAAATGGTTGTGGATGGTCAGCCCGGACGGGTTGTGCAGCGGATCGGTGACCGCGAAGTTCCCGAAGGGGACGTTCCCGATCACCGCGGTGAACGCGCCCTCGTCCGGGGAGAACTTCTCGAATCCGTGGTTGCGGACCTGATGGCCGGGGTAGAGGTGGTGCGCGATCCGGGCGGTCATCGGGTCCAGCTCGACCCCGACCATCCGGGTGTTCTTCGGGGCGTGGCCCATGAAGTTCCCGGCGCCGCAGCCCGGTTCGAGGACCCGCCCGCCGGTGAATCCGGCCCGGCCCAGCGCCGCCCACATCTCGGCGGTGATCGCCGGGTCGGTGTAGTGGGCGTTGAGGGTGGAGGCGCGGGCGGCGTCGATCTCCGTCGGGGTCAGGACGGTGGCGAGTTCGGTGCGCAGCTCGTCCCAGTCGGGTTTGCGTTTGTCGAAGATGTTCGGGACCGCACCCCACCCGGACCAGGCGGCGAGGATCCGCTGCTCGGCGGCGGTGGCGGCCCGGTCCTCGTCCTCGAGCCGGTGGACCAGGCCGATCGCGTCGATGTTCGCCCGCGCCCGGGCCTTGGCTCCGCTCGGGGCGAGGATCTCGGTCCCGAGCGTGAAGTTGCGGGCCGGCTCCTGCGGCCGCGGCGCCGCGGTTTCCTCGTCGCCTTCGGCGATGTCGTCAACCGCCGCCACGGCAATACTGCCGGCGGTCGGAACGTCCCGGTCGTCGAGGCTGCGGTCACCGGGGCGGACTGTGGTGTGCTCGATGTCCACCGACCCGGCCGCGGTGGTGCGGTGTCCGGTGCGGACCGCGGCGATCGCGTCGGCCAGGGTTGCCGTGATGACCGGTTCGCCGCCGCCGAGCACCTCCCAGTCCTCGGTGCGCCACCGGTAGTGGACCTCGGTGCGGCCGGGCCCAGGGGCGCCGACCAGGTACTCCGTGGCCCGGACCGCCTCGAGGTCGGGGGCACCGGTTGCGGCGGAGAACAGGTCGTCGGGTTCGGCGGCGCTGGTGTGCAGGGTGTCGAATGCGTGGCCGGCGACGTCGAGGCGCAGGATCTCCGGCATGTTGAGGCCGTGGGCGCGGCATGCCGCCACCAGTGCGGGGTGCTCGCGCTCGACCTCGGTGAGGATCCGCGAGTGCAACTCCCGGGACGCCTGCGAGGTCAGGAAGCCGGTGCGGCCCAGGCTGGGGTGCGGTGAGGTGGCGGCCGCGACGAACACCTCGTCCTCGCGCAAGGCTTGCCCGGTGATCTCGGCGAACCGGCCGCGGGCCTGCTCGGCGACCATCCCGCTGCGGACCGGTCCCGCGGACTGCTGGCCGGCGCCGACGGTGGCCCGCCGGACCGCGGGTAGGTGGTGGCTGCCCCACAGCTCGCGGCTCTCACCGCCGTCGGTGGTGACCTCCCAGATCGGGCTGCCGGTGTGCGGGGTGAACCGGTGCACCTGGGTGCGGGGCCGGTCCGTCCGCACGAAGGTCTCGCCACCGCGGGGGAACCATTCGGTGGCCTTGTCCCGGTAGACGTCCTCGAGGGACGCCAGCAGCGGCCCCCGGACCTCCGCGGTGAGCCATGAGCGCCCGCCGTGGTCGTCGATCACCGCCGCCAGCTCAGGGCGCTCGGTGAGACGATCGGCCAGGTCGTCGGCCGCGGACTCGAGAACAGGGCTGGCCCGCTTGGTCACCAGGGTGCTCGCCGCCAGCGCCACCACCAACGGATCCTGAGCAAGCTCCTCGTACGCCCACACCCGCCACCTCTCCACGGCCGCAGTGCGGTCGTCGACGCTGCCAGCCGCCTGCCAGGCGCGCAGGCCGCGGTCCGGGACCTGCGCCCGGGCGGCGTCGGCGCGGTGCTGCGCCTCGGCCACCGCAGCCGGGTCGGCGCCGTCGAGCATCAGGGCGGTGTGCACGCGTTGAGCGTCGAGCCAGGCATGGATCTTGTCCCGATCCGGAATCTCGTCAACGGCCTGCAGATCCGCGCCGGGTGCTGTTACCGCGTCGACGATGTCGACCTCGGCCGTCGCGGCGGCCGCCGGGGTGGGCGCGTCCGGGTCGGGGGAGTCCTTGACCGCCTCGTGGACCGCCTCGAGGGTGGTGGCGATGTTGTCGTGCAGCCAGTACGCCGCCGCCTGATACTGCGGATCGGCGCCGTCCACGGACAGCAGCCAATCGCTGACGGTGAGGCCCAGGAGCCGATGCCGGCCGACGCTGAGGTAATCCTCGGGCCGGCGCCGCAGCACCTGCAGGCGGGGGTGGGTGATCATCTCGGCCTGCAGATCGGCGAGGACCTCGCCTTCACGTGCCCGCGCCCATTCGGTCCGGGCACCGTGCCAGCCGCGGCCCCAGTCCGTGAGGATCTGCTCGGTGCGCGGGTCACCGACGGGGACGCCGTCGAGTGCAGCGCGGACTCGCGGGTCCGCAGCCGGGACCGGGGCACCACCGGTGAGCCCGTGTTCGGTCCAGGCGTCGGCGCCGACGTGGCGCCAGTCCACCGGGTCGATGCGGTGGCTGTTGGCGTGGACGCGGCCCAGGGTGTCCTCGGCCAGTTGCTGCCGCTGCGTTTCGGTGTCGGGGCCAGCGGCGGCCACGACGGTGTTAAGGGCCTGCTGCACCGGCCCCGCGGCGGTGAACTGCGCGGCCAGGCCGGTCGCGGCCTCGGTAACAGCAGGATTCGCTTCGAGGGCGAGGACCGCGGCGTCCGCGGCTACGCGATCGGGGTGGTGCTGCGCCCAGGCGCGGGCGGGCAACTCCGCCGCGGCCGCCTGCCATCGGGCCGGGTCGTCGAGGGCGGCGCGGGCGATCGCCGCGACCTGCGGGTCCTCGCTCATCACCTGCTCTACCAGCAGGGCCTGCACGTCCTCGTGGGTCTTGCGGGCCGCCCAGATCATGAACTGCTCGAACGTGTTGGTCTCTACTCCGGCGACCAGGTTCAGGTGCTCGTCGGCCAGCACCTGCCCGCCGATGTCGTCGAGCAACGCCGCAATGCCCTCGTCGTCGGCGACGGATTCGCGTTGGCTGGTGAACTCGGCGACCAGCTCTCGCAGCGGCCGCCGGCCAGCCACATCGTCCGGGGCCGGATCCGGAGCCGGTGTCTGAGAGGGCCGGTTTTCGCGGTCGGTGCGCTGAGCGGCGAGTTGCTCACGAATCTGCGCGGACCGCTCCCGTGCCTGTCCGGGCGTCAGTGGGGGACCGGTGTGCTCAGCCCGCTCATCCCGCGCCCGTTGGGTTTCCGCCTCGGCGAGGATGCGGGCGATCTCCGGGTCGGAGGCGTTCGCGACCTTCCCGGACCGGGTTCGCAGCACCTTGATGTGCTCGTCGGCGCGGCCGATCGTCAGGTCGTCGGGCAGCCGCACCGGCAACCCCCGCCGCCGCCGCAGGGTCCGCAGATATGCCTGCTGCCGATCGGTGGCCGGGCGGTCGCGCCAGTCCCGGCGCGGTGGCCGGGCCCGGCTCAGGGCGGCCACGTCCACGCCGTCGACGTCGTAGCCGGCGGCAGTGCACACCTGCCGGGCACGCTCGGCCGCGTCGCGGGCCTCATGGGCGTCCGCCGACACCCGCTCGACCCGGGCCGCCATCCGGTCCGCGGTCGTGGTCAGGTCGTCGATCAGCTCCGGATCGGTTCCCAGCAAAGCGGTTTCGGCGGCCTGCACCTGAATTTGCTGTGCACCGCGGATCAGAGTGGACAGCTTGCTCTCGACCTCGTCGAGATGTCGGGCGGCCTGCGCATAGGCCACCAACTCCGGTGGAGCTACACCACTCGGTTCCCCGCGGCCTTCGACGCCGTGATCTGCTCGTCGATCATCTGCGCCAGCTCGTCGGCCAGCGGATCCGCCGCCGTCAGCGGTGTGGTCACGTTGTCCTCCATCCGTTGCGCGATCAGTGATTCCGCGTACGTCCGAAACGTCATCGCCTCGCTCGGCCACACCCTGCGGACCACCTGCCGCGCCAGGTCCGGCACCTCGACCATCCCCGTCCGCCAGCGGTCGGGATCGCGGGCCTGACGCTTCGCCGCGATCTCGGCCTCGATCCGCTGCTCGATCCTCAGCTCCCGGGCGATCTGCTCCTCGCTGATCTCCGGCACCTGCGCGTACAGCTCCTCGCTCAGCACCGCCTCCCGGCTGTCGTGTTCGGCCTGCGCGATCAGCTGATGGGTCGTCATCACGTCCGGGTCCTGCCCCGGGTGCTCGGCCTTCCAGTTCCGCACCAGATACCCCTGACCGCCCCCGAACCGCTGGGACGCCAGCTCCGTCAACCGCTGGGCCTCCTCGTCGAACTGCGCCAGCAGTTCTGTTTCTGTCGCGGCCGGGTCCACGCCCAGGTGCTCCCGCCAGATCCGCTCCACTTCCGAACGAATCGTCGGATCGAACTCCGCCATCGTCATGTCCTTCCTGAGTGAATTGTTCGCCGGTTTCCCGCATCTCGCTCATCGGCGACCTCCGAGCACGATGCGTGCGCCAGTGCACGCGCTGTCGGGGTCGCCCACAGTCGCCATGAGGCGAAACAGGTGGGAGGGGTGTGCGGTGATCGTCCTGCGGGCCATACGGACCTTCCCTGCGTGCGGTGCATCGACCGCCGCGGGGCATGACTGACCACGGCGGCAATGCTCACGTCACGCTCAGGCGCCGTCCCGCGCTCAGCGTACGAGCGATTGTCGCTTCGATAACTCAAGATCATCATCCATCCCACCCCCATCGCGCCACTCGAGTGTGGCGCCCGGCACACGAAAGTCTTGGTTCGGTGCTCGGTGAGACTGTTACCGTGCCGGCCGCTGCCGCTACGCCGGGAAGGCGCCGTCGGGGTGGTAGCTGATCGAGTTGCGGCTGGTATTCGGGGTCGGGAAGGGTTGCCCGACCATCGGATGCCCCTCGATCACCTCGCCTTCGACGGCTCGGCGATCGCCATGCTTGGACACCGCGGTCACCCGGGCCACGGCCCGCACGATCCAGTCCGGATCGACCACGACCGCAAGATCCTGCTCCAGGGCCCGGCCCTCCTTCAGCTTCCACACTCCCCGAGAGCGGTTCCAGCATTCGGCCTCGCCTAATCCAGGCCGGTATCCGACCTGAGTCCGGCCGAGGGGATCTCCAGGCCCGAGCGGTTCCTCCTCGCCCATCCGGAACACGATCACCGGCAAGCCCCTTCCGCATACTTGGTACTGGGACCAAGTATGGACGACCGCGGGCGGGCTCAGCCCACCCCCGTCGCCGAGGGCCTGTCATCGCAGGAGCGCTTTCACGCGTTGGCGGCGCTGTGCCGTGCGGATCGCTTCCATGTTCACCCCGCCCCAGACGCCCCACCGTTCGCCGACCGCCAATGCCTCGGATAAGCACTGGCGCCAGACCGGGCAACCCGCACACACCGCCTGTGCGGCGCGCAGATCCTCGCGCCGACTCGTTCCGTCGCCTTTGACCGGAAAGAACAGATCCGGGTGTACCTGCGTGCATACCGCGATGTCTCGCCACGTCCCTGCGTCGTCCGATGCGCTTCGCATAACCCGTCCTTTCATACTTTTTACTAGTTAAAAGTATGAGCTGCGCGGTGGCAGTGTCAACCCAGACGCCCGTTTTTCGATGTCTCTATTGACGGAAGCGCCAGGTCCAGGCGATGATTTGGGTATCCCACCTGCGGTGGGGAGAGGGCTCGCCCCTCTGTTGGAGATCACTCATTGGGCAGCACCACAACGGTCGCTGTCGTCGTGTGTCCGCCAACAGAAAGGGGTCCACATGGACCTGGCCCAACCCGAAACTCTGGTCTCGATCGCTCTGGTGATCGCCGCCTGCTTCGTCTTCTTCGTGACCGCCTGCCTGGTCACCGCCATCCTCATCGTCATCCTCACCGGCAGCACCGCCGGTCTCCGCGACTTCGCGAAGGTGATCGCCGCCTTCGGCAGGGTGGTGAGGTTCTGGTTCCGGTTCGGCAGCTGACCGGCGAGATCTCCAACGCGAGGAGAGTCCCCGGCCTCGGGCCGGGGACTCTCCTCATACGGATTTCCGTCTATCCGTGTTTCCGCATTTCCGTTCCGTCGGTTCTCATGTGCGGCTCCGACTGTCGCGGGTGTCATCCCTCGCTGACGGTCGCAGCGCGTACCGGAATCTGCCACGTGTCAGAGTGCCGTCCTACACTGCCCACGCGACGAGAAAGGGGTCGCCACCCACTACCACGGTCGACGGGGAGCGATTTCCTGTCGCCCTGATCCGAGAAGACCCTTCCCGGATCGGCGGGGTGGCGATCTCTTCCTGTTCGGCCCGGCCCGGGGTGACGACGTGAGGCGGTCACCGGACGTCAGAAGACACCGGCGTTGAGAAAGACACCGATCGTGGCCGTGGTGACACCACCCACCAGGATGTAGGTCGTCACGTCACGGAAGTCGCCGTCGCTGCGGAATCGGCTGTCTCGCAGCCTCCAGAGTCCGTAGGCGGCGATGCCGGCGCCAACCAGGATGATCCACAGGATGGCTGCCAGCGGCGGCATTGTCGGGCCGATGTTCATGTGAGCAGTTCCCCCTGGATTTGCGTGCGGCCAGTATGTCGTAGGAGTACGTCAGAAAAGCGCGGCCTGTCCTTCGGCGGCGGCGCAGTCGGTCCTGCGCTCGTAGGCAGCCGCGAAGGACTGGGCGACCTCGGCGTTGATGCCGAGCTCGCGGCCGACTTCGGCCCACGTCAGCCCCTGCTGTCCGAGCGTGTAGGCGTCTTTTTGGTCGTCCGTCATGGGGTTCCTTTCATTCAGTGGCAGCGCAGATCGCGGCGTAGCGTGCGTGAGCGTCGCGTTGACGGCGGCCGAGGTGGCACATGTACTCGTAGAGGTCGTCGGTGGCCACGGTCTCGGTGGCTTCACGCAGAGCCTGGGCCGCGGTCTCGAAGGAGCGTCGATAGGACTGAGCCACCACGGCTTTGGCGTAGTGGGGTGCCCGTTCAGGGAAGGTGGCCGCGCCGACGACACGGACCAGGTGCTGACGCAGCTGCGCGTGATGGTGATCGATGCCGGCCGGGTGGCCGTCGATCTCGTGGGCGACCATCACGTAGTCGTGGGGCTGTCCGCCTCGGATCAGGGCGTGGATCAGCCGGTAGAGGGCCCCGTGCGCGGAATCGGTGAAGTCGCCGACGGTGAGGGTGTCGATGATCGGGCGGGCCTGCGCAGCGGAGATCTGCATCAGCGCAGACAGGCAGCACGCCTCCGCATCGAGATGTGGGGCGTCGACGGAATGCTCGATCGGGTCATGGTCGGGAATCTGCTCGGTGATCGGTGGCGCGAGATGTAGTGGCGCGGCCATTTTTCCTCCCCTTCAAATTTCTTGCTTGCCATTTATTGTAGTCGCCGAAACGGAATTGTCTATATTTAACGAAGGAATTCGTGGCCATTTTTCCACGAAATACTCCCGACATCAGAAAACGGCCCCAAACTGGTGTAACGTCGCTACGCGCAGAGCCTCAGCCCCTTTCTTCCACGCGCCGGGACCGGCTCGCGGACAATCAAAGCCGACGGTCATTGCGCATTTTATTTCAAGAAATTACCGCCATTCAATGCGAAAATAAATAGGGCCGGAAATCAACGCGCGTACCGAGTGATCGCGAACCGATGGCCCGGACGAGAACAACCGCCCACATTCGGGAAATCCAGCTGTTCCGTCCGATTCGGGATCCGTGTGATGGCGGACCCCGACGGGGGTTTCTACGGCGTACGCGAGAGGCCACCTAGATCCGCATGCATTCTGCGCATTCCCAGCGGCCGCCGACGTGGTGGCATGTCCGTCGTTCCTCGCACATCCAGCAGGTCTGGTTGCGTCGTCGTTCGCCGCCGGCGTCCTCAGTTGCCGCCGATGGCTTCGGGCCGGCTGCCTGCGGTGCCGTTGCAGTCGCCGGCCTCTGTCGACCCGCTGGCTGGCCGCTGGCCGTTCGCAGTCGAAGCATGGGGCCGAAGAGGCCGAGGCAGCGTGAGCAGACGTCGTTTTGCGAGGCGACGGGTGTGTCGCAGGCGTGCACGGCGCATTCTGCGAAGAGTTCGAGCTGCGGCATGGGGTGGCGGGGCATGGTCATGACGATCGTTCCTCGTCCTGCGGTGCGGGCCGAGCACGCCGGGCAGATAGTTGCTGCCCGGCGTGCTGGGTTCGGGTTTGTCAGTCTGTGGTGACTCGGGCGCTGGCAGCGGCGGCGGCGAGGTCGATCGTCACCTTTTCCAACGCGGACCGCGGCACGGTCCAATACCGGCCGTCTTCGCTGCCCAGTTCGGCGATCTTCACCTTGCTGCGGTTCGAGATGACGACGAACAGCTGGGTGGGATCGATGTTGCGTGCCTTGACCCGAACCGTCGAACCCTCGGTCAGGGGCGCGAAGGTCACGATCGGTTTCGTCAACAGTTCCGCGGGAGCGGGCAGCAGCGCCGCAGGCGGTGCCGTCACTCCGCAGCCGACGCCGTCGACCGGCGTGAGCGAGAAGTTGACCTTCATCCGGCGGGCCACCTCGAATATGCGTCCCTGCAGGGAGGCGGTCGCGTACAGCGGGTCGATGATGACCTTGTCGCCAGCCTTGAAATCGTTGTTCGACATCGTTGTTCGTTCTCCTTCTGGTAGTGGATGCGGTGACGGTGCGGTGGTTACGCGGGGATCCAGGTCAAGCCCCGGTCCCCGATGAGGGCGGTCTTCCCGGTCGGTGCACCACCGGCGTACTGATGCAGCGCCGTGCGGGCCCGGGTGACCGCGCAGCCAAGAGCATCGGACGAGTTGCCGAGTGCCTCGACGCCGGACTCGCCCATGGCCAAAGCAACCGAGTCGCCGCCGGTGTCGTACAGGCCGACAGTCCAGAGCGTGATCGCCGTATCGGTGGTCAGCGCGGGTTCGCCGTTGGTGGTGGCGAGGAGGTAGATCGACCGGCCGTCTGGTGCGTACAGCGCGCCGGTGAGGGCGTAGCAGTTGCCGCCGGTCGAGGCCACGTCGGGATCGGCGACGCCGACCGCAGCCAGACGGGTCAGTTCCCGGTCGTAGATCTCCTCGAAGGTGCCGTAGGCCCGGTAGTCGAGCGTCTCGGACGTCTCCGCGTCGGTGGCCGGTCCGCGCTCGCGGCGTTCGATCTCGGCGAGTGCGTCGCGCTCAAGTGTGAGTCCGTCGCGGCCGGTTGCCGCCTCGAGCCAACCCGAGACGCTCGACAGGGCGTTCTGCAGGTGGACGCCGGGAAAGTCGTCGGGGCCCATTCCCGCGCGGGGAGGGGCCTCCTTGGCGACGGTGATCAGCTGTCGGTAGCAGTCGAGCAGCTCGGACGTCTTGACGACGGGAGCCGCGGGGCTGGTCGGCGTGCCCATATGTCGGTGACCTTTCGTACGGGATCAGGACCGTCTGCCCGCCCTGATCGTTTTTTTGCCTTGCTGGCAAGGGAGAGTCGGATCGGCGGTATCAGGACGGGGTGCAACCTTCTGGGCCGGAAGTTTCTCTGCGAGCGAAGCGAGTGCGGGAGAGAAAGTTCCGGAGCTCTGCCGGCGCTTGCGCCGCCAGGGGGTTGCGGCCCGGCCGCCGTCGATCAGGATCGCCTAGGCCAGCAAGTCAACAAGAACGATCTCTTCCACTGAGCGGAGCGCAGCGGAGTTCGAATCGGGGGGACACCGCAGGTGACCTGGTCAACGCCGGAGGCGGGGACATCGGAAACCGGATCGTCCGATGCGGTCAGTTGCGCCTGGGCGGGGTGTGGTTTCGCGTCCGGCGGGCTATCAGCGCACGCGATCGTCTTCTTGCCTGCTGCGGACATAGTTGTGCCCCCGGCATGGGGGGACGCCGGGGGCACTGGGGGTGTTCTGGGAACAAAATTGGGGGGATGCGCCCAGAACAGTCCCAGAGTCTACGGATCGCCTCCGACACGCATTCGCGCGGGCACGAATCGCAGTCAGACGGGTTTGGGAGGAGTGAACCACCGATCTGCCTGAGGTTGCGCACCGGCACAGGGCGGTATTCGCACGGTCTCCCCGCATGATCTACAGAAGAAGGTGCGGTGGCCGTTTGTGCTGGTGGCGGCGGCCGTCGAACATCCACAGACCTCCCAGCCGACGAGGCACCGTCCACCAATCAGCAGGTGATCGTTCGGACACCGGTCCGGAGCTTCCTCGTACTTCACCAACCCATTTTATTCGCACACACATTCGAATTGCGCTAGTCTGATGGAGCCCCGACTCGGAGGGAAGCCGAGCGGGGCGCATACTTTTTACCGCTGTTGACCTGCGTCTTCGGCGGTTGAGCGCATGGAGGAATTGGCTCGTGACTGTAGGGGATCTGGTGCTGCTCCACCCTGCGGGCATCTCCGTGTTCAAGGTTCTGTCCGTGGAGGACGAGCATGCTGTGGTCGAGTCCGTCCTGGACTCGCCAGGCACATTTCCCTTCGAAGTGAGGGTGAAATACCTCGTGCCGGCGCCGTCCTAGAGCCAGCGTGTCGGCCCTGATCTCCTGAAGCTGTCATGAAGTGCAAAGTGGACCCGAAAGTGCTGGTCACGAGGCGACCGAGTTTCGGCACCCGCCTCCCAGCTCGGCGGCCTGGCGCTTTGTTGTGGTCGCGCCGCCCGTACCCTTGCCGGGTGTCCGATCCATCCGGCGAAGTCTGCGCCGACAACACCCCGGCGCAGACGCTGCCGTCCCTGACCACGCTCGGTGCCGCGCCGCAGCCGCACATCATGTTCGTGCCGGCGCGGACCGGCACGAACATCGACCTGCGAATTCACACCTCTCTCATGTCGTTCGACGTTGCGGCCGGGCCGTGGAGTCCGGCTGCGGCCGGGTTTACGGTCACGGTGGTCGTGCACCTTGTGGACACCGAAACAGGTGAACCCCGGCATCTTCCGATCGCCGAGCCGCACGAGTGGGCGCGGGCGATCTTCTCCGACGTCGATGCCGCACAGGGCTACTTTCTCGGCGCCGTCGACCCGGATACCGGTCGCCACCGGGACGGGCAGCTCGCGTACCGGCTCTACCTGGACCCGGACCGGCGGGCGATCCGGGTGCCCCGTCAGTTGGTGGTGTGCCCGCACTACCGCCTGTCCACGGTCGACGACGGCCCCGAGATCCGGATCGTCGCGACTGCCTGAACCGGCAGCCCGCGATTCTTCCGCCCAGACAGAACGGCCCGGGTTCTCTTCCCGGGGCCGTTCTGTCTAGATCGGTTACGACTCCTCGACCTTCCGAGCGTCATGGTCAATCAGTGGACGGTGCGTGACCGGGACGAAGAACGTGTCGGCGGCGAACACCAACACCTGCCCGCTCTTGTGCCATCCGTAATCGGCGAGGACCTTGGTTGCGTGGAGCGCGCGGGCCCCTCCGCAAGGGAGAGGCCAGCTTCCGAGGATCATCCCGTCCTGGGTCTGCACCTCCAGGGGCCCGTGGTTCCGGTCGAAGGTGGCATACGGTCCGCCCTCGGCGAGGTGGTCGAGGCCTCGTTCGAGCTCCCGGCGCCGTATGCGCCGGCCCCGGAGGATCCGTGCCGCCAGTGCGATCGGGAACACCAGTACGGCAACGTTCAGGCCCCAGAGAATCCACTCGCTCACTGATTCACCTCGCCCGTGTTCTGTCGGGATGGATGGTCGCTGTGACCAGGACGAGTGTCACCACGATCGCTACCACGAGTGCGAGCAGCAGCGGCAGCGAGATGACCGCGGTAGTGAGCACTCCGATTCCGGCGGCCACGAAGGCGAGGGCGGCGAGGAGCCAGAGAACCCGGGCGACAAGCACACGGCGTCGCAGGAGGGCGGCCGACCCGATCACGACCAGCAGTGCGCCGGTCCAGAGTGTCCAGGTGGTCATCTCTCGTGTTCCTTTCGGATTCGACTGGCTGCGTGGGCAGTGTGTCATCATGCCCCGACACCTCCTACCGCCGCAGGGGCGGCGGTAGGCGCGAGAAATTTAGTCGCGCTCGGAATCTTCCCCGGACCGCAGGGTGTTGACCTCGTCGAGCTTGGTCACCGCCCGTGGCGCGTACATCACCGTGAACGCCTCGACGCCGATCAGCGCGCAGAGCGACCGCACGCGCTCCCAGTCGGCACTTGGCGGCGCCGTCATCGTCGGCCGGGTGATCACCACGGCGACCCGTCCCTCGCCGTCAATCCGCACGCCGGACGCCGCCCAATACAGGTCACGCAGGACCCGGTACGACCCCCACAAGACGACTGCCTCCTCACCGGCTACGTTCATCGCCCGGCATCGCATGGGCTTCTGCTCGATCGAGTTCGGCACAATTGTCCAGTCCGCACCCAGGGTCGCGGTGACGATCACGCCCGGGCCCGGGTACGCGCGCCTGGTGTAACGCGCGGCCGGACCGGTCCCCTCCAGCGCGCGCGGGTACTCCTTGGCTGCGCTGTCCTTGAGCCACACGCGCATCTGAGCTGGCGTGCAGTAGGGCCGGAGCAGTTCAGCGAACTGCTGGTCGGCGATCAGCTCGTCGAAGACACCACCGCGCTCACCCGAGGCCACCTGTTCCCATTTCCTGCGGTCGAACTCCGCGTAGACGTACGCCAAGGCCTCATCCCTGACCGCGTCCGGCAGCCTGGTCACGCCAACCCCCTCGCATCGGTGTCGAACCCATCCATCGAGGGCGGGAACTCCAGCCTCACCATGTCTGCGGCCGTCGCGAGATCTCCGACGTCGGCGACCCACTGGTCGATCAGCGACCGCACGCCTTGGTCCTCGAAGTCGAAGCTCGACCGGTTGACGCTGAGGACCTCGGTCTCCGTGGCCTCCATCTGCGCCCGGAACGCCGAGACCTCGGCGATCCGCCGCAGGTCCGAGACGCAGTCAAGGACGGCGACGCGCTCCTTGCCGGCGCGCAGGCGCAGGCCCCGCCCGAGCTGCTGGATAAAGATCCGCCGCGAGTGCGTGACCCGCGCGAACACGATGATGTTGACGTCCGGCACGTCGATGCCCTCGTTGAGCAGATCGACGCTCACGAGCAGCTCGGTCTTGCCCGAACGGAATCGCACCAGCCGCTGCTGCCGCTCGCGCTTGGTCATGTCGTTGTGGATCGTCTCGACTCCGCGCCACGGCGAGTGTTCCCCCAGCAGTTCGGCGAAGCGCTCGGCGTGCTCGATCGTCTGGCAGAACACGATCCCGCGGGGCGCTCGCGTGGAGTTCCACACCTTGGTCAGGCGCTCGATGATGGCGTCGTCGCGCTCGGGGATGAACAGCCGCCGGTTCAGGTCCTTGATGGTGTAGGAGTGCTCGGAGGCCTCTTTCACGAACTCCCAGTCGATGTTGTCGGCGAGTAGCTGGTAGTCCACCTGGGCTAAGTAGCCGCGCCGGATGCCGTCGGCGATCGCCATCTGGACGACCGGCGGTCCGAAGGTAGTCTCGATGTCGAACTTGTCCCCGCGCCACGGCGTCGCGGTGACTCCGAGCCTGGGCACGTCGTAGAGCATTTCGAGGATATGGGCGTAATACCCGCTCTCGCCGACATGGTGGACCTCGTCGATGACGACCAGATCGGGCCGGTAGCCCCGCTCCACATAGGCGTGCGCGGTCGGGAGCACGGCGAAGGTGACGCCCGACAGATTGTCGCGGTGTTCGCCTTGGCCGATCATCTGGGTCGGGACGTCCTTCGGGATGAACGGCCACATCGACTTCTCCAACTGGTCGACCAGGGGGCCGCCGTGGGCGATGACCAGGATCTTCGCAGAGGGGTCGCGGTCGAGCCGGTCGGCGACGATCGATCCGGCGACGACAGTCTTTCCCAGGCCGGTGGCCAGGTAGACCAGAGCCTTGCGCCGCTCCGTGTCGTCCAGGGCCGCCAGGGATTCACCGACCGCATCCACCTGGTACGGCCGCAGCTCCACCTGTGGAGGCAGGTCCCTTGCGCTGCGGTACAGCTTCGCCAGAGCCGCACCGTCCCAGGCCTTGATCGTGCGGCCGACCTTCCCGAAGGCGGCGATCCGCGTCCGGGCCGTTCTTGTGAGGCTGCCGTTGGTGACGACGATCCCCTCGTCGGCGCCGTAGGCGTCGATCGCGTTCGAGACCTCGTTCACCGCGTCCTCGCTAACCGAGCCCTTGACCGGATCGAGCCGCCACTTGGCCTGGACGGCGATCAGCTTCCCACCGAATCGCGCCAGCAGGTCACCCCCCTGGTCGTTGGGCCCGTCGATGTTCACGACGTCGGTGAACCCGAGCAGCGGCAGCAGCCGCTCCAGTGCGCGGGTGAACCCCGCGGGGCCGGCCTCGACCAGCCGGTCCACCGAGAGGAAGGACCCGCCGCTCATGCCCGGCTCCCGTCAGTAGTCACCATGTCGCTCAGCGACTCCAGTCCGATGGACAGCCTGAGCAGCTCCCGGGAACTCAGGCGATCGGTGGCCGTCAGCGTCCGCTCCAGATCCCTGACCAGGCTCGTCAGATGGGACAACCGCTCCTCGCGAATCGACTCGTCCTGCCACGAGCCGTAGCTCGACGTAAAGACACCGCCGTCCAGCATCTGCTCGGGCGCCTCAACGATCAGGTCCTCGAACGCGCGCGGGGTGAGGAACTCCGCGTACCCGCCTGAGGCTTCCAGGGCGTTCCAGTCCGCGCTCGCATCCGCGGCGGCGGCCTTCTGGGTCTGGACCTTCGCGGCGGGCGAGAGCTTCGCCCAGAACCCGGCCGGGTCGCTCTCGACGAGCGGCCCGCTGGCCTCCCTGATCCGGTCAAGGAGACCTTCGGCCGAGACCCGGGCCGTCGCGGCGTCGATCCGGCGGTCACCGACCTGGTCCAGGACGCCCTCCACGAAGTCACCGGCCCTGCCGTCGTATCGCAGATACGCCGCCGCCGCGTCGTGCAGGACAGTCGCGGCGACGTCGACCGGGTTCCATCCGTAGACGGTCAGCAGTGGATGCCTCTGGTCGATGAAGAGCTCGACCACGCCGCCCTGGAGATTGGCCGACGAGAACTTGTCGGCACCCTCGAGAAGATCCACCTCGTCCGTCAGGTACACGGTCACCCTGATCGTCCGGTTGCCACCCGGGATCACGACGTCGGCGCCGTCCAGCTGCGGCATCACCCGGCCGTTCGCGCGATAACGGGCGAGCCGCTCGTCACGGGTCTCCAGCTCCGGCGACTGGTCGTCGGCGGCACCGTCTTCATCGCCATCGCCATCGCCATCGCCATCGACATCGGCGTCGGCATCGGCGGCCGGATCGCCACCACCCGTCCCGCCGCCGGGAAGCAGGTCATCGACGTCGGACTCACCGTCGTCGTCACCCGAGCCTCCGGCCTTGATCTCCTCATGGCTGACGACGTGCTTCCACCACATCTCGTCGCTCTGGTAGGCCGATAGGCCCCGACGGAAGTTGGCGCCCCACTTGCGGGCCTGCTCAGCCATCGCCTTATCGCCGTCTCCGGGCACCAGGTACCGATAGCCGGGGTCGTACCGGCGGTAGGCGTGAAACAGCAAACCCAGCTGCGAGGTGTTGGGGTTGTACCCCAGCTCCCTCACCAGCTTCTCCAGGAGTGGACCGTCGCCGCGCACCTTGTCGCGGACGGTGTTCCATGCGGCGTTGTCCCGGCCGAAGTCAGTCTTGCGATAATTCACCGGGAGGTGGTCCAGATGCAGCTCGCCCACAATCCGACCACGCCCGAGTTCGACCGGGTACTCCCTGATCACCTCACCGGTGTCGGGGTTCGACCACTCGAACAGGGCCTTGTCCAGGTGGACGATCGTGCGGCCCTGGCGCAGCAGCGAGATCCCGTAGTCCCCGCCCGCGTCGTCGTACCGCTGGATGCCGAGCCAGCCGTGGATCGTCCGGTCCCGCAGCTCCACCTTCTCGGACCCGCACTCCAGGCACACATCGAGGTCCGCGATTCTCTCGGAGTGCCAGTGACCGCACGCCAGGCAGGCGAACGCCGGCTTGAGGTCGTGACGCACCTTCGTCACTGCCGGCACGTCCTGGCCCTTGTAAGCGACCGACCTATCGGGCGACCACACGCACGGGATGTAGGGCTCGATGAGACTGCCGTTGAGGGTCAGACCCACGCCCAGCCCGCCGATCACCTCTGCGGCGGCGATGTCGGTGCCGTCAACCGAGCGGAGCATGTACGAGTAGGTCTCGCCCAGCCGCGCCTTCACACGATTGGCGATCCCGGACCAGCGCAAACGTTTGACCGTGTCGCTGCGAAGTCGGGAGACGCTGACCGAAGTGCCGTGCTCGCCGACGACCTTGGGTTCTGTGGTGATCGGGACCTGGAAGGAGTCCCGCGAACCCATCGCCTGGATGTCGATCACCGCGACAGTCCAGTGGTCGTCCTCCGCCCGGCCGGACTTGACGGTGGTTAGATGGCCCAGCCGTCCGGTGGCCACGTTGAAGCCCATGCCGAACAGGCCGAGGGAGCCGTAGCGGGCGTTGCCCGACGAACCGGCCCGCAGGGCTTCGCGCATCTGACTCACCGACATGCCCCGGCCCGAATCGGTAACGCTGATGGCCGAGTCCGGGCCGATCTTGTCCGAACCGTACGGGAACGCGATCTCCACCCGGCCCTCGAACCCCGGGTCCTCTCGCTGGGCGTCGTCGATCTCGTCGAGCGCGTTGTCGATCAACTCGGCGAGACACTCCTCCACGCTCATGTCGACGTCAGCGATCACGTCCAAGATCCGGGGGGAGGGGGTCAGGTCAAGGGTCTCTTCGGGCATCGCTTCCTCGTCGGTAGTTCTCAATCGCCATGTCGGAGCACTTCCGGATGGTTTGTCGGCTATTGCCGAGAACACTACTTCGGCCTGCGGACAAACCGATTGAGCCGCACCAGCAACCACCGCCGTGAACGATTCAGAGGACGCTGGTCTTCGATCTCACCGAGGTACCGATCCCTATAGCTGCAATGACTGACCTGAACAAGCGCTCATCCAAGGCGGGAGCGAAGATATTCCGTGATGTCGTCCTGGATGTGTTCGGCGGTATCGCTTTCGCGTCTGGATTTCAGTTTCCGCACCCATTCGCGACCAGGATGCAGCACATCCCAGCGGCTGACTTCTCCCGCGTGCCGACCGGCCCCTGGGTCGTGGTTGCCGAAGCCGTCAACGATTCGGTTCCACACCGGTGCCGTACGTGCGATGAGGACGTTCTCGCCGAGCGGGATCCAGATCGGCTCGACGACTAGCCACCGGCACCAGAAGTCCTCGATGTTGAGGTTGGTGGCCTTCTCGACGGTTCCGGCGTGCTCCTTCAGACGGGAGCTGAGCACGGTGCCCTTCGTCGGCTTCTCAGGATCCGCGACGATGAGTCCGCCTTTACGTCCGCCTTTCGGAATTGCCTTGCCTACATAGATGGGCTGCTCGAACTTGTTGTCCCGGTTGCGCTCCGCGATCATCTGGTACGCGGGGAAGTCACCTGTGTAGTAGATCGCGTAGAGCCCGGCGCCCTGGAATCTGGGCACCGCCCCGAGCGGTGTCGGATCGGAGTCGAGCATCGCTGTCGTGATGCTGACGCCGAGGTTGTGCATGTCGAGTGGATTGAAGGAGTTCTTCACGGTCAAGCGGTGGCATGCTTCTTAGCCGTGCCGACGCTACGGCCCTTGGCAGCGGCGCGGAAGTCGGCGACCGCGATGTGCTCGGCCACGCTACCCGCGACCTTTTGCGCGAGCAGGACGGGCACGGCGTTGCCGAGCTGGCGCATGGCTTCGCCCCACGCGCCGTGCAGCTGGTACCGGTCGGGGAAGGTCTGCAGACGCGCGGACTCCCGAATGGTGAAATAACGCACGGACCCGTCGGGGCGACGGAGCATGTTCTCACCGCCAGGAACGCCGTGGCCGCCCGCCTTCAACGCCTTCGCCGGAAGATCGATCGGACTACCCGTGTGACCCGGGTAGGTACGTGCGCCCGGCTGCAGAACGTGGTTCAAATGCCTCTTATCGCCACCGACCTTCGGCTCAGGCAAGTCGCTAATGGCGTCGCGCACGGTTCGCCAGGGTTTCTCGGCTGGTGTACCCGCTTTCGCGAGGGCCTTAACACGGTTAGCCGCACGTGCGGGCATCTCTTCACGCCGAGACTTGGGCACCTTGTGGCGCTCCCAGTATTCGCCGGACACCCACTGCGAGTACAGAAGCGCGTCATATGAGTGGGTCGCCGTCGGGAACGACCACTCAGCGTCGAGGTCCGATCGGAATCCGACGATGAAAACACGCCAACGCTGCTGAGGCACGCCATAGTCGGCGGCGTTCACGAGCGTGGGGACGACCTTGTATGTCAGCTCGTCGGAATGCGTGGACGTGTGGTCACTCTGCAGGCGGTGCAGATGATCCACCCACGTCTCGCCCTCGTGGCTTACGAGGTTCGGATGCGCCAGTCGGAGCTGGATGTAGTGGAAGTAGTTCGCGAAAGCGCTGCGCGTGAGTCCTCGGACGTTTTCGACGATGAACGCCTTCGGTTGGAGCTGACGAATGACCTCGGCAGTCGCTGGGAACATGTCCCGAGCATCGTCAGCTGCGCGTGCCTTCCCGCCCATCGAGAACGGCTGGCATGGGGGTCCGCCCGCCACGAGATCGACGGAGTCCCCCAACGCCGACCAGTCAACACCGCGAACGTCACCTTCGACGACGTCCCAGTCGGCGACGAGTGGGTAGTTGCGGTCACGGTTCTCGCGGACGGTGTCGCATGCCCACCGGTCCCACTCGACAACCTTCGCCGGTGAGAATCCGGCCAGCTCACAACCTAGCGCCAGGCCGCCGGCCCCGGCGAACAGTTCCACGGATTTCACGCATGTAATTTAGCGCGGGCAGAGGAGGGATTTCACCAGACCCCAGGTGACACGCCGCGCGACACGCTGATTAATCTTCGATCCCTTGTTCGATCAGTCTCCACACAAGGTCGTCGTCGAGCATGTCGAGTCCGTCGACTGGGATGGAGCCCTCCACGCAGTACCTCGCCATACGGTACGCGATTCCCTCGACGTCGAACGCACTCGAGTCCATGCCGTGGAACCTCAACGTGTACTCGATACACCTCACGGCCTCGCGATGCAGGCGTTCGAACGCGTCGACGGCGTTAGGCATGGTGCTCCTCGGGGGGCGGGGCGGGGCGGGAGTGACGGTCGGACCTGTGATGCCACATCCACTCGACGTAGCGTAGAAGCCGTGGTCGAGTCGTGGGCGTCAACCCCCGCTGTACGCCGCGTCATGCAGGGCAACAAGGGGCGCGACACGAAGCCGGAGGTCGCGCTTCGACGTGCCCTCCACGCAATGGGCTTGCGGTATCGGGTGTGTGCTCGCCCGGTCTCAGAAATCCGGCGCAAAGTAGACATCGTCTTCGGTCCAGCACGTGTCGCCGTCGAGGTGCGAGGCTGCTTCTGGCATGGATGCCCGGAGCACTATCGCCCGTCAACGAAGAACCAAGAGTTCTGGGCGAACAAGGTCGCGGAGAATATCGCGCGGGATCGGGACACTGACCGGCGACTGTCGGACATGGGATGGCTGGTGCTGGTGGTCTGGGAGCACGACGACGTCGCTGCTGCGGCTCAGCGCGTCGCGGGGGTGGTGCACGAACGACGTTCGGCGAGACGTGGTGACGAACGGTAAAGCCCCCGGCTGGGCGGCGCGGCGTCAGCCGAACCGGCTTTTCACAACGTCGGTAACCATGTCGACGTCGGCGAGAGCCATGGTCATACCCCACTCAATTCCAAGGTCGCCGGCCACTTGTTGCGCCCAGAGATGGACCGCGGTCGACGGCTTGCCGAGTTCTGCCGCGAGCGCGGGAACCCACTCGGTCAGATTCGTTGTTCCAGGACGAGGCCGTGGGAGGTGACTGCGACCGCAGCGACTGGCGTCCTCGTTCGTGGCATCAGCGTATTGCTCAAGATGGGCAGCCTCGTCGCGCTCCATGTCAACCTCACCTCCCGTGCGAATTGGTGTGGGCGTTTGTTGGTTCGCTCGACAGCCCATACTGCGGCCTGCGTATTCCTGTTCAGGATAGTGCTCAGGAGGCAGTCGCCCCGAAGCGGCCACAACGACGAAAGGCTCTGCCTTCAGGTGAGCAAGATCGGATGGCCGCCGGTGCACCCGCGCAGCCGCCAAATCACGTGCCCCGAACTCACCCGGCTCCCGATATCACTACTTGAGTTCGACCGTTAGAGTCTTCTGGATGCAAAACCCAACCTGTCGATCACGCCAGATCGGGAAACTTTCGTGGACGCTGACAGCGATGACGCCGTCTCCAGTGGCGTCCTGACCGAACATCTCCTCACCCGGGCGGTGATCGAGGCCCTCACGGTAGGCAGGTCGTGGGCGCACATCGCTACTCAACTCGGGGTTCCACCTCCAGCTACCCGGGATCACCTCGCGGTGACGGATCGGGACTGGCAGGAGGCAATCGTCGCTCATGAGAATGCCCGGGCAGCACGGCTCAATGGCCGGACTTGGACCCGGCGTCCGTAGACGAGGCATCGGGAGAGTCGCGAATCCGCGCATGGCCGGATGCAGGTTCAGGATCGCAGATCACGTGGTGTCAGAGCTCCGCGAGAGACACCAGCCCGCCGCCCCGCGCCGGCTTCCATGCAGGGCCCCCACGAACTCGCCTTCTCGGAGCCGCAGGTGGCTACTGCTGGACGGACACTTCATCCGGGTCATGTCCGCGGAGATACCTTGGCCCCGGTGCGATGCCCGAGGTCGTTGGCACGGCGAGACCGCCCCGTGCCCCACCAGCCCCGGGCCTCAGAGGCCAGGCCGGGCGAGGTAACGCCACGGAACCCCCAGGTCACAGCAACCTCATGCGACCTTGCACTGACCCTGGCCTATAGATTAGATCGATGGCACTGCAGGCAAACGGTTACCAGATCATCGGCGTTTCCTTACGCGGGTCTGGTCCGATTAGCGAGATTCTCCACCTCGAACTCGATGACGGTCTATCGGTGTTGTATGGGCTCAATGGTGCGGGCAAAAGCCATGTACTTCGAGCGCTGACCGACTGCCTCTTGGGAATCAAGGGGGGCGACTACGCCGGGATACACATCCAGCTGGACGACGCGCCACCCAATTCTTACGCAATTTTCCCACAGCAGATCGACCAAGTCCTCAACGCAGCGATCAAGCATGAGCGTGGAGATATGTTTTCTTCGTACTCATTCGATGAGCACGAAATCCTGGATAGCGAATACCGGGAGTCTAGCGATGACGAACTGTCGATCGACGAAAAGCTCTTCAAATTGATTGAGCTGAGAGCCTCGCACCACGGTTTCAGTAGCGAGACAAAGCAAGCACTGAACGACCTCATCCAATACCGTCGATTCACTCTGCATCCAGATGGCGACGGCACGTGGTCTTTATGGCTTGCCGCTGGAATATCCGACAGCATGCTTGCTTCGAATTTACTCGCGACGGTGCCTGACAGTTTAGATACCTTCTACCGCGAAGTTTTTGCAGGCGAACCCGACAGCGGCCCCTACACTCATCCACTTGTTCCGATGTTAATCGCGATGAATTACGCTACGCATTTTCCTACGACTGGCACAGGCGAACCCCCGCAGACCCACAGCGAATGGCCGAATTGGCTGCAGGTACCAGTTTTCAGCATCGGGAAGGGAATCACCTTAAGGCCAACCACGGCCATAGACACCGCAATTGACACAAGTCAGCTTAATGTTGACACGTTGGTAGCGATCACCGGCGTAACGTCCAGACCTTCAAATAAGCGCAATCCGATGATTACGGCGACTCCGATGGTCACAGCAACAAGCGGCGATACCCTTGGGTTAGTATCCGAAATAGAAACTCGCAAACTGCAAATCGAAAGCGATTGTAACTACTACATTTCCCTCATGCTCATTTCTCCTCCTACTATCCGGTTCAATCTCCGCACCGCCGATGAATTACTCTTAGGTGACCGCCCACGGTGGGAATTTTCAGTCTCATCCAGCCCAGACCGATGGCTCTCCATCGAGAAACTTTCCACAGCCCAACTTCGCTGGGCTCAATACAGCATCCGGCTCGCAATCGCCCACAGAGACGAGGCACCCGTTGTATTCCTATGCGATGAGCCTGAGCTTGGACTGCATCGCTTGGCGGAACGTCGTGTTGCAGCCGGTCTCGTAGAACTGGCACAAAAGGGACAAATGAGCGTATTGGCCGCGACTCACTCGTCATTTGTACTAGACAATGCGAAGGCGACTAAGATACTTACGTACCGCGACAAGAACGGCGCAGGCGCAACAAGGGTTCGGCCTCTGACCTACAGCCTGCTCGACGATCTTGATATCGACTTAAGCGTTGTCCAGCTGGGGTTGCAGTTTTCCGACTTAATCCAGTTGATGAATGTTGCAGTCGTAGTAGAGGGTTTGCACGATGAAGTTGTCTTGAAGAACCTTCTTCGACCACACCTCGATAAAGCTTCGGCAGGCATTTTTGCTATGCGTGGCGCGAAAAATGCAAAGTCTCTCGTGGAAGCCAAGTTGTTATTTATGGCGACCAATGCGCGGGTGCTGGTTGTTCTCGATAACCTAGACAACCAAATAATTTCTGGACACTGGAAAGCGATCTGCGACGCAGCAGACGAAGGCGATCTCGATGAGGCGAGGCGCAAGGTCGGTGGTCTTCTGAGCCTGAAGGGAGTAGACGAAGCGAGGTACTTAGCCGAACTCGCGACCGCAGCTCTTGAGACGGGAAACATCTCTCGAGTCGAAATATTCGGACTTTCGCAGCCTGATATTGTCTGCTACCTGCCGGAAGCAGATTTATTGACAGATTCAACGCAAAGCTGGGAGATGTTAATTCGACGATGGAAGAACGATGCACCCATGACGGGGCCAAGCAATATCAAGAAATATTTGAACAAAATCGGATGTCTTCCGCTACCTAATTCCGAGGAGCTGAATTCCGCGATCACCAGTGCAGCATTATCTGCCGCCGAAACACCCGCAAACCTCAATCCCGAGCTAATAAGGCTAGGTGAGCGGATCGTATCGTTGGCCACTCACGCGCGATAGACACTACGCCCGCGATGCGTATGCTGGGCGATCGCAGCTCACGCCGCGGAAGGACGATGATGGCCTTGTGGCGCAGCGCAGTCCTGAGACAAGCCTCGGCAACCGGTGACAACTCTCCCTTGGCAGCCAATGCCTCGATGGTTTCCGTAGTAAACGAAAATCCTCTAAGGCCCGTGGCAGTCCTTCCAGCAGCCACAACCTGGCCTTCTGCATTCTGTGGGACGACTCGATCGAATAGCCTGTCATACGTCATTGCCTCAATAGTCAAGACCGTCATCAGTTCAAGCGTCAGAGTCAAGGGATCGATACCCCAACCAAGTGACCAGATCGTGAGAGCACCTGATGCCCGCGCCCGCTCGAAGGACGCGTATGGCTCATCGCACTCGTAATCGATGGGCACCCCGCCATCCCCAACGGCTTCTTCGACACCAAGCAGCTCCTCAGCAGCTTCCCGCTGAATAGAGCGCCATAGATCGAAATCTTCATCGATGGACGCAGGCGAAGCCGACGAGGGCTGGAACATACCGGCCGGCACCAAGGAGTAATGACCGCCAGCGATCGCTACAGCCCTCGAATCGCGTTTATGAAGTAGGAAGCGGGCTCTTTCCTTCACCTTCCACACGCAGGAGCAGCGTTCCGATTGACGGTAATATCGCACGGTCACTCATACGAAGTAGGTCATGGCGAAACATCTTCCTAAGCGGCAGCTGTCGCCACAGTCGTGGACTTTGGGTAGTCTCAACAGAATTTCCTGACACTACCTTCGCAAACTCGTGCGCCAATGGTTCGGCGATGTTGAGCATCTCAAAGTAGCGGCCTGTGGAAAACTGCAGCTGCATGCGACCGCCGCCACTCACCTGAAGTTCGACCAGACGATACGAGACCCGGTCTTCAAACAATGTCGGACGAGCGAGATCATCCATCGCCTCACTGTAGAGCGAGTATCGCTGGCCGTGCGGAGCGGTAGGCAGGACGGACTGAGCCGCATTTAGAAAGGCGGTTTGCTTGACCTCAGGACCCCTCCGTATATCTATTTGGATCTCATGGAGCGGTGTCGGCCGATGACTCCAACCCGCCATCGCTAGCATTGACGTCTTCTCGATTGTGCAAATTGTCGGGCTGGCCGTGACATGAAGTCGTGCAGCGTGCCTCGCCAGCTGAGCACGGGTTGTATTGAGCTTCCGGCGCTCGGAAACCCAACGATCGCGCGACTGCACGTGCTGCTGTGGAGTCAGCGCTTTTCGAGCCCACCATGCCCCTGCTGCCGCGATCAAGACACCAGCGATGGCAAGTCCAGTTCCCACATCCACGCTCACAAATTCGTCCTTGCCCTCGCCAACGTGCGCGCATTTAGGTATCGGGCACTCCCCCCACCTTGGCTGCTTACCCAAGTCCCCCACGAAATCCGCGAACGAATTCGTGGCTCCATCGGCGCGTCCACCTCCCGTTCACGGGCAACCCTGCCTCTACCTTCGCAGACCCTTTATGAAATGGGACGCGGTGGCCGGGCAACGGCAACGCCAACTGCGTATCCGTGAGAATCTCGAATCGAGCCAAGCCAGTCGTCACACCGAAGGTCATGCACCGCAACATCCCAAGGGGATACACGCACTACGCCCCGCTTAGCTCCTTAAACGTGTCTTACGATTCGTTTATACCAGGGTAGACGCAATGGACTGCGAAAGCTGGGCAAGTCAAATGCATCGACCTTGTCGTAGAGGATCTCGAAGTATTCCTGCCAGCGCCCAGCATCGGCAGATCCTGCGGCGAGCCTTTTTGCTCGCTCCGCCTCAACCCACGGTTTGACTTTTATCCATACATCTTTGACCGATCCTCCCAGATAGCCGGCGATCGGGACGACGTCTACGACTTCGTAGTGAACAAGGACACCAAGGTTGTCGTAGAACCAACACAAGTCGCGAACAAGCAAGCGATCATTCTCAGGGAGTTGATCCAGACCTTGAGGACCTACTGAATAGGTGGGAAGAACCTCATTCACGTAGCGCCGCGCCTGCGCTAGTCGGTCGGACCTATGTTCTGTGAATAGGTCGATGAGCACACGGGTTGACGTTGATTGGCGTGTTAAGTGCAGCGTGAGGTATCCAACAAGAGCGGTCGCAAGCAAGGCCACAAGCGAAAGTATGAAGGCGGCAACATCCATGAGCTAGATTGTGGCTTACTTTGCAGCCTAGCGATCGTCGGCACGCGGCTGTCGAACGATTCTACGGCGGCGTCGCTCTGGCAGGCGTCCGGCGATAACCAATCTCCGTCAGGTGCGCCCGCGACGGCACTTCGATGAAACCGGGCGTTCTCTGGGCCGGAGGGTCCGTTTTGGCTTTCGCTATACCAAGCACACCCGGGGAACAGTGCGCCACGGTAGATGTCGAGTGCACCGTGAGCAGGTAACGGGCGTCATGTCGTATGCGATACACGAGGCATGGTCGGGGAGGACCGGGAGTTGAGGCATGCGTTCGATTCGCGCCATGGCCGTTCTGGGAACAACGGCATTGATGATGGTCCTGGTGGCTGGCACAGCGTCAGCAAGCCCACCTAGCCCTGACCCGATTTGGTATTCATGGTTCCCGACCAGGGAAATGGGCGATGCGTTCAGTCAGTTCATGTGGGTTATTACCGGATGGATGACTGGCTATGGCCACTTCTAAGGATTCATAATGCCTAATTCACCGTGGGACATTTTCCCGTACAACTTCTTCTATTGGATCGGCACTTTGATGGCACCGTTCCTCGGAGGTGGATCATGATCGGAAACCTGCCTGACCTGCAGGCGTGGGGCGATGTTGGCTTTTGGCCGTTTAATGATTGGTATCAGTTCGTTCGCTGGTTCAACCAGTTCTAGGAGTCGACATGATCGGCGGGAAGCGGCACAGGGACAGTCTCACACCAGTCGCGCATCCTGCGTGACGACGTGGACATCCACAACCGTCCCGATCCGAAACTTGCGGAAGGAGGTGCCTGATGGACTGGAACTACTTCATCCATCCGGACATCTACCAGTGGCTCGAACCCATCGAACCCTTCTTTTATTGGCTGATCGAAATCGGGGTGTGGTGATGAGCGAGATCAGGGTCGACCTGTACACCGCCACCCGCGACGACTGATTGCCAGTTTCAGGAGTCGGCTGCACGCGGTCAACACCCCGCCGAGGAGGCGAAACGGGCTGAGCGCCGTTCTGCGGCCACCAGGGTCCGTTTTGGCCTTGGACATACCGGCACACCCGAGAACGCCGTCGCACGGCGAACCTGTGGCTGGTAAATCGACTCCGAACCGTTCGTTTTAGATGTCCGGTTGAAAATTCCGGTATTACGCGCTTCAAACCGAACGATGTGGGTCGTCGGGATAGAACTCGCTGACAGGGCGGGCTGAGTCAGGTGCCGGCGCCGCGGCTACCTGACTGCCGTCGTAGTTCCTCGATCGTCTGCTCGGCGGCCCGCAGCGCGGTGGTCAGCGCGTCGACACGGTCGGCGGCGGATTGCCGGACATCGGCCAGTTGCGCGGCGTGATCGGCGCGCAGCTGGTCGCGGTCCGCGCGTGCCTCGGTGCGCAGGTCGGCGAGTTCGCTGCGAAGACGGTCCACGTTCTCGCGGCTTTCCTGGATGGCGGCGTGCGCTGCGGCGGACTGTGTTTCGGCGCGGGCCTGGGCGAGCTGAGCCTCGGCCTCGGCGGCCGCGATCCTTTCCTCGGAGTCGGCCTGGATGCGCTCTTGTTCCGCGCGTGCCGCACGTTCACGGTTCGCCGCGTCGTCCACGGCGGCAGTGGCCTCGGTCTGGATCCGCGCCAGCTCCGCGTACGCGTCTTCCGCGGCGGCATCGGCCTCCTCCCGCGCCTGCTGATGGTCACGGTCGCGGGCCTCGGCGTCGCGGCGGCGACGTTCCTCCTCGCCCCGCAATCGTTCCGCTTCGGCTACCTTCGCGAGCGCCTCGGCGTGCGCCTGGTCGACCTCGGCGGCGATCGCCTCGACATCGGTCACCGAGGCGACCGTCTCGGTCACCGCCTCGAGGAAACGCTGAAGCTCCGCGAGACGGCCGGGCAGCTCCTCGAGCTGCACACCGAGAGTGGCCCGGGCCATCGACACCGACGCCGTCCCCCCATCGTCATCGGCCGCCGCTGGTGCTGCGGCCTGCCCCGCGCCGACGGTGGCGAGACGTCGGCGCTCCTTCCACGCGTTGCCCTTGTTGTGCACCGGGCCCCCGGGATCGGCCTCTCCGCAGTACTTGTGTCCTGTGTCAGCGAATCGTCCTTGATATGTGCGCCCTGACCTGCGGTAAGGAAATTTGATTGGCAAACCGAGTGCTGGTCAAGGTTGTCGGGG
>NZ_JBHURF010000027.1:0-130670 GCF_042674125.1 Rhodococcus sp. NPDC056960 | reverse complement strand
CTCCGCGGTACGCGTCACCGTCACATTCGGACCGGTCTTCGAACCATCAGGCAGCGGGATGAAAGTATCCGCGCTCGCCGCACCAGTGGACATCACACCGAGTAGGGCAGCCGCAGCACCACCCAGGCCTGCAATACGGGCGCCACGGCGCAGGCCGGACTTGCCTTGAACGATCATTTTCTCGGTACTCCTTCTTCGGGGGTGCGGCGGCGATTCGGGTGTCGTCGGCGGTCACACGTCGACCCGCTCGCGCTGCCGCGCACTTCGTCGCAGAACTGTGCACAGTACGAACAGCGCGAGCACGACGGCGATCACGATTACGGCAACCCACGTCATCGAATCCGACGGCGCCACGGGCGGATTGATCCAGCCGTTGACGTAGGTCCACGCCATGGCGGCCCCACCAACGGCGGCAGCGATCAACAGGCCCGGGCGGAACTCGCCTGCCCGACGCGTCAGCACGATCGCGCCCGCGGCGATCAGCACGTACGGCAGAACCCAGATGTACACCAGCAAGGTGGCGAGTGCGTCATATGCGGACGACACGTCGCCGACCAGGAGAACCGCGACCGAGATGAACGCGAGAGAGACGAGGGCGAGCGACACGACAGCCACGTGCGGGCTGTGGAACCGCGGGTGGATGCGGGTCAGGGGTGCGGGGAGCAGGCCGTCCTCGGCGAACGCCAGCGCGAATCGGGCACCGTAGTTGACGAAGGCGACGAGCGAGGAGAAGCATGCGGCTGCCAGCACGAGGTCGGTGGCCGCGGCAACCGACGATCCCAGGCCTGCCTGCATGGCCAGCGCGGCCGGTGGCGACACTCCAGCGGCCACCTGGTCATAGGCCTCCAGGAGTCCGGGCACCTGCAGGATCGTCGCGAGGGTGTAGACACCGCCCAGCACGACCGGCACCGCCATCACCGCGACGGGGATGTTGCGCTGAGGATCTCGGGTCTCGGCTGCCAGCGCTGCGCAGCTCTCGAAGGCGATGAGGAACGCGGCACCGATTGCTACGCCGCGCAGTGTGGCCCCCACGCTGAACTGGCTGAAGTCGAACTGCATCGCGAGTTGCAGCCCCGTGTGTCGCGCACTGGCGAGGGTGATCAGGATGACCAGCGGGGTGGACAGCACAGCCAGGCCGACGACGACGAGCACCGAGCTGTCGAGTCCGCGATATGCGATTCCGGCTGCGATCAGGAAGGCGAGCGTGAAGATGACACTTTGGGTCGGGAACTGGAGTGCGGACAGGTCGGTCGGGTCGGCCTGGCGTTCGTGCATGAAGCTGCCGAGGAAGCGCCCGACCAGCATCGCCAGTCCGCCGACCCCGCAGACGAAACCACCCGCCATCGCAGCGCCGGTCAGGTAGCGCGCCCACGGCCCGAAGACTTCGGATATGTACGAGTACAGCGAGCCGGTCGCGACGAATCGGCCCGCGAACACGATGATTGCCCGTCCGACCAGGATCATGCAGATCGCGGCGAGGAGCGATGCATGCCACGCCGTGGGGTTTCCGACCGCGGTGAGGACCAGCGTCGGCACGAGGGCGATGCCGACCGCCGGGAAGAACGATGCCAGGGAGAGCGACACCAGCGTGCCGCGGCCGAAGTGGCCGCTTTCGAGGTGTCCTGCCGAATCTTCGTACTCGATGCTGCTCATCAGTGGCGCCCCTCGTCCGAAGGTGCGCCGGCGGCCAGGAGCCGGCCTCGGGGAGCGGCGCACAGCGCCGCAGTCCAGGTCCATCCGGTCATGTCGATCTTCCCTGTCTGTAGGTTGCGAGGTTTCGCTGTCCTGCCCCATCGGATGACCGCGTTTCGTGCGGGTAACCGTGCGTGACAACGCTGAATGGCTGCCGGCGCGACGTTGGACGTGTCACGAAGGCAGTGTTGACGTGATGTGATGTGCAACACTCGCAGGCAAGCGTGCGGTGAACCAGTGACAATCTGCACCTATCTCGCCGCCCCACTGATGCAGAGTGCAACGCCCGGGAGAATGGGTTCGAGGCGGATCTCGCATTCCGGATCCGACGACGGTCAGGGAGACGGAGACACGGTGAACGAGTCAGGACGGCTGGGGGCAACGCCCTCTCCGCGGGTACGCGACCTGTTCCGGAGCCTCGCCACGCGGATGCAGGCGACCGTGGCCGACGTCGCCGACGCAGCGTGGGCGGCCGGACAGCGCAACCTCGAGGATCCCACGTTCGCCGACGACCCCATGCTCGCCGAGCTGGATCGACGCTTTACCCAGTCGACGTTGGCCCACTGGCTCGTGGCCAATATCGACCGACCCGGGCAGCGGGTCGAGCCGACTCTCATCCCGGACCTCCATACGTATACGCGGGACCTGGTGTTGCGCGGCGTCGACACCGATGACGTCGATGCGTGGCGCGCATCGCAACGAGTGGTGTGGAACTGGTGGCTGAAGGGGTGTTTCGACACTACGGAGGACGGCGACGACCTCCGACAAATGGTCGAGATCTCGGCGAACTCGCTCACGGCCTACTTCGACGATTTGAGGGCCGCGGTGTCCGCGCATATCGGCGAGGTGCGGTCCGAGCTCGCTCGCGGACCGCTGATCCAACGTCTCGCCACGGTGCAATTGCTGCTCCAGGGAGCTCCGATCGCCCGCGATCGGGCAGAGGCACAGCTCGGCTATGCGCTGACCGGTCACCATCTCGCCGCGATCGTGCGGGTCGACTCGGAGGACCAGGTCGGCGGACTCGACAATGCGGCGGAACAACTCATGCGCACGTGTGGCGCAGTGCATCGGTTGACGCTGGTTGCCGGTTTCGCCGCACTGTGGGTGTGGTTACCCGTCACCCAGGTGCCCCCGAAGCCGGACTCTCCGCAATTGTCGAGAACACCAACGGAGTTCGCATCGCAATCGGCAGGCCGGGGGAAGATCTCCATGGCTTTCGGCGCAGCCATCTCGACGCCGCTGCAGCGCAGAACCTCCTGGCGCGTCTCGGATCCCGCCGCCGTGTCGTGCGATTCGAGGACGTTCAGCTGATCTCCCTGCTGACCTCCGATGTCGCGGAGACGCAGCTCTTCATCGCCGACACGCTCGGTGCGCTGGCGAGCGCCGACCGCGTGCTGCGACACACGGTGCGGGTGTTCATCGCTGAACAGTTCAATACCTCGAAAGCGGCCGAGAAGCTGTTTGCGCAAAGGAACACGATCGATCGACGGCTCGCGCGAGTCGACGAACTGCTGCCGCGCCCCTTGGCCCAGAATCCGATCGCGGTGGACACTGCACTCGCACTCGTCGAGCTACGAGAGGACGATTAGCTGTCGCGTGCGCGAGCACTGGACATGTTGCCGTTCATGCTTCCCGACGGTGCCCGCCGTCTGCGACGGGTCCGACGATCTTAGCCAGTTCGACGGCCACCCGGAGATGCAGCGAATCTCCGTCGTTCTCGGTGCTGGCCTCGACCACGCGGCGCACCCGGTAGGCGACGGTGTTGCGGTGCACATGCAGCCGCTCGGCAGCCCGGCTGAGGCTCAATCCCTCGTGTTGGTACACCGACACAGTGTCGAGTAGCCGGTCCGCGTCGTCACGCTCGAGGGTGTCGCCGAGGACCTCGGCGACGAACTCACGGGCACGGTCGACGTCGTCGCACAGCAGCGCCACGACCGCGCAGTCACGGTAGTCGAGGAAAGCGGGAACCGGTGTCGACAGTCGGGCCACCCGCCGCGCCAGCCCGGCCTGATCGTGGGTGCGCCGGAAGCCGGCGACGCCCCTGCCTGGTGAGCCCACGCAGACGTGCACGCCGTCGATGTCCAAATGCGCGATCACCCCGTCGTGGCGTCGCGACGAACCGACCCAGCCGTACAGCACCGAGCGGCCCGCAGGCACGATCAATGACTCGGTACCTCGCAATACTTCGGCGACGCGGGCCCCGGCTCGGTCGAGTTGCTGCGTGTCATCGATCTCGTCGTCCGCGTCGGACCACACGATGAACCCGGTGTGCCAGCGGTCGAGCTGATACCGCATCCGCTCGCTCGCCAACCCCACGTCGACGGCATCGCCGCGGAGCACGCGTCGCAGTTCGGCTTCGCCCAGGCTCTGCGCTCGCCGCGCCAAACGCTCTCGCTCCCGGAGATATTCATCGATGATCGGCGCGAGCGCCGCATCGACATAGCTGAAGGTGTAGGCCGAAGTGGCGGCGGACGTCTCGGCCAGCAGGCTGGGATCGTCGACCCGGGCCGACAGCAATGTCAGCCAAAACTGCCAGAATTCGCCGTGCCCGATCCGATAGGCCCGCAACAGCGTTTCGATCGGGATCCCGTGACGAGCGAGATCCACCGCCCAGTCGATGGCCTCCTTCGGCGCGGGCGCCGCACTCGGGTCGGTCCACGCGCCGAGCATCCCCGGAGCAAGGCCATGTGCGCGCTCGTCGAGCGATCGAAACCGTCGTGCAGCCCCAGCGGTGCCTGATCAAGCTCGGGCAATTCGCCCAGAACGCGCGCATTGATGGCCGCTCGCGCCGGCGCCAAGTGGTCACCGAACTCGGCGGCAACCTCGGCCACTTAGCCGGCGACCCTCGGCGGAGAGCTCGCCGTGCCAATCTCGGGACCCGGATTGTGCCGTGCCGACCATGCCGCCGAGTCTGGACCTGCCTTTGTGCTGGAGTACAACGCGGTCGGGATCTGTTGGCGTGCGGACCATTGGCTGCCGGATGCGGCGTCAGTACCTTCGATTTCACCGACGAAGGAGAGACACATGTCACACGAAGCCGACTACATCGTGATCGGCGCCGGCTCGGCAGGGTGCGCAGTGGCCGCTCGGTTGAGCGAGAGGAAAACCGCGCGGGTATTGCTACTCGAAGCCGGCGGCGGCAACCGCAGACTCGAGGTGAAGGTGCCCGCCGCATTCTCCCAGCAGTTCCACGGGAAGCTCGACTGGGATTACTGGACCGATCCCGAACCGCATCTCAACGGGCGCCGTCTCTTCTCTCCGCGCGGGAAAATGGTCGGCGGATCGAGCGAGATGAACGCGATGATCTACCTCCGCGGTAACAGGCTCGACTACGACTCCTGGTCCGAGAACGGCGCCACCGGATGGTCCTATGCGGACGTGCTGCCGATCTTCAAGCGTTTCGAATCGAACGACGAATTCGGTGGCACGTATCACGGCACCACCGGCGCACTGAAGGTCACCCGGATTCCCGACCCGGACCCGGTCAGCCTGGCACTCGTCGAGGCAGCGGCCGCTCTGGGGATCGAACGCAACAACGACTTCAACGGTGAAACACAAGACGGGACGGGACGGGTGCAGGTCACCCAGCATCGTGGCATGCGTTTCGGCAGCGCCGAGGCATACCTTGCACCGATCGCGCGGCGGCGCAATCTGGAAGTTCGCTCCGACACTCTCGTCACCCGGATCATCGTCGAGCGGGGCCGAGCGGTCGCCGTCGAGACCTCCGACCGGAACGGCAATACGGAGCGAATCAACGCCCGCGCCGAGATCATCGTGTCCGGTGGTGCCTTCAACACTCCTGCACTGCTGCAGCATTCGGGTATCGGCCCGGCCGATTTCCTCCGCTCGGTGGGAGTGAAGCCTGTGGTCGACTTGCCGGCCGTGGGCGAGAACCTGATGGAGCACCCACTCGTCTACACCACCTACGAACTGACCGGCGGCCACATCGGTATCGCCGACGCGACGAAGCCGAAGTACCTGCTGGAGTGGCTGTTACGTCGGCGCGGCAAGCTCACGAGCAACGTCGCCGAGACCGCCGCGCACGTTCGCACCGATGCCGCCATGCCGGCACCCAACTTCCAGTGCCTCTTCGCCCCCGGATACTTCTACGATCACGGCCAGATGGCGTGGGATGTGCCCGCGGCGACAATCGCGATGTCCTACATCGCGCCTCGAAGCCGGGGCACGGTGCGGATCCGCTCGAACGACCCGACACGGAAGCCCCGAGTCGCGTACAACATGCTCTCGACACGCGCGGAGATGGACGAGATGATCGACGCCGTCGATCTCGCTCGCGACATCGCCGCAACCGGACCCGCCCGCGCCGTCCTGGGCACCGAAATCACCCCGGGTCGTGATGTGCGTACGCGCGACGAGGTGGAGGCCTGGATCCGTACCTCGGTTCAGCACACCTACCACCCCGCCTGCACCGCACGTATCGGTACCCCCGACGACGGGGTCGTCGACCCGCAGCTGCGTGTCCACGGCGTCGAGGGCCTGCGGGTGGCCGATACGTCGGTCATGCCCACCATCATCCGCGGCAATACCAACGCACCGGCAATCATGATCGGTGAGCGTTGCGCGGATTTCCTCGGCACGACCGTCGCGACATCTGCATCCGGGGCCACCGCCGCCGGGTCCGGAGCTGCGCGATGACGATACCGCTGCAGAGCCGTGACACGGCCGCGACCATTGCGATCGAGAATCCGGCTACCGGTCGCGTGATCGGCCACATCGAGAACATGACCGCCGACGACGTGGCCGAACTGGTGGTCCGTGCGCGTGCCGCCCAACCCGCCTGGGCGGAAATCGGATTCGATCGTCGCGCCGAGTTGGTGCGCAAACTGCGATCCTGGTTCGTCGCCAACCGCGCCGCGATCATCGACACCATTGTGGCCGAGAACGGCAAGACCCGCGAGGATGCGCTGCTGGCCGAACTGTTCTACGTCGCCGACTCGATGGGCTTCTGGGCCAAGAACGCTGGAAAATACCTCGCGGAGGAGAAGATCCGCACCCACTCTCCGTTCGTGTTCGGGAAGAAGGTCGTCGTCCGGTACCGCCCGCACGGAGTGGTCGGCGTCATCGCGCCGTGGAATTATCCGCTGACCGCGTCGGTCGGTGATGCACTGCCGGCACTGATGGCCGGCAACACGGTGATTCTCAAACCGAGCGAGGTTGCGCCGCTTGCAGTCGAGCAGGTGGTTCGCGGCGCGACCGAGGTAGGGTTCCCGATGGGTGTCCTCCAGGTCGCCACCGGCGCCGGCGAGACGGGCGCCGCGCTCGTCGAGTATGCCGACATGATCCAGTTCACCGGTTCCACCCGCACCGGACGCCGGATCGCCACCCGCTGCGGCGAGCGGCTCATTCCGTCGTCCCTGGAACTCGGCGGCAAGGACCCGATGATCGTCCTCGCCGATGCGAACCTCGAGCGTGCCGCGAACGTGGCCGTGGAGTGGTCGATCCGCAACGCCGGTCAGATCTGCATGGGCATCGAACGCGTCTACGTCGAAGCACCGGTATACGACGAGTTCGTGGCCAAGGTAACCGAGAAGGTCGCGCGACTGCGGATCGGCGCACCCGGGGATTTCGGCTCGACGGACGTCGGCGCCATCACCTTCGCACCGCAGCTCGACATCATCGAGAGTCACATCGACGACGCAACTGCCAAGGGCGCGCGCGTTCTCGTCGGCGGCAAGCGCGAACCGGGCGCCGGCAGGTTCTTCCAGCCGACCGTTCTCGTCGACGTCGACCACACGATGAAGGTCATGCAAGAAGAAACGTTCGGCCCGATCCTGCCGATCATGAAGGTGCGCGACGAAGAGGAGGCCGTTCGCCTCGCCAACGACACGGTCTACGGGCTGGGATCGACCATTTTCAGTCGCAATACCGCAAAGGCAAACGACCTCGCACGGCGGATGGTCGCGGGCAACACCTGGATCAACGATGCGATCATGAGCTTTCTCGCCCAGGAGGCACCCTTCGCCGGCGCCGGTCGGTCCGGGTTCGGCAGCGGACGACACGGGAAGGACGGAATCCGCAAATACTGTGACACCCATACGATCCTGACCACACGATTCGCGCTCACTCGCGAACCGACCATGTTCCCGAACAACGCGCGCCGATCGCGTCTGTTCGACCGCCTCATGGTGATGCTCTGGGGACGATGACCGACAGCCTGACCTAACCCGCGTGCGGCCACCGCAACCTTCACCATCCGATCTCGCATCAATCTGCAGGAGTACGACATGACGCACGACGTAATTCAGGGACGGCCGTCGACCCACGGCGACGACTACCAACTCAACACCACCACCCTGATCCGGCACTCCGCCCGGACCTACCCGCAACAGCAGATCGTGTTCCGTACCCCGGACGGCGGCTGGGACCACTACACCTACGGCGAGGCCTACACCCGGATGCAGCTGGCCGCCAACGTGTTGACCGCGCTCGGCGTCGGCGCGGGCGACGTCGTGGGCGTCCTCGACTGGAACAGCAAGCGGCACTTCGAACTCTACTGGGCCATCCCGGGCACCGGTGCGGTGATGCTGCAGATGAACCTGCGGCTGGCTTCGGAGGACCTCGGCTACGTCACCTCGCACAGCGAGGCCAGTGTCGTCCTGGTCGACGAGAGCCTTCTACCGGTCGCGGAGGCGATGGCGCCGTTCGCACCGAACGTCCGTGCGTGGGTGGTGATGTCGGACAAACCGATGTCGCAGATCGCCACCACTCTAGCCGACGTCCACCACTTCGAGGACCTGGTCGCCGCGGCCCCCGATGAGTTCGACTGGCCTGTCATCGCTGAAACCTCCGCCTACAGTGCCTGCTATACCACCGGCACGACCGGCACACCCAAGGGTGTCTACTACTCCCATCGCGGCATCTACCTGCACACGATGGCGCAGGCCGCGAACCTCGGTATCCGCAGCAACGACACCGTCATGTTGATCACCCCGATGTTCCATGGCCAATGCTGGGGTCTACCCCAGTCGGCGGTCTACAGCGCCGCAAAGATCGTGTTGCCCGGACGCTACCTGGCCGAAGACACCCCGGTGTTGATCGACGCCATGATCACCGAGGACGTCACCGTGGCCAACGGTGCCCCGGCCATCTTCCAGCCGATGCTCGATCACATCGAGACGCTCGCCGTGAAACCGGACTTCCGACGGGTGCGGCTGCTGTCGGGGGCCACCGAGCCCGCGCTGTCGTTGATGCGCGGATTCTACGAGCTCACCGGCGCGGACGTCATTCATGCATACGGCGCCACCGAAACCACCCCGACGGTCGCCGTCAACGCCGAGCCGTCGCTGCGAGAACGTGTTTCCGATGAGCAGAAATGGGACCTCAAACGTTGCCAAGGGCTACCGGTCAACGGGGTGGACATCCGCATCGTCGACGCCGACGGCAACGACCTGCCGCACGACGGCAAGAGTCAGGGTGAGGTGCTGCTGCGCGGGCCGTGGATCACCGTGGGCTATCACAAGCTCGACGCCACCGACCACTTCCTCGACGGATACTGGCGCAGCGGCGACATCGGCACCATCGCACCCAACGGATACCTCAAGCTGACAGACCGCCTGAAGGACGTGATCAAGAGCGGAGGGGAATGGATTTCCTCGATCGACATGGAGAACGCCCTTCTCGCGCACCCGAGGATCGCCGAGGCGGCCGTGATCGGCGTCGAACACCCCAGATGGCAAGAGCGCCCGGTCGCGCTCGTCGTCACCACCGACGGAGAGCAGCTGCCGATCGAAGAGATACACGCCCTGCTCGCCGGCACGTTCGCCCGGTGGCAACTACCCGACACCGTCCTCTACCGCGACGCCCTGCCTCGCACCAGCGTCGGCAAACTGGACAAGAAGGTGATGCGCGCCGCACACGCCGACATCTACACCAAAGCCGGATAAACCGAGGGTGAGGCCGCCGACGACAGCGGGTTCAGTCGGGGGTGAAGAACAGCTCCATCGACATGAAGATCCAGCCCACCAACACCGCCAGCGGCACGAACGCGCACACCAACGGCAGGACGAATTGCCGGGCAGCCCGCCACGGAATCGTCATCAACCCGCAGGCCACCACGAACACCACCGGTCCCGCCCAGCTCACCCAATACCCCACCGGCGGCGGGTCGGAACCGAACGAGGTGAACGATCCATGGGGATACACCCGCGGCTGCGGCACATCCCCGTAGTGCTGCCACAGGTTCACCGCCGGCAGATAGCAGAAGAATCCCAACAGCACACCCGCGGATACGCCCAACGAAATCCGCCATCCCCTCCCCGACCCCGCCGATGTCAGCTCATCCATACCCCCGTCATCCGCGATACAGCCCCCCGACCGGGCTGGGGCGCGAGCCCGCAGGGTCGTTCAGGGCCTGCAGCCGTGGAAGGTGCGGCGCAACGCCCGGACACGCTCGGCCGCGGTGTGGATGCCGGGCGGGTTCTCGTACGTGACGAAGGTGAGGCCGACCGGCGCCTGTACCACCGTGGTGCGGTCGTGGGCCGAGGTCGACGGATAGCGGTTGGCGTTAGCGTAATAGCGCATCGACTTGGCGATGGAGTTGTTCACCCAGTAGATCGTGGCTGGGTGAACAGGTCGTCCTTGGTGAACACGGACTCGACGTCACCGCCGTTGTCACTCCAGGCATTCCAGCGTTCCAGTAGCCAGGCGAGCAGTCCCGCCGGTGAGTCGCTCAGCCCGTGGGCCAGGGTGGCGGCGTCGAGCATGTGAACGGCGAGGTGGGACGCCGAGCGGTGGTCCAGCTCGATGATGCGGGCGCGGACGTCGGCGGGCTGGTCGTCTGTGAGGCTACGCATTGATGGCAGCCTCGGCCTTGCGCCAGTCCTAGCCGTCCCGCCAATAGGCCACAGCTCACGGAGATAGCTGTCCGGGACACCGTAGGACCAGTCCCCATTCCCCTCGTCCAGCGGCGGACGGGTCAATGTCAGAAGGACGCGCAGGTCATCGAGAACCTCGTCGGGCACATGGATCGGAGTGCGCTCCAGCGGCAAGGCGCGGTGAGGTCACGGCGTGGCTCCTTGCCGGGTGAGGGAAGCCGGAATGTCGAACACGACACCGATCATGACTGCACTCGGCCGGCCGGGTCCTCCTCGGACCCCAGGTTCCGCACCAGCCACCGATCGTCGACGAGATGCATCAGGATCGGAAACACAGGCCGCGGAACGTTCGGCTCCCACACGCCGCCGTCGAGCGTCGACATCTCGTGCACGTAGAGCACCTCCACACCGGGAGCGACGATTCTTGTTCCGGTACCGATTCCCCACGTCGCAGGATCTGGCAGCATCGCACGGAACGACCGCACGTGCACGCGCTCGAAATGCACCCACAGGGGATGCTCCGGTACCGGCACGGCGAGATCCGCCGCGACCGCCTCACCGTCCCACCCGTCAACGGTCATCTGATAGTGGTTGTCTTGCACCCACCGCCATGCGAGTACCGCGCGGAAGTCGGGATCCACGGTCTGCCACACCGACAGCAGGTCTCCGTCCACGCACACCGACGTCAGGAACGCCCACGCCGCGCTCACCAGCTTCGTATGTCCAAGGAACCGCAGCAATTCCGCCGGATCCATCGCACGAAGCTCGAGGTACGCCTCCTGCATCTCGGGTGGCAAGGCGCTGATCTGCTCGTCGGTCAACTCCGGAAGGGAGGACGCCGTCGGCACTGCACCAGCGCCGGGATCCTCACCCCGGGCGACGAGCGCGGCGCGGACGGCGTCGACGAACCGTGGGGTCAGTTGCGCGAGTGACTCGAGCAACTCCCCCACCGTGCGCGGCGGAAGAGTGTTGCGGGCGATCAGCACGTGAATGCACTCGATCACCGCGTCCGGGTCGAGATCGATTTGATCACAGAGGAATTCGTCGGGGTGGATTGCCTCGACGTCGAACGGCTCGAGGGCCGCCGGGGGAAAATCCGGCAGGGTTGCGGTCACGATCGATGCCGCTCCGGAGCGCACCGCCGCGGCCAGGACGTGCCGGCTCCTCGGATCGTTGGTCATCGCGGGGATCAGCGCGCGGTATCCGTGTGATTCGTCCTCCGCGAGGGGAAAGGCTCTGCGCATCTGCTGTACCCGCCGCGCCGCTTGCTGCGGCGGATGCCCAGAGCTCTCGTCGGACAGGTTGCGCTCGACCTCGTCGAGCAGATCTGGCGTCCATACCGGTCGGAACAACTCGGCATCGGCGAGCGTCAGCAGCAGGCTGTTCAGGGGCAGGGGAAGCATGACGCACGCGTCGAGAACCACCCGGGAGGTCGTCATCGGTCGCCCCGCCCCAGATCAGCGGGTCGAGACGAAGCCGTCAGCGGCATCACCGGGATCCGGCGCTTCCTCACGCGCCATCTCCTCGAGCACCTGGCCGCGGCGCTCGCGCTCGCGTCGCTGGAATTCGAGCACGTCCGCCAACTCCACCCGCCGGTGCCGGCCGGGCGAGGTATACGGAATCTTCCCCGCCTCCAGCAACCGCACGAGGGTCGGCCGCGTGATCCCCAACAGTTCCGCGGCCTCCTGCGTCGTCAGCACTGTACGAAGGGCCTCCACCGTCACCGCCTGCCCCCGATCCAAGGCCGTGACCGCGTCGACGAGCAAACCTCGGACGCTGTCCGGCAACGGCGCCGACCTGTCCGGGGTCGAGATCGACACCTCTTCAGCACCAGCGAGAACGGATTTCAGCTCGGCGAGAAGATCTCGGTCGGCGGCGATTGGAGGCAACACCGTGTGGTTCATCAGAGCGCCCATACCCCACCGTAAAACGAAAAAAACGAACACGCAATGCGGCGAGAAGCGGGGACCGAACGGCTGACGGACTCAGACTCGGTTAATCGTGACCATCGGGCACTGAGGCTCGTGGCTCACGCCGCCGTCGAACCTCGACCGAAACACTGTGCCCAATAGGCGAACTGGAGCCGTACCTCGATGACACGACCACCCGGAATCAAGGCCTCCGGCCATCGGCGGGGCGAGGTTCGCAGTCGACCGGGCGGTATCGGTTCCAGGGAGGGATCTTCCGAACCCGTTCGGGTGCGCCTCATCGACAGGTATGCGGAGAAGCCCGCCCACTTTGCGAGCCTGACCGGGCGGCGGTTCGCGTGGGTGTTCTCCGAGGGAAGTGGCGCTGTGGAGAAATCACGGCGCTTCGAATGATAGATTCCTCCAGAAGCGGAGTGAACGCTCCGCTTGTTGGGAGTATTCATGACAACCGCCTCGACGCGGACGCACCATCAGTTGACCTTTGCCGTTCTCACGCTCGGAGTCGGTGCCTTCGCCCTCCTGCAGTCACTCGTGATGCCGGTGCTGCCCACGCTCGAGTCGGGGCTGGGCACGTCGCAGACCGGCATCACCTGGGTGTTGACTGCCTACCTGTTGTCGGCGTCGATTTTCACGCCGGTCATGGGACGACTCGGTGACATGCATGGGAAGAAGCGTGTGTTCGTCGTTGCACTCGTCGCATTGGCGGCTGGATCGCTACTCGCAGCCCTCGCCACCTCGCTGTCGGTGATGATCGCCGCCCGGGTGATCCAGGGCATCGGAGGCGGTGTGCTTCCCTTGGCGTTCGGCATCATCCGGGACGAATTCCCCGAGGACAAGGTAGTCGGCGCCGTGGGAACCATCGCCGCCCTCACCGCGGTCGGCGCGGGTCTCGGCATCGTCCTCGCCGGTCCCATCGTTGCCGTGCTGAGCTATCACTGGCTCTTCTGGATCCCGATGATCATGGTCGTCCTGGCAGGGGTGGCCGCGCAGATCCTTGTCCCCGAGTCCCGCGTCCGAACTGCCGGAAAAATCAACTGGCTCACCGCGCTGTTGTTGTCCGGGTGGCTGGTCGCACTACTACTCGGTGTGAGCCAAGCCCCGACGTGGGGGTGGGGTTCACCGATCGTCGTCGGACTGCTGGTGGCGGCGGCCGCGCTGGTGGTGACCTGGGTGGTCGCCGAATCGCGCTCTGCCAACCCGCTGATCGACATGACGATGATGCGCATCCGAAGCGTCTGGGCCGCCAACCTGCTGGCGCTGCTGATGGGGGTCGGCATGTACGCCGCATTCGGCTTCCTTCCGCAGTTCCTCCAGACACCCACGTTCGCCGGATACGGCTTCGGTGCATCGGTCACCGAGTCGGGACTGATGCTGCTCCCCGTGAGCGCGGGAATGTTCCTTCTCGGACTTGCCTCCGGCCGCCTCGCGGCTCGACTGGGTTCGAAGAACCTTTTGATCGCAGGGTCGCTCGTCAGTGCGATCGGGTATTTCGTGGTGGCGTTTATGCACGAGACCGAGACAGACATCTACCTCGCCATGTCGTTGGTCGGGATCGGTTTCGGCCTGGCCTTCTCGGCGATGTCGAATGTCGTCGTCGGCGCCGTGTCACCGGAACAAACCGGCGTCGCGAGCGGTATGAACGCCAACATCCGCACCATCGGCGGCGCGCTGGGTGCGGCATTCATGGCCAGCATCGTCACGTCCGGAGCGTCCCCCACTGGGGTTCCGCAGGAGTCCGGCTACACCCACGGATTCCTCATGCTGGGAGTCGCAGTCGGCCTCGGCGCGGTCGCGGCCCTGTTCATCCCGGCGATGAAACGGGACCAGGCCACGCATCTCGAAGCGTCGATCGAGCTGCGGCACCCGGAACTCGCGATGGTCGCAGGCGGCACGCTGGTGGGCGACGAATCCCAATGAAGTCCGACGTGAGCACTCAGGCCGACGGCAAGGTATTGCGCCGCGACGCCGCGGAGAACCGGCAACGGTTACTCGACGCGGCAGCGACCGTGTTCAGTACCCGCGGGATCGATGCAGGCGTCGACGAGATCGCCCGGGTCGCCGGTGTCGGCATCGGCACCCTCTACCGACGGTTCCCCACCAAGGACGCACTGATCGGTGAGCTCGTCCGACAAGTGTTCCACGACTTCGTGGCCCTCGCCAACGAGGCGTCCTCCGCGCCGAACGGTGAAGGTCTCGAGCAGGTGCTCTACGGCACCGGCGCCATCCTGGCGTCGAATCGGGGATGCCTGTCTCGCATGTGGAACGACGACGAGACCACGAACTCGAGGGACGAGTTTCGACGGATCCTGTTCGACCTCCTGTCCCGAGCCAAACAGCACGGCCGCATCCGCGAGGATGCCACCGACGCCGACCTCGATCTCATCTTCTGGTCCGTGCGGGGCGTCGTCGCGACCACTCGTGGCGTGACCGACACGGGGTGGCGTCGGATCATGGCCATCATGATCGCGGGACTACGCCCCGGCGCGGACGATCTCGACGCGGATCCGATGAGTGCCCACCACATCGCCGAGATCTTGGACCGCTTCCAGGCACGGTAGAGACCGGCCGACGAACCGAGGCGGTGCCTGCGCGATCCCGGGGCACCGACGACGACCCGCGGTTTCAGGCCGTGACAGCGCCCGTGTCCGCGAATGGCCCGTCGGCCGTGAAGGCTCGGTCGGCGAAGCGCTCCCCGATGAGGCGGTGGGTGGCAGCATCGGGGTGGAGTTGATCGGGTAACGGCAGGTCCGCGTGGTCGGCTTCGCCGTACAAGTCGCACCCGTCGAGGTAGTGCAGATGGGGGTCTTCCGTTGCCCGCTGCGCCACGATTCGAGCCAACTCGTCCCGGATGGTCCGAAGCGTCAACTTGCCCGCTGCACGCTCGGAGGGATCTCCCGTGGCCACGAATCGCAGCTCTCCCCTGCCGAGCGCGTCGAAATCGAAGGCGCCGGGTCCCGGAGTGTCCTCGTGTATAGGGCAATGAATCGGCGAGACGATCAACAGCGGCGTGGTGGGATGGCCTTCCCGGATCGTGTCGAGGAAGCCATGCACGGCCGGGCCGAACGCGCGCACGCGCATCAGATCGGCATTGACCAGATTGATGCCGATCTTGACGCTGATCAGGTCGGCGGGGGTGTCGCGCAGCGCGCGGGCGGTGAATGGATCCAACAAGGCGCTGCCGCTCAACCCGAGATTGATCAGTTCCACGCCCCCACGGGAGGCGGCCAGTGCCGGCCAGGTGCTGGAGGGGCCGGCAGCGCCGGAGCCGTGGCTGATCGAGCTGCCGTGATGCAGCCATATGCGGCGGCCTTCGTCCGGCGCAGCCTCGATCTCTGCGTTGGTGCGCAATCCGACGAGTTCGGTGGTCTCATTGTGCGGCAGCCAGATCTGCACGGTCTTGATGCGGTCGGGCAGATCCGTGAAACGGACAGTGCTGACAGGTCCCGACTGCGTCTGCGCACTCCCCGTCGCGATGTCGATGGTCACCGCATTACCACCCGGCGCGCTTGCCTGACCGACCAGTCGACCGTCGACGAGCAGGTCGTACACACCGTGGGGTCGCGGCGGAGCACCTGTGTAGATCAATTTGGTCGGCAGCGTGTCGAGTTCGATGCTCGTCGCGCGGGTGCGGAAAACCAACCGCACGCCTGACGGCTGCGCTTCCGCCATCGTCAATTGACCGTCGGCGCACTGCGCGCGGGCGCGGGCCGGAAGGCGGTGCGGCAATATGCCGCGCTCGGTGCGCTCGAGCTCGAGAGCGCCGAACAGAAGATCCTCGGTGACGGCAGTAGTGATCCAGCTGTTCTGGGTGTGCATCGGTTTCACCTGTACGTGGTTTGCGGGTGCCGCAGCTGCCGCGGTGCCGGCGACAGCGGCGGCCGGGTATGAGGACAACGTGACTACAGACCATAGTAATTTGCCTATACTATATAGGCAAATGCATTGTTCTCGATCGGAGGGAGCTTGTCGGACATGGCACGTGCAGGGCTCACACCGGAACGCCTCACCCGGGCAGGGGCCGAACTGGCGGACGACATCGGCTTCGAGCAGGTGACCGTGTCGGCAGTCGCCAGGCAATTCGACGTCAAGGCCGCAAGCCTGTACTCCCACCTGAAGAGCACCCAGGATCTCAAGACCAGGATTGCCCTACTCGCCCTCGAGGAGATGGCAGAGCAGGCCGCCGAGGCTGTAGCCGGCCGTTCCGGCCACGACGCCCTGATCGCCTTCGCGAACACCTACCGCAGCTACGCGAGGGCGCACCCCGGCCGATACGCCGCGTCCCAGATGCGCCTCGATCCGGAGACTGCGGCCGCGAGCGCAGGCAGGCGCCATTCACAGATGATGCGAGCAATTCTGCGAGGCTACGGTCTCACCGACCTCGATCAGACCCACGCAGTTCGGTTGCTGGGCAGCGTCTTCCATGGCTACGCCAGCCTCGAATCGGTCGGAGCCTTCAGCCACAGCCCTCCGGACAGCGAGGAAAGCTGGCCGAGAATTCTCGATGCCCTCGACTCCATGCTGACCAACTGGCCCACTCACTAGCCGATACCGGATCCGCCCCAGGCAGGGATTCCGGGCAACCGGTCCGCCGCCGTCGACCCGAATGACGACCCGTGGATTCACTCGAGTCGCCACGAACAGTGCCTTCAGGCGCGGAGAATTACTGGGTCGGTTACTGCCCCGACGCGGGAGTCCGTCCCCCGCGCCTACGGTTCCGCCGCGACGACCCACCGCGGCGGCCGACGACGGCGCCTCGAAACCCTGACGCCGAACGCAGGGTGGCACCACGAAACCCGGTGACCCGACCGAGCGCACTGCACCGGAGTTCGAGACCGACCATTGGAGTGGAGCGGACGATGAATGAGCAGGAAATGGGGCCCGTGACGCGGGAAACCGGCAGGGTGGCATTGGTGACTGGGGCCAGCAGCGGGATCGGTGCAGCCACAGCGCGCCTTCTGGCCGCGCGCGGGATGCGAGTGGTGGTCAACTTCCTTCGCAGCAACACGGCAGCGGAGGAGGTCGTGGCCGGTATCGACGCCGCCGGCGGTCACGCCATGGCCGTGCAGGCCGACGTGCGTGAACCGACGGCCGTCCAGAGCTTGATCGAGCAGATCCCCGCGGCGTGGGGCGGCATCGACGTGCTCGTGCACAACGCGCTCACCCCGTATGCGATCAAGCCGTTCGAGGACATGACGTGGGAAGAACTCGGCGGCAAACTCGACGACGAGATGCGCGCGGCCTTCGTCGTCACGAAAGCCGTCCTGCCCGCCATGATCGAACAAGGCTCGGGTCGGATCATCTATCTCGGGACCGGCCTCAGCCGGTGGCCTCGGGAGGGGATGATCGCGTTGGGCACCGCGAAGGCCGCGCTGGCGCAGTTCGCCCGGTATCTCGCCCAGGAACTGGGCCCGAGGGGCATCACGGTCAACGTCGTCGAGCCCGGCCCCGTGGAGGACACCCGCATGGCAGGTGTTCTCGAGGAGGACAGCAAGCGGCGGCAGGTGGCCGCCACGCCCATGGGCCGCCTGGCACGTACCAGCGACGTCGCCCGAGCGGTCGCCTTCTACGCCGGCGAGGACAATTCCTTCATGACCGGCACTACGTCCGTGGTCAACGGCGGGATGTTCATGTATTGACGCCCCGGCGTTCTCGGCACGCGCGCCGCCGGCGACCGAACGCGTCCGGAACACCGTCATCTCAGCGTCAGGCCGCGGCGGTGGGGCCCGCAGTTGTGCGGGCGGGTGGCGGTGACACGATCGAGGAGGAACGATCATGCACACGATCGATCTCGCCTACGTCGGGCGGGGACTTCACGAGGAACTGGTCGCCTACATTGCCGACCAACAGGACTACTACGCCGACGAAGGCGTCCACGTCGCACTGCGCGACGGCTGCGCCTGGGACGCGGAGCGGCTGCGCCACGGCGCTACCATCGGGCTCGGCCGGGCCCTGCTGTCCCGGCTGACCGATGGCATCCCCTGGGTCGCACTCACCGTCAACACCCACCGCCCACTGTTCTGGTTCCTCGCCCGCCCCGGTCCCGCCTCCCTCACCGACCTGGCAGGCCGACGACTGGCGGTACACGCACCCCACACGCCGCCCGGATGCTTCGCTCGGATCGTGCTGCGCCAGGCCGGCCTCGACCCGGACCGCGACATCCGGTGCATCTTCCGGCAGCCCGGTGACTACGGCATGGACCTGCGCCAACTGCGCGACGGCGCCATCGACGCCGCCTTCGTCGGTAGCACCATGGCACCGGAAGCGGTCGCCGCCGAGCACGGCTGGCGGGTGCTGGCCTGGGTGGGCGACCACTTCCAGATCCCCACCGTGGGCGTGGCCGTCGACCCCACCTACATCCGCCCGGACGCCCCCGCGATTCAGGCCGTCGTCCGCGCCCACCGGCGGGCCCTCCAAGTGATCCACACCGATCCCGACACGACGGTGCGGCATCTCCGGACGTTCCTCGGCGGACAGACCGCGAACGAAGTCCGGGCGCACTACGAGAAGTTCATCGCACCGTACTTCACCGTCGACGGCAAAGCCGACCTCGCCGTCGGCGCCACTGCGATCACCGCGGTCGCCGCCGAACTCGGTGTCCGGGAAACTCTCGCCGCGACCGAGTTCTACGGCACCCCCACCACCGCCCCCTGAGCCCGGCACACGCCGCGCCGCGACGGGTGCCCACCGCAACACCTCCGGGACGCGGTCCCACCTCGAGACCGAGGATCCGCGCGTCCGCGGCAATCGTTCACGGAGAGCGTCTCACCCGTGTCGACGACGACCGGGCTGGAGGGGTGCGGCGGGCATCCGCGGCCGCGGTCCGACGTTCCGCGATCGCGGAAATGAACTTCGCCGTCGGAGTTGCCGGATCCAGCAGGGGCGCGGCGGTGAGGGCGTCGGCGATGGCCAGGGTCGCGCCCTGGCCCGCGGCCGGTGACATTCCGTGCGCGGCGTCGCCGAGGATCATTGCACGGCGACCACCCCAATGGGGCAGTTCGGGGACCCGTTCGGCGTTACAGCCGAACAGCATCGGCGTGTCCTCGACCAGGGCGCGGACGTCGATGATCGTGGCCGGGAACGCGGCGGTGAGCTCGTCCTTCCAGTCCCGCGACGAGTGGAGGCCGACGTCGGCAGGGCGGAGCGCGGGGCGGGTCAACCGAGCGAACCAGAAGATTCCTTCTCCCCCGCCGTTCAGGACACCGACGGTGTGCGCCTCATGGCGGAAGAACGACAGCACCCCGGGTTCGAGCTCCTGGCGGTCGCTCGGCCCACGATGGTGCCCATAGAGCACGACCTGCCCTTCGTAGACCGGCGCCGTGGGCCCGGTGACGATGTCGCGGCGCACGGCCGAGGACAGTCCGTCGCATCCGACGAGCACATCGGAATCGACCACCCGCCCATCGCCCAGATGAAGCCGGACAGTGCTGGGCAGTGTCTGCACAGCGGTCGCGTGCGCGTCGTGCACGATACTCACACCCACCTCCCGGCATCGCTCCTGCAGTGCCGTCAGCAGGTCACGACGCCAGACGTGGTGGTGCCCGATTCCCTCGGTCGGCGGGAGGGTCCCGCGGCGGGTGTGGCCGTCGGCAGTCATGGCGATCGCGTGGACCGGGATGCCGGTACTGCGGAGGCGCGGGCCGATTCCGAGCTTCTCGAGGTCGGCGAGCGCGCGGCCGGACACGGTCAGGTAGGCACCGTCCTCGGCCCCCGATCTCCGGTCCCGGCGCTCGTACACCGTGGCGTCGTGGCCGTGGGCGGTGACTGCGATCGCGAGGGTCAGCCCGCAAATTCCGGCGCCGACGATGGTGACTTCCGACATGTTCCCTCCGTTTCCAGTGGATTACCAATCCGACGGAAGTTCAAACGACGGCGACGAACCCCGAGTTCGACCGGCTGCTGTGTGCCGCGGGTGAGGTGGAGGCCCTCGCCGCCCAAGATTCCCTAGCACAATCCGATCCACTGGTGGTCACTAGATCTATTGCTGCGCTGCCACTTTCATTCACCGCTTCCGTCGTCGCGACAAGGCACAGCGCCAACGGTGACCGACTTTACCGATCTGCGGCCAGCACTGCCGCAAGGCCTTCTTGCAGATCCTTGACGAAATACTCGGGAACCTCCAGCGACGGGAAATGTCCCCCGGTTTCGGGCGACCTCCATCGGACGATCTGCCGGAATCGCTCCTGCGCCCAGACGCGCGGACACTTCTCGATGTCGCGGGGATACACACTGATCGCCGACGGGACGTCGACCCGAAGTTCGGGGTCGAGCGAGTTGTGGCTTTCGTAGTAGATGCGAGCCGACGACGCGCCACTCCGCGTCAGCCAATACAGGGTGACGTCGTCGAGAATCCTGTCTCTGGATATCGTCTCGAACGGGCTGTCGTCGGTATCTGTCCACTCGGCGAACTTGTCAAGTATCCAGGCGAGAAGCCCCACTGGTGAGTCGACGAGCGAATAGCCGATGGTCTGCGGTCGGGTCGCCTGCTGCTTCGCGTACGCCGCGTGGTGGCGCCAGAAATCGCGGGTTTCCTCGGTCCATTGGCGCTCTTCCGCCGTCAGCCCGTCCGTTGTCAACCCGGGCGGTGCCTGTGCCGTCGTTGTGTGGATGCCGAGAACGTGCACCGGGAACCTGCCGCCGAGGACCGTGGTGATCACACCTCCCCAGTCGCCACCGTGGGCCGCGAACGTGCCGTAGCCGAGCCGTCCCATCAGTTCCACCCATGCGGCCGCGATCTTTTCGATCCCCCACCCGGTGGTGGCCGGCTTGTCGCTGAAACCGAAGCCTGGTAGCGACGGGACCACGACGTGGAACGCCGGCGCGTCTGCATCTTTCGGATCTGCCAGCTCGTCTATTACATCGATGAACTCGGCAATGCTGCCCGGCCAGCCGTGCGTCAAGATCAGCGGAGTGGCATCTGCGCGTGTGGATCGGCGGTGTAGGAAGTGGATTCTCAGATCGTCAATGGTCGTGCGGAACTGGCCGATCCGGTTGAGGCGCTCTTCGAACGACCGCCAGTTGTACCCGGTGCGCCAGTAATTCACGACCTCGACGAGCTCTGCGAGAGGAACGCCCTGTTCCCATCGGCGAGGGTCGGGCGCGGCGCGATAGACCGTCTCAGCTTCCGGTAGCCGCGCCGCGGCTAATCGCGCGCGCAGATCCTCGAGGTCGGCGTCGGTGGCGTGGGCTTCAAATGCTTGCACGTCGCTGGTTGGACGGGGCATGAGACCTCCCGGTCATCGTGGAACCGGCCTGACCTACCGCGAACCGGCTGAGACGGTTCTAACATGCCGTCATGCCAGCGGGCAACCGGCTAAGGTGGTTCCATGCGTGCTTCGTTCCCCGACTTTCGCCTCGGCAGCGTGCTGGCGACCAGTTTCACGGGGACTCTGAGTGAGCGCTGCGGAAAGCACGTGGAGCGCATACCGACACCGGGCCGGCTCGTCGATTGGTTGGCGGCGAACGGCCTCGCCGTGGACTCCTGCACCACAGCCCAGCTCGAATTCGCTCGGGAATTGAGGGAATCAATTCACACCGCAGCAACAGCGGCCGCGATCCACGACGCCCTCCCCGCTTCTGCTCTCCAGGTCATCAATGACTGCAGCATTCAGGGTCGGGCCGCGGCCGTCCTGACGCCCGAGGGCAATCGGCGATGGCGACTCGGCTCGGCTTCCTGCGTGGAAGATGCCCTGGGCGTGATCGCCGCCGATGCGATCAGCATCATCGCAGGCGAACGAGATGGAAAATTGGCCTTGTGCGCATCGCCAACCTGCCGAGCCGCCTTCTTCGACACCAGCCAAAGTCGCACCCGCAAATGGTGTGACATGAACACGTGCGGGAATCGTGAGAAGAAGGCGCGCTTCATTGCCAACCAGCGCAGAAACCCCGACTCGGCGAAGTAATCGCCACCCTCAGCGATCCGGGTCGAGACGCCGTGCCTGCTCGGTGGCATCCGACCGGTCCCGGGGTCAGTCGACGCACGGTACCGTGCCGCCGTCGATAGGTGAGCCCTGATCTGGTGGAGGCGTTGCGGGCGTGCTGGTCGCGGTGGGGCCGGCGGTGCCGGGATTCACCGCTCGAGTCGAGGGCCCGGACTGCATCACGAAATTCTTGGTCGATGCGTTCGGACCTGCCGGGGGTGTGAAGGTGCGGCCGAGAACGATCCGGATGTGGCCGGGCGGAAGGGTGGGATCGGGGGTGATGGTCAGATCTCCGAGCAAGGCCGACGCAGTCTCGGCGTCGGCGTCGCTTCCCGGACCGTAGGTCACCGAGGAAGCCGTGCCGTCCCGGGACGTGGCATTACCGACTGCGCCCACCGCGAAGCCGTCTGCGACCAAAGCCTTCGACATGTCGGTGGCCAGCCCCGGCGTTTCGCCGGCATTGACCACGTCGACAGTGCTGGTCGGTGGTTTCGCTGGACTGGTCGTGGTCGGTTCGGACATTCCGAACGCGGCACGCACCTGGGCTCGGATAGCAGGGATGTCGACGATATTCACATCCTGGCCGTCGATAGTGTCGTAACGGACGACGGGCAGGGTCTGGAACTCGGTGGTACTGCCGGCGACCTTCCCCAGTTGCTGGGCATAGCTTCCGATATCCCATCCCGACGACAGGACGACGTCCCGTTTGGCGACGTCGAGCAGGTTCTGCAGTTTTCCCGGGTTGACGAAGGTCCCCGCGGACTGCAGCTTGTGCATCGCCGACACCAGGAATGCCTGCTGCCGGTGAGTGCGGTCGAGGTCTCCGTTGTCGAGACCGTGCCGCTGCCTCACGAACGCGAGAGCTTGGGAAGCGTTGAGCGTTTGCGGTCCGGCCGGGAAGCTGGCACCCGAGTAGTCGTCGTCGACGGGATGGTTGAGGCACACGTCGACCCCGCCGAGCGCCTGCGCCACATCGTAGAATCCGGCGAGGTTGATTTCGGCGAAACGGTCGATGGGCACACCGAGGACGTCGCGGACCGTCTGCAATGTTTCCGCGCGGCCGGCCTCACGGCCCTTCGTTTCGAGGGTCTGCTTGTCGGTCACACCCGTCGCGGCCAATCGTTGCTCTGTGTAGTACTTCTCGAGGCCGTAGGCTTCCTTGATCTTCACGTGGTCGTTATCGGGTATGCCTTTGACGGGGACGTAATCGTCGCGGGGTATCGAGAAGGCGGTGATGTTGCTGCCGTCGTCCGGCACGTGGAGCAGGATCAACGTATTGGTGTTGTAGCCGCCCTCCTCGCCGTCGCCTGCGTGCAGTTGATCGAGGATGGCCTGCGGTAGGTCGTTTCCTTGCTGGTCCTTGCGTGAGTCGAGGCCGATCAGCAGGATGTTCGTGGCCCCGTCCTGGGATCTGGGTCCGTCGCCGAGGGCGTCCGACATGCTGAGTCCAGAGGCGAGGGCCTGCAATTGGTACCAGCCGAAACCCGTACTCACCAGAACCATCAGTGCCGTCGCGGACACGATGATCCGCCACCCTAGGCCCGCGCGCGGGTGCGGTGCCATACGGTGACTGGGCGCGCCACGGCGCCGAACTGTCTTGTCGTTCATCTCACCGCCATAGTGGATCGAACGGGTCCCGACTGCGGCACCCGGCGCGCCGGCAAATGCGTCCCGGCAGGGCCGGCGCCGTCGCGGGCTTGTCATCGAAACAGTATCCGACTCTCCGGCGGTCACTCACGGGCGTTCGAATGCGAGAGCGGTGCGCGGGCAGATCTGAGAGGCCCCCACGGATGAGCCCGGGGTAGTGAGTCACCGCCTGGCCGGTACGCGCGAATCATCGAGTTGCGCATCGCCTTCCACGGAGCCGATAGCCGATCGAAATTGACAGCAGATTCACAGCCTGGCGGGATCTGGTTCCCAGGAAGCGCTCCTATCCTCGCCCGGGAAGGCAGTGCATCCAGCGAAGGACCGGATATGACGCACGACGACGCGGCGCGCGAATCAGACGCGACCCGCCAGAGCACACCAACTCCTCCGGAGCGGCGATGGCGCGAAAGAGAAGTGGCGGGCATCGCGGTTGCTGCGGATCGGGTCTCTGGTGGTCGGCGGATTGCTCGTCCTCGGCGTCGGATTCGGCCTAGGGCTTGCCACCGGCATGGCGTGGCACCACGGTGGGCACGGGGGTCACTCCATGTCCGGGGACGGGCACCACATGCGCGATGATCAGCACGGCGGCCCCGGTGGACGCCATGGCGGCTCCGGTCCGCCAGTGGGTGGGAACGGTGCGACACCGGGCCCGACGACCACCATCGCACCGCCTGGGACCAGCACGGCGCCATCGACGACCGCGGCGCCGACACCCACACCGTGATGTTCGCACCCAGCGCGTGGGCCCCCGCCTTTCAGCGTCTCCACAGCGTGCGGGGTTCATACTTCACATTCGACCACCGAATCGACAGCTGATTCCGCTGCGCAATAGGCACTTTTGCCGTGGGCGGCAATGGGCGCGCGGACGGTGCGGGGGCACCGCTGGCCGGAATCGGCACTAACCGCGTAGACGTATCGCCGAAGCGCGGCGGTTGTTCCGCCAGAGGCCCGGTGAACCACCTGGAGATCTATGGGCGGAGAACCTACGCGCCCGAGCAGCTCCGATAACAGTGAGATAACGGCGCTATAACGAATCGGGTACCCTCGACGGGGATCGACGCTACCGGGCTTCGGGAACCGGTGCGCCCACCCGTAGGCCTCCACGCCGCGCATTCGCAGGAAGCAGAGTATGACGACGTACGACTATCGACGGTTTGCAGGCGGCATCGTGTGGACCCTTGCCATCGGATACTTGCTGTCGGAGACCCTGACTGCGGAGGCGTGGACCACGCCGTACAGCTTCGTCTACAACTCGATCAGCGACCTCGGCGTCACGACCTGCAGCCAGGTGTGCTCTCCACTTCATTCGTTCATGAATCTCTCGTTCGTCGCCATAGGGCTGTTGATGACGGTCGGCGCGATTCTCCTGCGCGGGCACCTACCGCGCGGCCGCCTCCACGGATGGACGATGACCCTGGCTGTCGTCACCGGGCTGAGCACCGCTGCGACGGGATTGTTCCCTGCGAACTACGGGCCCATGATCCACTTGGCCGCCGTGCTTCCCGCTTTCGTCGCCCGACATGTCGTGCTCGGCCTCGTCGCGTGGGGACTGTGGAACCGGAGGCGATGGACGGCGATCTGGTCGACCGTATGTGCTCTCGCCGGACTTGCCGGTGGGGTACTTCTCGCCTTCCCGAATATGCACTTCGGCCTGACCGAGCGGATCATTCTGTATCCGTTGCCGATCTGGATGGTGGTGACCGGGGCAACGGTGTTGCTGTCGATGGTCCGCAGGGCCGTAGTTCCCCGTGTGAGACTGGCGCAGGGCGTCGAATCCCCGCAGATCCGGCAACCGGCCTCGGTCGGCGTCTAGCGGGTCACGTCAGTCGGCCCGCTGGACACCGGTGCATCCGTCCCGAGTGTTCCTGAATGGAGCAGTGCGGCACGCTCGACGGTCAACAAGCTCTCCGCGCTGTGCTCCTCGTGATACCTACGGCCCCCGCCGCGGACACCGAACAGCCGTTTACTCCAGATCAGCCACACGACCGCGGCGATGTTCACGAGCAACAGGACTACCCGCAGCACTGTCACCTTCTCGAACAGCTCGAAGATCTCCAGCGGAAGGAACAGGCTGGTTGCGACGACGGCGAAATACTCACCCCACCGCTTGACGAGCCACAGACCGACCGCCTCGATCAACTGCAGTAGCGCATACAGCAGGAAGGCAAGTGCCAGCCAGGCCAGTGTGGTCGACGACAGCGCGAATGTGTTATCGATGGTCTTGATGATCTTCGACTCGTCGACATTCCAGCCCAACTGGTCCGCTAGCGGCCGGATCAGGGGAAGTTCGTTGTCGAACGCCTCCTTCACATGGGTCTTCGACGTCCTGAGGTGAAAGATACCGACGGCCACCAGGATCAGCACGAGTGCGCGGATCACTCGTTCGACCGCGAGCAGGCGCATGATCACCCGATCCCGCAGCAAGCGCCCACGCGGAACTTCAGGGGCCTCGTCAGCCGGCCCGGAAGTCTTCGGCGGGCCGGGAACGAAGTTGGCGCAGCGCAGACACCGCCACGCTTCTCCTGCCGGTGTGTCCACCCGTAACCGGGCCCGCAGCGCCGGTTCGTCAGGGGCGTAGGTCTCGTGCCCGTGCCAACTGCACGAGCGGAGGGCGAAGTCCACAGCCGGAGCGTACCCATTGCCGCCCGATGCGGGCACGCCAACGAGTCGATCGAGGACTAGAATTGGGCACGTGGAGCGACGCGTTCTGAAGGCCTTCATGGCCGCACCCGCGGCGATCGCGCTGGCTGCCCTTGGAGCCGGAGCGGCATCCGCCGACGCGACCATGACCGCGGTCGGCGGACGGGGGCAGGTGACCGTGTCCGCGAAGGGCGACGACACGACGCGCGAGTGCGATTTCAGCGTCCTGGATCCTTCTCGAGAGACGATCGCGTCGAAAGAGGTCATTCTGGCGCCGAAGGCGAGACAAACCGTGAAGCTCACCAGTATTCCATCGGGCAGCTTCTATACAGTCGTCATGGACTGCACCGGCCAGAACACGACATCGGTTGAGAGCATCGCAGTCCGCCCCGCGCCCGATCCCCATTGATTCGATGGATCCCACCGAGTACGAGTCTTACGTCGTGTCCCGCTCCCCGGTTTCCATGAAGACCACCTGCCGACCGATCTCCACGGTGTGATCGGAGAACCGTTCATAGAAGCGGCCGAGCAGCGTCACATCGATCGCGGCCTGCACTCCGTGTGGCCAGTGCCCGGAGGTGGTGTGTGCGAGCAGAGTACGGTTGAGATCGTCCATCTCTTCGTCGGTGTGCTCGAGCCTTCTGGCCCGTTCGACGTCCCGGTTCCGCAGGACATCGCCGGCCTCCGCCGTGTGGGCGGCGGCGAGTCGTCCCATATTCGTGAAGATTTCGCGCACCTCCACCGGGAGCACATAGGTGGGGTGCCGACGGCGGGTGAGCTCACAGACATGGATTGCGAGGCCACCCATCCTCTGCAGATCGGCGGAGATGTGCAATCCGCCGACCAAGGTCCGCAAGTCCACCGCAACGGGCGCCTGCAGCGCGATGAGCGCGAAAGCCTTGTTCTCCCATCCCCGTGCGGCATCATCGAACCATTCGCGAGTGGAGATCACCTGTTCGGCCGCGCGGAGATCGGCGGCCAGAAGGGCCCGGGTGGCATCCGCGATGGCCGTTTCGGCATGCCCGCACATCGCAGCCAGATCCGCTGCGAGGCCGTCGATGTTGTCACTGAATCGGGTGCGCACCCCCTGACTGTACGGCGACGACCTTCGGCGGTGCGCTCGAGACTTTCACTGCTCCCGTCGACACCGAATGGGGGCGTCGGCGGGAGCCGATCGCACCGGCCCTGCGTCTCCGGCGGCGAGGACTCGGTGCACCGCCTCGTATCGGTTGCAGCGAACGACGGCAGCACCCGAATACTATTCCAGCGCAATCCCAGAAGGAAGGACAAGTGCCGTCGTTTTCAGCGCGCTCTCAGCGACCTCTCGCCCGCGAGTTCAGTCGCGTAACCGTCGATCCGGCTGAATTCCGCTACTCAGCGTTTACACAGGATGGGAGATATATCCTCCGAGAGGAGATCTTCGTCCTCAATGCTTATTGTCGGAATCGCTCCGGTCTCGCTGCACCCCATATTTCGAGATCGACGTTGGCGCCGGGCGCCGTCGGCGCGGCAGACACCTGTCTTTCCCCTCCTACCCTTACACTTTCGCGCGTGGATCGACGTCAGTTCTTGACCCTGCTCGCCTCGGCGACCGTGACCATCACCACCGGTGCGGGCTACGCAATCACTGGCCGCGCGACGGCGGGCGAAGCAGTGCCCGATCCCACCGAGCCGGGGCGACCTCCGGTCACCACGACGCCGGCGAGTCCGCCGGTACTGCCGCCACCGCCGCCGGCGTCGAGGGTCCGGTTGCCTGGCGGCGGCGCGTTGACCGCACTGCCGGGCACCGGGGATCTCCTCGCGCTCACCGTCGACGACGGGGTGAACAGCGACGTCGTCCGCCTCTACACCCAATTCGCGAAGGACACGGGCATCCGGCTCACCTACTTCGTGAACGGGCAGTACCCGTCCTGGACCGACAACAAGGCGCTGTTGCGCCCCCTGGTGGAGTCCGGTCAGATCCAGCTCGGCAATCACACCTGGTCTCACCCGGATCTGACCACGGTCTCGAAATCCAGGATCGCGGAGGAATTGACCAAGAACGACGCATTCCTGACAAACACGTACGGTGTCGATGCCGCACCGTATTTTCGTCCCCCGTACGGCAACCACAACAGCACGGTCGATGCGGTGGCCGCGAGCCTCGGATACACCGTCCCCACCCTGTGGTTCGGGTCCTTGTCCGACTCGCAGCTGATCACCGAGGACTACCTGATGCAGATGGCCGACAAGTACTTCACCCCGCAGGCGATCGTCATCGGACACCTCAATTACCTGCCCGTCACCCATGTGTATCCGCATCTCGTCCAGATCATCCGCGACCGCAAACTCCGAACCGTCACTCTCGACGACGTCTTCCTTCGGGCATAACGAATGTCGGATAACGGTCTTCACACGTTTCTCAGAGTTTTCTCATCCACGCTTAGCGGTGCGTGAAGGTGCGGCACCTACCGTCAGAACGCGCGGCAGGGCGCCGCGTGTGGGGCAGAACGGGAGTACAGGAATGACACTGACGAACAGGGTGATTCGGGTAGCGATCGTGGCGGTCGGGGTATCGGTGGCGGGTGGATTGTCGGTCTCCGCGGCGCAGGCCGCGCCACTCTCCCATCTGGACAAAGCGCCGACACCGACCACGGTGTGCACCGTGGGACAGATCGCCGCCGCCCGCGCGGACAGCGCACCGAAGGTATCGGCGTATTTGCAGACCCATCCCGACGTCGATCAGGCACTGACCGCTCTGCGAGCGGAACCGAAGGACCAGCGCAAACCTGACGCGAAGGCATACTTCGCGGCGCACCCGGATGTCGCGGCGGCGTTGAAAGACGCCCGTTCGGCCGAACACGCCCTGCGTCAGCAGTGCCGGATGCGATAGGCGTCGCAAACCGATTCGGCGGCAAGATTGTCGAGTATGAACGCTGCTCGGAAGATTCTGATGGTGGACGACGACCCGGACGTGCGCCGCTCGGTGGCCCGCGGCCTGCGGATGTCCGGGTTCGCTGTCGACACCGCAGTGGACGGCCGCGACGCCCTCCGCCAGGTCGGTGCGGGCGCACCGGACGCGGTGGTGCTCGACATCCAGATGCCCGGCCTCGACGGGGTCGCGGTGGTCACGGCCTTGCGGGCGATGGGCAACGACGTCCCGATCTGTGTGCTCAGCGCGTTGGACACCGTCAACGACCGGGTCGCCGGCTTGGAGGCGGGCGCCGACGACTACCTGATCAAGCCTTTCGACATCACCGAACTGGTGGCACGGTTGCATGCCCTGCTGCGCCGGGGAACGGCACTCCCCCAGCGCGGCACGGCGCGCACGATCGGATCCGTGCACATCGATCCGGCCAGTCGACTCGTGTTCGCCGACGACGTTCGCGTCGATCTGACCAAACGGGAGTTCGAACTGCTGGCGGCGTTGAGTGACAACATCGGTGTGGTCGTGGCCCGGGAACGGTTGATGGAGCTGGTGTGGGGTTACGACTTCAGCGCCGACACCAATGTCGTCGACGTGTTCATCAGCTATCTCCGCAGGAAACTCGAGGCCGGCGGGGCCGCGCGGGTGGTTCAGACCGTGCGTGGTGTCGGATTCGTCCTCCGCGAGGACCCGGTCCGATGAGTCCGTCCCCGCCGCGGTTCCCGACCCGGTCGCTGTCGGTGCGGGCCCGGGTCGCGTGGGCCGCCGGACTCGCCGCCGCGCTGGTCGTCCTGCTCGGTGCAGGCCTGACCGCGGTGACATGGGTGACCAACGAGTATCAGCAACGCGACCGCCGCGTCGACGCCGTGGCCGAAGCCCTGGCCGGCAGTGGAGATCCCATTACTCGCGGCCAGGGATACGTCGCAACCCTCAGGGCCGGCGACTCCGTCGTCGAATCGACTCCGGTGATTCTGCCCGCGGCGACGCCCGGGCTGAGCACCGCAGTCGTGCGCGGGGTCCCGTATCGAGTGCGCACGGTAGCCGGACCCGACGGGGCGCTGCTGTCGGTGGGAGTGCGGGACAACCCGACCCGTGCGCTGGTCGGTCCGCTCGCCCGCCGCCTCGCCCTCGCCGGAGTACTCGCGGTCGCGCTTGCCGCGGCACTGGGTTGGTGGTTTGCCGGCCGTGCTGTGCGCCCGCTGCGTCAGCTGATCACCCAGACCCGCACCCTGACCTCCGAGGGCGCCCCGACGCCCGCGCCGGTGCGCGGCGCCGCCGAGGCAGAGGAACTCTCCTTTGCGATCACCGACATGTGGACGCGGATGACCGCCGCGCAGGAACGCACCCGGTCGGCGTTGGATTCCGCCCGTGGCTTCGCCGCTGCCGCTGCCCACGAACTGCGCACTCCCCTCACCGCGATGCGCACGGATCTGGACATGCTGCGTACTCGACCACTCGGACAATCCGACCTCGATGAGATCGTGGGCGACTTGATCCGCACGCAACGGCGCGTCGAGTCGACCGTCACCGCGCTCGGTCACCTCGCTGCCGGCGAGGTGATGAGGCCCGAGGACCGGGTCACTTTCGACGTCACCGAATTGTTCGACCGGTTGGCGCAGGAGTATGCGCGCACCCACCCGAACGTGCGGATTACGACCCGCGGAGATCAGCCCCTGCTCATGACCGGATGGCCCGACGGCATCCGCCTCGCCGCCGACAACCTCGTCCGCAACGCACTCACCCACGGGCGCGCAACGGAAATCGAGTTGTCCGCCACCCTCGTCCACAACGCAGATCGCCGGCAGATCGAGCTGTGCGTCGACGACAACGGTGTCGGCCTGCCTCTCACCTACCGCGAACGCGTCCTGGAACGATTCGAACGCGGACCCCACCCGCGGGTCAGCGGATCCGGCCTGGGTCTCGCTCTCGTCGCGCAGCAGGCCGCGCTCCACGGCGGCACCGTCACCCTCACCGACAGCCCGCGTGGGGGCCTGCGCGCAACCCTGACGGTCGACACCACCTGCTGACGACCCCGTCTACGGATTCGGCTGCTCCGCCGGAAGTGTGATCACCACCCGCGTCCCGCCACCCGCCATCGGGTCGATCCGCACCGAACCCCCATGGGCCGAGACGATTTCGGCAACGATCGCCAAACCGAGTCCGGACCCGCCCGCGTACCGCGACCTGGCCGAGTCCAGCCGCACGAACCGCTCGAATACCCGAACCCTGTCGGCCTCGGGTATTCCCGGTCCGTCGTCGTCGACGACGATGTACGCGGTGTCGCCCCGCCGGTGGACCGCCGCCGTCACGGTCGTGGCCGCGTACCGCACGGCGTTGTCGATCAGGTTGCGCACCGCCCGCGACAGCTGATCCGCGTCACCGCGAATGCGCACCGGAGTCACCTCGGCTTTGACCGTGACGCGGTCACCGAGACGCGTGCGGCGGACTTCAGTGTCGACGACGTCGTCGAGATCGACATCGGTGACCCGCAGCGGCAGGCCCCGCTCGTCGGCCCGCGCGAGCAGGACGAGGTCGTCGACGAGTAGCTGCATCCGCATCGCTTCGGGCAGTAGGGTGCCACGGATCAGCTCTTGGTCGAGGATTTCGGGGCGTGCATCGGCCACTTCCAACGCCGCGGTCACGGTCGCCAAGGGATTGCGCAATTCATGGGAGGCATCGGCGACGAACCGCCGCTGGGCGGCATGCCCGCTCTGCAGACGTGCGAGCATGTCGTTCATCGTGCACGCGAGCGCGGCGATCTCGTCGCGTGGGCGCGGTACCGGTACTCGTTCGCTCAGATCGGTGCTCGAAATCGTGGCCACCTCGGTGCGGATCCGTTCGACCGACCGCAATGAACGCCGGACCAGTTTGAAGGTCACCGCAGCCGCGACGACGGCGATGACCGGTGCCCCGACCACGAGGAGTCCGCCGACCGTGGCCAAGGTCGCCTCCACCGGCTCTTCACTGGCAGCAACGATCACGCTGTAGTCGCCTCCGACACCGCGCGACCCCTGCACCGTGACCCGAAGATCGGCCCCACCCGCTCCCTGTGTGACCAACCCGCGAAGCGGTGCGTTACCCGGCGGGGGCTGCACCCCGGTGACCGGGAGACCGGGATCGTCCGCGGAGGATCGCACCACCCGGCCACCGCTGTCGACGACCTGCACCAGGGTGATGCGCTGGTCGGTGTCGAGGAGCTGGCCGTCGAGATCGGCCGGCGAGTCGGTGCGCAACCCGGCGACGATGTCTGCGGCGCGGGAGGTCGCGGCATCGTCGAGCGCGAAGAGCAGTGCCCGGTCGAGCACGTACAGCAGCGCCGCCGCGCCCAACACCAGTGCGGCCGCCACCACCACACCTGCGCTCAGCGCCGAACGCAAGGCCAACCCCCACGAGGACGGCGTCAGCCACATCGGTGCGACTTTCATGTCGGCCATCATCCGCCCTTCGTCCTGGAACCGGGTCGACGCGGACACCCGAGCGTGCGGATCATCTCCGCCACCACCCCGATCTGTATTCGAAACACATTCGCTTCCAATATCTTTCGTGACTCCGAACAATTGTCGCCGCTCTCAGCGGTTTCTCAACGAACTCCGCATACGTTCGGAGGCGATCCTTCTAGGGACGGGAACTTGTCATCATGGAGTCGTCGCAATCCGAACCCGCACGAGACGAGCCGGAACGCCCCCCTTCCGTCACGGGCAGCAGTTCCGTGGCGCAGTCGCGACCGAGCAACAATGCCGGCTGGGCGGTGGCATCACTGCTGTTCTTCTGGCCGCTGGCGTTTTCTGCGTTTCACCACGCGTTCGAGGTGTATCCATTGTGGGCGGGTGGCGACACCGACGGCGCTCTCTATGCCTCGCGCCGGGTCCGCAAACTCGGGCAGTTGTCGCTGTGGATCTTCGGTGCCCTCCTGCTTCTGGCTGTCGTCCTGTACGCGATCGCGGCGATTGTGCTGATCTCCCACGGTGGGGACGGCGGCCAGTTCCACCACCACCGGGTCGAGTGATGTCCCCGACGGTAGTCCCCGAGCAACCCGGTCCCGCCGCCGGGACCTGAACTGGCTGCAGCCAGTGGCGCCAGGGCCGCCGGCGAAGTGCGGGTGCCCACGTTCCGCCGACGGCACAATCACAGCACCACACTGTGCGGGCCGGGGACCACCGGCTCTCAGTGTTTCCACAGTGGCCGGGTTCGACACGCCGTATCCACGGGCGCAGGGGTCAACGACCGTCCGGCTCGAATCCGCGACGGCAGGATTGGGAATGAGCTTGTCCGGATTCACTTCACCGTTGTGGTTGCTGTTCGCGGCGGTCATCGTGGCTCTGCTGGCCGGGTACCTGTGGGTGCAGCGGCAGAGGCGCAGAAGGTTCTTGCGGTTCACCAATTTCGAGCTGCTCGACAGCGTGGCACCCCACCGACCCCGCATGGCCCGGCATGTCCCCACCGCGCTGTTGCTGATCGGGCTGCTGCTCCTGACCGTCGCGCTGGCCGGGCCGACCGCCGCCCGGAAGGTTCCACGCAATAGGGCCACGGTGATGCTGGTGATCGACGTGTCGTTGTCGATGCGGTCGACGGATGTGTCACCGACGCGTCTCGCGGCGGCGCAGGCGGGCGCGAAGAACTTCGCCGAGACCCTCACCCCGGGAATCAATCTCGGTCTCGAATCGTTTGCGGGAACTGCATCGGTTCTGGTCTCTCCCGTTCCCGACCATGCCGCCGTCGCAGGCGCGCTCGACCACCTCCAACTGGCCGAGCGGACCGCTACCGGGGAAGCGATCTTCACCGCATTGCAGGCGATCGACACGCTCGGTAGCGTGCTCGGCGGTGGCGACGGCGGCCCGCCGCCGGCCCGGATCGTCCTCTTGTCGGACGGCAAACAGACCGAGCCCGCCGCCCTGGACGACCCGCGCGGTGCGTTCACCGCCGCCCGACTGGCGAATCAGAAGGATGTCCCGATCTCGACGATCTCCTTCGGCACCGCCCATGGCACGGTCGACATTCAAGGCCAAAGCGTCCCCGTCCCCGTCGACGACGGATCCCTTCGGCAGGTCGCCGACCTGTCCGGTGGGTCGTTCTTCACGGCCACCACCGCCGACGAACTCGATGCCAGCTACCAGGACCTCCAGCAGCAGATCGGCTACGAGAACCAACTCGGCGACGCCAGCCGGCCCTGGTTGATCCTCGGTTCCACACTGGTCGCCGCGGCCGCCGCCACCGGCCTCGCCATGAGCCGGCGCCTGGCCTGAGAACCCGGCCCGTCGTCGAGCGACGAAGCGGGTCACCACCAGGTCTGGGCGTATCACAGCGCTCAGCGTGCGCTCAGCCACAGATCCCTACAGTCTGGCATTGTGAACGAGACGACGCGGTCTGCGGCTGCCACGACCGGGCGCACGATGCTGAGTAAGGTGCCCGAGATCACGGTGTGGTTCTGGGTCATCAAGATCCTGTGCACCACCGTCGGTGAAAGCTTCGCCGACTGGATCGACATGACCCTGGGTGTCGGTCTGACCCTGACCGCTCTCATCTTCACGGGAATACTTGCCGCGGTTCTGGGATGGCAACTGTGCCTGGACCGGTACGTGCCGATTGCCTATTGGCTGACAGTCGTCGTGCTGAGCGTGACCGGCACGCTCTACACGGACATCCTCACCGATGCCCTGGGTGTTCCGCTCGCGGTGAGCACGAGCATCTTCGCAGCGGCGCTCGCCGTCGTCTTCGGCGTCTGGTACGCCCGCGAGCGGACACTGTCCATCCACAGCATCGTCACGATTCCCCGCGAGTTGTTCTACTGGCTCGCAGTGCTGGTCACCTTCGCGCTCGGCACGGCCGCAGGTGACTGGACACTCGAGCTCACCGGCTGGGGGCCGGGAACATCGGTGCTCCTACCGGCCGGCCTGATCGCCTTGATCGCGATCGGCTGGCGACTGGGCGCGAACGCCGTGCTGTCGTTCTGGCTCGCCTACATCCTCACTCGTCCGCTCGGGGCTAACCTCGGCGACTGGCTGGCCTCCCCGTCAGCCGAGCACGGTCTCGGGTGGGGCACCGCCCTGACCAGTCTGGTATTCCTCGTTGCAATCCTTGCGACGGTCGGCTACCTCACCCTCACCCACAGCGACGTCATCGAACTACCCGAACGGACCCCGACGCCCGCCGCCACCGCACGGCCGGCCCGCGAGCGAATCACGCTCGGGTACTACGCCGCTATCGCGGTCGCGACAGTCGTTCTGCTCGGGTGGGCGGCCGGTCAGCCGCACGCGGCCGTGGCGAGCGACGAGGAGGAATCCGGTGCGTTGTCGGTGACCGCAACACTCGACGCAGGTCAGGTGACCGCACATTTCCCTCCGGCAGAGGTCGCGAAGTTCCGCGCCATCGCCCGAGACACGCTCACGAAAGTGCAGGCCGGGCAGCAGGCTGACGCCGAGGCGCGGATCACGGACCTCGAAACTGCGTGGGACGATGACGAGGCGACCCTCCGTCCCGCCGACCAGACCGCGTGGGGCGTCGTCGACGGAAGAATCGACGCCGTCCTTCATGCGGTGCGAGCAAGCACACCCGACCCCACCGTCGAGGCGCAGACCCTCACCGCCCTGTTGACCGAGCTTCAGTGAGAACTACACCGCGAGATCCGACGAGCCAGGTGGTGCCGGCTCCGCCGCCACCGAATTTTCCGGGTGCGGTGTACTGGTTGTCGTCCAGCACGTCGCCACGCGCCACCAGATCGAGGAGTCGCTGCTGTCCCCCCGGCGATCCTGCGACTCGAATTTCGCAGAGTTGCACCATAGTTCGCCATCTCCGCCACTTTCGCCTCGGCGTCGGCCCATGCCTGCGCGGTCGTGTCCCGCACGAAGGTGGTGATCCGCAGACCGAACTCCCGCGGCACATGCTCTCGGCCGAGTTTCTCGCTCAGCGACCGCAACCGCTCGATCCGTTCCCGCACTCCATCGAGTAGCGCACCCCAGAAAAGCTGTACGTCGGCCTCGGCAGCGGCGACACGCTCGGCCACGTCGGATGCAGCACCGTGGAATCGGCGACCTGGAAATATTGCCCCGATACGTGACGTTCTCCTCGGTCCAGAGCCGTATTGACGTCACGGTGATTTCAACTGTCGATGCCGGGATGCGGTTGATGGATTATCGACCGGATAATCGGTTTCATCGACGGAGAAGGTACATGCCCTCTGAACTGACGATCTCGACCCTTCATGTGAGCGAAGTGTCGTGGTTCGATCCCGACGCGGAGGCATTGCGAGCAGCCATGGCCGCGGAGGTCGGGCCGCGATACTCCGACCGGGTTTCGACGGCAGACCGCGCAACCACCAATGCGGTTGACCCGCAGTCCGTGTTCCTCACGGTGGTGGCGTATGCCGTGCATACCGACGCCCGAGAAACGGTGGGCCACGCCGCCCTTCGGTGGAACGGCGAGGACCTGGAGTTGAAGCGGATGTTCGTCAAACCCGAGCATCGCGGAACCGGTGTGTCGACGGCCTTGTTGCGCGCGGTCGAAGATGCCGCTGTGAACGCGGCACGACCTCGACTGATCCTCCAGACCGGCGACCGGCAACCGGATGCTGTGCGATTGTACGAGAAGAGTGGTTACTCCCGGATTCCGACCTTCTCCCCCTACGAGATCTTGCCATTCTCGAATTGCTTCGAGAAGGTATTCGACCACGGGTGACGGCTGATCGATGTGTACGCTGACCGGGTCGTGGTCCGGAACCCCCGCCAGGGTCGCGCCGCTGACGGACCCCAGGATCTCCGCGACCACGACCGGACCAATGCCCGGCCGCGCCAGCAGGACGGGTGAGGCCTCCGGGGTATCCGCGAGCACGTCGCGCGCCTCGGCAACGGCGTGGTAAAGCGGGAAGCCCAGCCGTCCCAGCCACTCGTTGTCGAAGTATTTCGCCAGATAGGCCAGGCCCGAGTCCGGAATGATCACGACCACTGCGTCGACCGGACCGAGAGTGCGCGCCACCCGCAGGGCGGCAGCAACCGCGGTACCGGCGAACCCTCCGGCGAGCAGGCCTTCCTCCCTGGCGAGGCGGTGCAGCACCGTCAGGGCCTCGACGTCCGGGATCCGCTCGATTCGACCGACGACGTCCGGATGGTACGAGTCCGGCCACTCGTCGCGCTCGGTCTGCGGGTGCAGGAAATGGCCCACGGATTCGATGTACCACGCCCGTCCGTCTCCCCCGCCGTAGACGGAGGCATCGGGATCCGCTCCGATTATCTGCATTGCCCCGCCGGAGACCTTCGTCAGGAATTCCCCCGTCCCGGTGATGGTCCCGCCGGTCCCGACACCGGCCACGAAATGGGGGACGCGCCCCTGAGTCTGACGCCAGATCTCCGGTCCGGTCGTGGCGCGGTGCGCGTCCGGATTCGCCGGGTTGTCGTACTGTCCGGCGAGCCACCCGCCCGGAATCTCCGCCGCCAGACGAGTGGCGACGTTGCGCACGAATTCGGGATGGTGGCTGGGCCGGCCGCCCGGCGTCACATGCACCCGCGCCCCGTGGGCCCGCAGCAACGCGATCTTCTCGACGCTCGTCTTGTCCGGCACTACGACGACCGAACGGTGGCCCCGCGCAGCCGAGACCAACGTCAGCCCGACCCCGGTATTGCCCGACGTGCCCTCCACGACGGTGCACCCGGGCAGGAGCTCTCCGGATTCCTCCGCCGCCTGAATCATCGCCAGGGCGGCGCGATCCTTCACTCCTCCGCCGGGGTTGAGGAATTCGAGCTTGGCGTACACGGTGGCGGAGATGCCGGCGGTCACTCGGTCAGCATCGCAAGAGCAGCCGTCGAACAACAGGATTCGCGTCACGCCGATCAGATCTTCACCCGACCAGGCCCGGCACCCGGAATCCCGGAGATTCGAATCCTTCTGCGGACGTGCCGATCGGGTTGTACTACGGGCCGACCCAGAGCGAAGGGGGTAGTCGAAAAGATGTCGACACTCGTGACAACACTGCAGTCTCACGACACCGAGCTGTGGCAGTGGCGACTGGCTGCGCGGTGCCGGAAAGAAGATACTGAGATCTTCTTCCCGGCGGACGCCGAACGCAGGAGCGCGCGCTCCGAGCGGGAAGATCTCGCCAAGGAGTTCTGCCGCGGCTGCGCGGTGGTGGAGCAATGCCTGGCGTATGCCCTCCAGACCGGCCAGCAGCACGGCGTCTGGGGTGCGACGACACCGGGTGAACGGCTCGCACGACTCGGCCGGTGAGAGAACGGTCCCGCACCCGCCGCTCGCCTCACATACTGTCGAAAATGAGGTGTTCGGGGACGCCCGCCGACTCTGCGGCGGTCACGGCGTCGAGGAGGTCGTCGGTGAGTTGATGGAATGTCGCGGAATGGACCCGTTCCAGGGGCTGGTCGCCCGGATCGGTGTCCACGAAGTCGGTGTCCATGAAGCTGTGCAGCATGGCGCAGGTGTCGCGCACCTGCTCCAGCGCCCGGCGCTGATTCCGGTTCATCGGCCGTGCGGCGGGCGCCCCACGGTCGGCGTCGCGCGCCCGGACTGAGGAGGGCATGCGCACCCGACTGCCCGCAGCAGGTCGAGCCGGAGTCGCTCATAGGTGGCCACCCACCGATGGTCGACAGGTTCGTCGCGAAGGTACGCGTTCAGAGACGCACCGTTGCCACCGGTATCCAACCATCGGCGCAGATCGGTAGTGCGGTCCTGAACGTGCTGCAACAACATCTGTGACGAAACGGGCATCGGGTCTCCTACGTCTCAAATTTCCCTACAGCAACAGAGGATTCGAATACGTTGCACGTCAAGCTCTTTCGGTGGCCATTGTGAAGGATGTGCGCGCGTATCGGGGCATTTCCCGGGAATGCCTTCGGAGTCGGCACCGCTCCCCGCCTCCGGGACAGCGCACGAGCCCGAGGTCGGCACCACACCCGAGGACTGCTGGACACCCGACCGAGTGGCGTCGACGTCGGGAGATCAGGTATACCTCTAAAACAGGGTGCCCGGTTTGTTATCTGGTACGAGGCGTAGCCGACAAGCAACACACGAACGACATCACCAACGGTTTTCCTGGCGTGCGGATCTGTTCACGGTTCCACTGTTCGGGACGAAAGGAACGGCAGTGCCCGCGCACGACACATACCCACCGACACCGGACTACGAGGTCTGCACCCGCCCCGGGAATTGGGAGGTTCGCGCCGCGTGCCGCGGAATCGCATCGTCGGTCTTCTTCTCCCCCGACGGAGAACGCGGCGTCGCCCGGGCCCGACGCGAATCGGGCGCCCGCGAGATCTGCCACGACTGCCCCGTCCTCGCCCAGTGCCGCGACCATGCCCTCAGCAACGGCGAACCCTACGGAATCTGGGGTGGTATGACCGAAGCAGACCGTCGACGGCACACCCGCACCCGTCGTCGCGGCGAGCACTGACACGCGCCGCACACAGACCGGAAATCCGCGAGAAGCCGGAGTCAAGGGCTACCACGCGTAGGAAGCAGCGCTCGAGTCGATCGCGGGCCAATAGGTGAACACAGTAGGCCTAACGGGTGAACACCCCCCGTATCCGAGAGTTCCCGGTAGGCGGGGTGCCGGGGTCGGCGCCGGGCGTGGGTGAACGGGCGTCGTTGGTCATTTTCTGTGGTCGTCATGCTCGACCGCCGGGAGCCGCGGATTCCGGCGGTGGGGCGGGATGGTCGTCTGCCCGGTCCTGAGGCCGCCAACAATGCTGCGTGACGCGTGACGCGTGAACGGACCAGGGACTGCGACGGCGCGTTCGGGGTAGGCGTTCGAGTTTCCGGTTCGCCGAGGAACCGTTCCTCACAGTCGAGCGTTCCGCGCCGGGTGGCCGCGTGTGCAATCAGCAGGTTCAACGCAGCGAGGGTGAACCCGGCGAGCAGGATGTAGGGGCGGATCGCGAAGCCTCGGACGAACCCACGATGCCATGCCATCCGGTTCTTCCTCAGATCCGCGAAGATCCGGTGCGTGCGGCGCGCAGCGCTCGATCACCGCGATCACCCTGCCGAACTGCCACTGCTCGGTGCGATGGACGGCGGTGGAAATATCGCGCAACCGGCGGACTCTAGCGTCGCCGCCTGCGCATTGCCCGCAGTCGCATCGGCGTCACCCGCCTCAACCCGCGGCACCGCGTCCCGGAAGAGATGCCCACCGCCCGCTTCTTCGACCGCCGCAAGTACCTCCCATGGCGCCGCCGGGTGATCCGCCGCGATAGACCGGTCAACAAAGCACGCCGAGATTGCCGCGTGCAATTCGACACCCCCTCGACCCACGCCAGGACGGCTCGCATCGGCTGTACCCGAGACGGCCCGTTCCGCGCCCCCGCCGCCTCTCAATCCCACTCGAGCCACAAAAACCGTTGCCCGACAGCGGGTTGCGGAGTAGGTTCAACGGACCGCGGCAGCGGGGTCGCGCAGGAGGAAGCCGGTCGAAGTACAGATTCTCGGAATCGATCGGAAGCAGACTTCAGAAACGAACTCCATGTCAATGCAGTCACCGACTCGCCACCGCATACACGGCCCGATCGTTGAATTCGCGCTAGAGCGGTCCCCCGCCCGAGGCCTCTCGGAGCGGCAAAGGAATTGAGCAGAGCCATTTCTACGACGTGCAGCATTAACCAGCCCTTGGGGCATGGAACGTGCTGGGGACTTTCACGATGGGTCATCGTAACCGCTACCTGTGAATAGTAGACAGATCTATTTTTGGCCCCATTCATGTTGTGCCACAGCATGTTTTCAACTACAAAATCGAATATTATCTATACTGGCGACTTCCGACAAGGGCGTGTCCGCGAGTTGTCGAGCGTTGTCCGGTTGCGGGCGATCAGGACGACATCGAACCCGTGAGCCCGGATGCGGTCGATGGCCTGACCGAGTTCGAGGCCGGCTCCGACAGTGGCAAGCGCTCATCGTGTGTGGACGCCGCGGGGCGGGTAGGGCCCCAACCCAGAGCGCCTTGGCGCATCTGGGCCCTGGGTCCCTACGACCGCAGAGGTGCCGGTCAGACGCGGTCGAAGTAGTCTCGCATCCATTCCAGACCGGCCGCGAAACTCCCGACCCCGAACACGTCGTCGAACAGTGCGGAGCCAACTGTGATGCCCCACGGAGACAGACGAGCAATCTCGTCCATTCGGTCGGTGCTGTTGATTGAGCCGGTGACTACGACAGGAGACTTGACTTCTTCGGTGAAGGCTTTTCCGAGTTGCCCGGGATCGCCGTCAGTCCATCGGTACAGCGACAGCGCAACCCCATCGGCCTGAGGGCGAATACGGTTCGCATCTCCCACGATGTCCGCGATGCTGCCGTGAAGCATCCGCGGAATTCCACTGCGGCCGCCACAGGTCGGCAGGTACCCCACGTTTGCCTCTGCAAGCAGCTCGGCGACAGACGGGTGAAAAGCCATGCCGATCAGGAAGTCCAACCCGTTGTCGATCGCGAACTGGGCCGCGGCCACGCAGCGTGACTCCTCCTCCTCCAGCGACTCGAAGTGCACAGTCTTACCCGCGTCCTTCATGTCTCGCGCGAGAAGCGCCAGTTCTGGAGAAGAGAGGCCGGTGTCCTTGAACCCCCAGTGCTGCGTGGGTGCATCGACGGACTGCGCGAAGACCTCCCTTGCGTTGTCAACGGTCTTGTCGTTGTGCGTGAGCATGGCAATTAGCTCGATCATTTTTGGCCTTGTCTGCATCGTGGATCGCCGCGACAGCGATCGGCTGGGGGGGGATTTGGCTGTCCGTCATGGCGGACGATCCCGCGCTTCACGCGCCGGGACTAGATGTCATTCTTGCGAAGTAGCTTGACTGAAACGATAGCCCGGTTTGCCGAACAGATCAACCCCTTATGGGCATTTTCGTTCGGTATTCCGATCCTAGAGACGGATATTTGAGAATCATCGACTTTGCGTGTTCGGATTTGCAATCCTTGAACTACTGCCCGGCATGACGCTGGGCAGTTCGCTTCCACGGACCAGGAAGGCATTCATTCCGCTGATCAAGGACATGGCGGCGATCTTCGGTCGGTTCGACTCTGCGAAGCAGCTCACGCAGCCCCGATAGATGACCGCGAGGGACGAATGCCTCGTTGTGTCTACTCATCCGCACCCGTGAGGGGCAGTCGGCAGCCCTCCGCTCGAGCACAGTTACGCCGGGATCGACCCCGGCCACCTGAAATCCGCGACGTGGCTACGCCTGTACTTCGTGAGCCTGATGGTCGAGGGCGAGGCTCCGGGCGTAGCTGCAGACAAGTCGGACCGTCCAGTTACGTTTGCGCGCATGGCCATACGCTTCGCGAACGAGGAAAGCTGCGAGTCCTTGCCTGGCCCAGTCCTCCGCGATGATGGTGTGCATGAACGCCACTCCGCGCCGATCGGAGGGTTCCCGGGCGGCGATGTCGTGCTCGTTGAGGTAGCCGAGCACACCTACCAGTTCGTCGCCCACCCAGAGATCGAATCGATCCCGCGCCGGATTGTCCAGTACTGCAGCTGTTGTCGCTGTGCGCTTGATGGCGTCGCGACGGAGATCGACTGCGGGTGTCACGGACCCAGTCAGGGGTGGGTCTCCGTCCGCGGGGGCAAGCGGTTCGGGATAGAGGTGCCGGGCCACGTCAAGCACCGTCGCCGCGGCGGCCCTCACCATCCGCACTCCTACGCGGACTGCATCGGTGAGGATTCTGAGCACTCGGCTATCAGTAGCGCTCTCTATCTGTGAGCGGCGTACGTTCCCGTGTTCAGTCGTTTTCATCATTGTTCCTCCGAGGCGTATCTGTCGGTGACCGCGCGGCAGGATCGGATGTTTGAGACGAGGATGGCCTTGGCGCCGAGAGCGGCAAGTTGGTCCATCACCCGGTTGTGTCCCGTGATCGGGACCATCGACCGCACTGCGGCCCAGTTCTCGTCGGCGAGCGGCGACAGCGTGGGTGACTCGACTCCGGGGGTGATCGTCAGGGCTTCGCCGAGGATGGTTTTCGGGCAGTCGTAGTCGAGCATCAGGTTCTGCTGGGCGAACACGATGCCGCGGACCCGCTCGACGAGCTGGTTGCGGGCGGGGTCGTCGATGTCCGACCCGGTGCGTTCGATGAGCACGCCCTCGGAATCGCATAGGGTGTCGCCGAACGCGACCAGGTTGTGCTGGCGCAGCGTGCGGCCGGAGCCGACGACGTCGGCGATCGCGTCGGCGACCCCGAGTTGGATCGCGATTTCGACGGCGCCGTCGAGCCGGATGACCGAGGCTTTGATTCCGCGGGCGTCGAGGTCGTCCCGGACCAGGTTGGGATACGACGTCGCGATCCGGAGTCCGGCGAGGTCCTCGACCTTCCAGTCTTGGCCCGCGGGGGCGGCGTACCGGAACGTGGAGCGGCCGAAGCCGAGCGCGAGCCGCTCGCTGACGGGAGCGCCGGAGTCCCGCGCGAGGTCGCGGCCGGTGATGCCGAGGTCGAGTTCACCGGATCCGACGTAGATCGCGATGTCGTTGGGTCGCAGGAAGAAGAACTCGACCGAGTTGGCGCGGTCGAGGACAGTGAGGTCGCGAGAGTCGGTGCGACGGCGGTAGCCGGCCTCGTTGAGGATCTCGGCGGCGGACTCGGACAGCGAGCCCTTGTTGGGAACTGCGACGCGAAGCATCTGTGGTCCTTTCGGGCGGACTCGGTGTACTGGTCAACGGTCGCTGGTGGCGTGCGCTCTTGGGTCCGTGCATGGCCGGGTGCCGTGTCAGTGCAGTTCTTCGAAGAGTGTCGCCGTGTCCTCTCGCCAACTTCCGACATCGAGCTTCTTCGGGATGCTCGTGACGTGGAAGCGCACTGGGTTCTCACTAATGCCGAGTTCGCCCCGCCCCGTCGTCCGGGTGGGAACGGTGTTGCTGGACTTCGGATCGAGTAGGTAGTCGATTCTGAACTGCTCGTGAGCTGCAGTTCACGTAGACCGGTGCGCGCGGCGATCTGCGTGGCGGCGAGCTCACGTGAGGGCCCTGTCTACGGGGTGCAGGTACTGCGGCCGGGTCGATCCGAAGGTCGGCATCGTCACTTCGCCGGGGTCGCCTCCGTAGAGCGGCCATTCGTCGCGAAGGCGAGGAGGTCTCGGTCGTCTGGCGTCATCGTCTCGCTGCCGAGTGCAGGTGCCGGCAGGGGCAGATTGCGGGTGATCAGCCCCTACCAGTACCCGTAGTCATCGTTCGATTTGAACGACATCCTTATCGGCCAGGTTGGGGACGATCAGTTCCTCGAGAATGCGTTGGTGCTCGGGGTGTTCCCGGTAGTGCAGGAAGTCTTCTTTGCTGGCGAAGGTGCCGACCACCGCGAAGTCGGAGTTTCCGGGGGTGAGGCCTGCGTCCGAGCCACACAGGTAGCTGTGCACACCGGGAAGGGAGTGGACCAGTTCTTCGAGTGACCGGCGTACCTCGTCGGCGACGTCGTGCTGGTTCGGTACCCACCGGAACGTCACGACATGGGTGAACGGCATTTCGTCCTCTCTGTTGGGAACTATTCGGTCGTGGGCTACTTGGCGAGCATGCCCGCGTCGACGGGAATTGCTGCGCCGGTGATGAATCGGGCGTCGTCGGACACCAGGAAAAGGATCGCGTTCGAGACGTCCTCGGGCTGAACCCACGGGGTGTCGAGCAGGTGGATCGAGGCGAAGCCGTCCTTGGCGTCGTCGAGGGTGGGGTTCTCGAGGTCGGGGCGGAACATCTTGATCACCCCGGTGTTGGTCATCATCATCGTTTCGCAGTTGCTCGGGTGCAGCGAGTTGACGCGGATGTTGTGCGGTGCGAGCTCGTTGGCCAGTGCCTTCGCGAGTCCGGTGACGCCGTGCTTGGCGGCGACGTAGTGTCCGATCTCGTTGAGGTTGCGCAGGCCGGCAGTGGAGCTGGTGAGAATGATCGATCCGCCGTTACCGGCGTCGATCATGGCCTGGGCGCCCGCCCGGACGGTCTTCCACACGCCGGTGAGGTCGATCTCGATCATTTCGTCGAACTGCTCTTCCGACATGGTGGCGAGCTTGCCGTAGGTACAGACGCCGGCGTTGCCGAGGATGATGTCGAGGCGCCCGAACTGTTCGACGCCTTCGTCGACGGCCGCGGACAGTGCCGCCAGGTCGCGGACGTCGGCGATCCGGCTGACGATCTTGCCGCCGGCCGCTTCCACGAGGCGAACCGTTTCCTGCAGGTCGTCAGCGGAGGCCATGGCGTAGGGAGCGGACTCCACGGGGGCGCAGATATCCACCGCGATGATGTTGGCGCCTTCTCGAGCCAGCTTCACCGCGTGCGATCGTCCCTGACCGCGGGCGGCGCCGGTGATGAAGGCGACCTTGCCGTCGAGCTTTCCCATTGATTTCTCCTCCGCTTTCGGACACGCGGGTCTTCTGATGTCAGGTCAGAAGGATTTCGGCGTGTCGATCCAGATGTATTCGCTTACTTCGTTTGCAACGTTTTCAATTTTGTGGGGAGTGGTGCTCTGGAACCAGATCGAGTCACCGGGGTTGAGGAAGTACACCTCGTCGGCCAGGGTGATTTTGAAGCGTCCTTTCAGGACCATCGCCCATTCCTCGCCTTCGTGGCTGTACAGCTCGTCGCCGGTGCTGGCACCGACCTCGTACCGACCGAAGATGGCCTCGAGGACCTCCGATTCATTGGGCGAGGCCAATTCGAAATGCACGCCCTGGGCCTTCATCGAGGTGCGGGCCTCGTGCCCGTTGTCGCCGGCCGGACTGATGGTGATCCGTTCCTTGGCACGGATCACGTGACCGTTCATTTGTGAGGGCGCCGTGAAGAAGTACGTGATGCTGGTTCCGAGCGCGGCGGCAACACGCTTGAGGGTCGAGATCGACGGTTCGGTCTTTCCCCGCTCGACCTCACTGATGACGGAGGATGAGATCTCGGCACGCTCGGCGAGCGCGCGAATCGAGTAGCCGTGCTCAGTGCGCAGCGCTCGCAGCCTGTCACCGATCGAACCCACATCCGCCGGATCATCCGTCACGTCCGTCATCTTTCTCTCCATCTCTTCTGACACCTGGACCGCCGGTGAAGGGCGCCCCTGCGCGGCATCGGCCGGGCTTCCTCACCGTGCCGAAGGTTACTTCGGGCCGAGTCCAGTCTACGTCGGAGCGTTCGGTTTGGCGAACATCGCGTACACAGCCGTTGGATCGCGTTCGCCGTCTACGCAGACCGAATCCTTATGGTAGTAAACAACTCAAAGGTGGTAGCTCGCCGGCCGACGGTCGGGAGCGACCGATAGTCCTCTGTGAACTTGTTCGGAATCTCGGCCACTGCGGGAGGTGGAAACCCGGGTAGGGCGAGAGGACGACATCGCCCTACCCGGAAACTGGGTTCCGAGCCCCGAGGGGCTCGCCCCTACACCAGGGAGTCCGGACCGGCCGAGGGATCTCCGTGGACTGCCGCTGGTGCAGGGGTGGGGTGGGTCAGGCCTTCAGGATGTACTCACGCTGGGTGATGTCGACCTTGACCTTCTTGAGCTCACCGACCGCGTCGGCCAGGTGCTGGGAGAACCGGTCGAAGATCTGTTCGCCCTTCTCCGCCGTCGCCCGGAAGGGGTTGCCGATGACTCCGTGCGGGGCCATCTCCTGGTGCTCCATCGGGAAGTAGAAGTACTCGTAGCCCTGGAACTCGACGTCGGGGCTGGCGTCGACCTTCTTGAAGGACTCGGGCAGCCATTCGGGAGCCTGGGCGCGGGTGTCGAGGCCGCGGTCGAGCTTCACGTTGTCGCGCTTGTACGCCATCATGATCGACGTTTCCTGCTCGCTGGCGTGCCAGCCGGCGGTCTCCTCGGGGGTGTTCTCCATCAGGTCCTCGATGATGCCGAGGTAGCGCTCACCGTAAGGCTTGAACATGCCGAGCAGTGCACCTGTCTCGTACCGCAGGGTGCGGAAGACCTCGTCGGTGACCTTGGTGTTGGAGGTGTGGCCGTTGACGAAGATGATGCGGTTGAAGCCGTGGTGGATCAGCGAGCGGGCGGTGTCGTAGATGATGCCGCGGACGGTGTCTCCACGGAAGGTGATGGTGCCCATGCCGTTCTCGGCTTCGCGGAGGTGGTGCGGGCTGTAGCCGGTCCAGATCGGCGGTCCGTAGAGCACGCCGGCCTTCTCGGCTGCCCGCTTGGAGACCTCCATGGCGTTGTAGATGTCGGTGCCGATGGGCAGGTGGTAGCCGTGCATCTCGACCGCGCCCATCGGGATGAGGATGGTGTCGTCGGTCTCGAGGTATTTCTGGATGTCCGGCGGTGCGAGGTCGGTGATCAGGCGTGAGTGCAGTTCGGTCATGAGAGGGCCTTTCTAGAGGGTTCGATACAGGTGTCGGTAGTGGTCAGAGCTGGGGCTTGACCAGGATCTTTCCGTTGCCGCGCTGCTTGGTTTCGTCGATGGCGTCGACGAGCCCGGCGAGCGGGAATCGGCGGGTGATGGCGTGCTCCATGTTGATTCGCCCGGCGGCCATCAGGTTGATGACGTTCGGGAAGTCCCAGGTTCCGGAGTGTCCGACGGTTCCGTAGAAGGAGCCGGCCTTGAGCTGGATGTTGATGAGGTTGATCTGTGCCGCGTTGGCGTCCATGCCGGCGACGATGACCTTGCCGCCGACTCCGAGGGTGTCTTCGACGCCGCGCATCACGGCCTTGGTGTTTCCGCTGGCCTCGACGACCATGGCCGAGCCGTTCCCGCGCGTTTCGGTGAGCACCGCGTCGGCGGCGTCCTCGTTGATCGGGTCGATGGCGTGCGTCGCTCCGAGCTCGAGGGCGAGTTCGCGACGCTCGGCGATGGGCTCGACGATGAAGATCTTCGAGGCGCCGGCGGCTTGTGCGAGTGCGACAGAGGCCAGCCCGATGGGTCCGCCGCCGAACACCGTCACCGCACCACCGGGCTTGAAGCCACCGCCCCGGGTGAACATGCCCTCGTACGCGACGCTGGTCGGTTCGGTCAGGGCGCCGACCTCGAGGGTGGTTTCCTCGTCGCCGTATCGGTCGAGGACTGCGTCCAGGGGCCAGCAGAAGCGGGCGTCCACCTTGACGTACTGGGCGAAGCCGCCGTTGACGGTGAAGCCGAGGTCTTCGATGTTGCGGCACTGGTTCCAGTACCCGCCGCGACATTCGCGGCAGTTGCCGCACCACTGGATTTCCTCGACGGCCACGAGTCCGCCGACACGCAGTTCGGTGACATCCTTGCCGGCGGCGACGATCTTGCCTGCGAACTCGTGCCCGGTGATGACCGGGGCCTTGAGGTGGTACGGGAGCAGCATGTACCCCTCGTCGTCGGTCTCGAACATGTGCACGTCCGAGCCGCACAGCCCGCAGGCACCGACCTCGACGACGACCTCGGTGGGACCGGGTTCGCCGGGGTCGGCGATCGTCCGGAGGTCGACCGACGGGTTACGGTACGCATCGCTGGCGATGCGGGCCCACTGGCGTTCTGCGTCGCGGTCCGAGATGCGTGCAGATGCACGCGGGGCCCACTCGGCTTCGAGAACTACTGCTTTCATCGGTGCCTCCGATCGATCGTGTTCACTCGCGGATGGTTGAGTATGCGGCTATCAGGCGGTGGGGTTCTTGTGTTGGAAGATGTTGTGGCCGAACGAGGTAACGACGGCATCCTTACCGATGGGCATAGCTACCTCCTGTGGGGGTGGGGATGGATGCCTCCGCCAGGGCGGCGGGCAGTGCGTGATGGGCACGGCTGTCGAGCAGAGGAACGAAATCTGCAAGTATGTGGTCGATGAAGGCGGGATCGTTGATGTGGACGTCGAGTTTGGTCAGTTCGATGGATGGCTCGAGGCGCGATTCGAGCACCGTGGTGAAGGCGCGGTCGGCTTCCGGGTCCCAGAAGACCTGGCCCGGCGCGTTGGGCACCGACAAGCCCGCGGTGGGGACGTACACCCGGGTCGGACCGACACTGTTGTTGGCCTTTGCCGCGAATGTCTCTGCTACCCTCATCATTTCGGATGTGGTGAGCCGCACCAGCGTGAGTTCGGGGTTGTGCCCGAAGTAGGTGCGTCCCGGAAATTGTCGTTGGGTGTCGGCCAGCTTGCCGCAAGTGATGAAGTCGACGCAGCCCGGAACGAGCACCTGAGGGAGTCCGGCCTTGCCGGCCGCCTCCATCCGGTGGGGACCGGGATCCATCAGGCCGCCGATGAGGTGGCCGCTCAGTTCCGTGGTCGTGAAATCGATGACCGCATCGACCTGGCCCGCTTGGACAGCGTTCTCGAGTGCCCGGCCACCGGTGCCGTTGGCGTGGAAGGCGACGAAGCCGAAGCCTTTGTCTTCGAGGTGTTTCTGGGCCCGCTCGAGAGCGGGTGTGGTGTTGCCGTTCATCGACACCGCCACGGTGGTCGGACGCTGACCGGCACTGACGGTCGGCGCGGCGGGCGCGGCGGCGGCCGCGGCACCGACGATGTAGCCGGCGGCCGATCGGTAGATCTCGCTGGTCACCGAGTTGATGCCGATGATGTCGGCGACCGAGTGCAGAACGGCGATGTCGCTGATTCCGACGTAGGGGTCGAAGGTCCTGTTTCCCGAGGCCAGCGGCGAGACGATGAGTTTGGGAAAGCCGAAGGGCAGGTGCTGCAGGGCAGGGCCGGCGATGTGCGTCCCGGCCCCTCCCATGCACACCGCGCCGTCGATCTCGACTTCGGCGACCATCGTGCTCAGGAGGCGACTGACTCCCGACCGCAGGGCACTGACGGCCTCACCGCGCGGTAGTTCACTGATCGCGGCGATCGAACTTCCCGCCGCGGCGGCGACCGTTGCCTGGTCGATGAAGCGGCGAGTGCCGATCACCGCGTCCGAGGGACGCTGCGCCGTCCGAGCCGATGTGTCGAGCATGATGGCGATCCCACCGAGCCGCTCGATCTCATCACTGAGGGCTCCGAGTTCAGCGGCCTTGGTGTCGAAAGTGCCGATGACCACGACGGTCGGAGCCGCTTCGCTCCTCGCGGCGCCGGGCCGCCTTGCGCTTGTCATGAGAAGAACGTTAGACGTGTCTGCCGAACAAATCAAGAGTGTTTGGCAATTTTTGATCGGCATTCCGAACGAACTAATGTCTTGTTCGGGGTTTCGATCGGAAATCCGCTCGATCCGGACGCTGGAGACTGAGGCCGGTCACCGGGGCGTACTTCAGGTTCGTCGTGCGCGCCTGAGCGTTGCGGACCTCGAGACGCAGACGTTTGCGGCCGTCGCTGGTCACTGCCATGGCGATTCCTCGGGTTGTGATCGGAATGCCGAACAGCGTGGGCGGTTGCCCGACGCTCGTTCCCCAGAGTGCCGCACCGTACCCGCGAACACAAGAACAGATCGCCTCAAATGAGCGGAATTCCGTACAATTTTCTCGATTGTTACCAATTGGCGTGCGGAACTCCGAACATTGTGGGTACAGTGACGGGGCGCACAACAACTGCACATGCCGTTCGATGCGTGTCAGGAGATGCCCTGCCGAGGCGGGGCCGCCGTAGGAGCAAGTTCCTCCCCGGGAATCTCTCAGGCCCAGTACTGATACGCAGAGGCAACTCTGGAGAAAGCGTCGCGAACGCTTACCGAACGTGAAGAGCGACCCAATGCTGTTGGGGTGCATAATCTCTCAGGTGACAGGACAGATCGGGGAGGGCCGCGCTCTGCGCTCGACGTCGAGTCGAGCAGAACCGACCATTGGAGGTCCTCCGTGTCCCATCCCGACATCGCACCCGCGTTCCAAGACCGGCACATCGGCCCGTCCGAGACCGAGATCGCGCAACTGCTCGAGGTCCTCGGATACGACTCCCTCGACGCCCTCGTCTCGCGTGCCGTCCCTTCCCAGATCCGGACCGCGCGACCGCTGAACCTGCCTGCCGCCCGCGCGGAACAGGAGGTGCTGGCCGACCTACGGACGATCGCCGGCAAGAACCGGCCGCGGGTGCAGATGATCGGCCTCGGCTATTACGACACCATCACTCCCGCCGTTCTGCGTCGCAACATCCTCGAGGCGCCGGGCTGGTACACCTCGTACACCCCGTACCAGCCGGAAATCTCCCAGGGCCGACTCGAGGCACTGCTGACCTTCCAGACCGTCATCGAAGAGCTGACCAGCCTCCCGGTCGCGGGTGCCTCGCTCCTCGACGAGGCCACCGCCGTCGCCGAGGCCGTCCTGCTGATGCGCCGCGCCGACAAGACCGCCTCGAACCGAGTCCTCGTCGACGCCGGCTGCTTCCCGCAGACGCTGTCCGTTCTGCGCGGCCGAGCCGACGCCGTCGGCATCGAGCTGGTCGTGACCGACCTCGACCGCGGCCTGCCCGACGGTGACTTCTTCGGCGTCGTCTACCAGAATCCGTCGGTCACCGGCGGGGTGCGGGATCTGAGCGAGTCGATCGCCGAGGCGCACCGGCGGGGCGCCCTGACCACGGTGGCCACCGACCTGCTCGCGCTGACCCTGGTCACCTCCCCCGGTGAGCAGGGGGCGGACATCGCCGTCGGGTCGGCCCAACGGTTCGGTGTTCCGCTGTTCTTCGGCGGCCCGCACGCCGGATTCGTCTCCGTCCGCACCGGTCTCGAACGCATGCTGCCGGGCCGGTTGGTCGGAGTGTCCAAGGACGCCGACGGCACACCGGCATACCGGCTGGCGCTGCAGACGCGCGAGCAGCACATCCGCCGCGACAAGGCGACCAGCAACATCTGCACCGCCCAGGCTCTGCTGGCGAACGTGGCCGCGATGTACGCCGCCTATCACGGCGCCGAGGGACTGCGCGCGATTGCCCGGCGGGTGCACTCGCACGCCGCGCACCTGACCGCGGGACTGCACGCCGCGGACATCGAGACCCTGCACTCGAACTTCTTCGATACCGTCGTCGCCCACGTCCCGCACCGGGCCGGTGTCATCGTCCGCGCCGCCAACGCGGACGGCATCAACCTGCGCTACATCGACGCCGACCACGTCGGGGTGTCCTGCGACGAGCACACCACCGGCGAGATCGTCGAGCGGGTCCTGGCGGCCTTCGGTGCGGCCCTGGCTCCCGTCAACACCTCCTACCTTCCGCCGACACTGGCCCGGACCTCGGCGTTCCTCCAGCACGAGGTGTTCCGGCGCTACCGCTCGGAAGCGGCGATGCAGCGATTCCTGCGCAAGTTGTCCGACAAGGACCTCGCCCTGGACCGGACGATGATTCCGCTCGGCTCGTGCACCATGAAGCTCAACTCCGCGGTGGAGATGGAGCCGATCAGCTGGCCGGAGTTCGCCGGTATCCACCCCTTCGCGCCGGCCGACCAAACCGAGGGCTATCGCGAGCTCACCGATGACCTCGAACGGTGGCTGAGTGAGATCACCGGCTACGACCGGGTTTCGCTGCAGCCGAACGCCGGCTCCCAGGGGGAGTTCGCGGGCCTGCTCGCCATCCACGGCTATCACACCGCCAACGGTGACACCGACCGCACCGTCTGCCTGATTCCGCAGTCCGCGCACGGAACCAACGCAGCCTCCGCGGTGCTCGCCGGCATGCAGGTGGTGGTTGTTGCGACGGCCGCCAACGGCAACATCGACCTCGACGATCTACGCGCCAAGATCGCCCGGCACAGCGGCGAGATCGCCGCCATCATGCTCACCTACCCCTCTACCCACGGTGTCTACGAGAACGATGTCCGCACCGTGTGTGAACTCGTCCACGACGCCGGTGGGCAGGTATACATCGACGGGGCCAACCTCAATGCACTGGTCGGCCTGGCCCGGCCGGGCGAATTCGGTGGCGACGTCTCACACCTGAACCTGCACAAGACCTTCTGCATCCCGCACGGTGGTGGCGGTCCCGGTGTGGGACCGGTCGCCGTGCGAGAGCATCTGGCCCCCTTCCTGCCGTCCGACCCGCTCGCGGCCGATCCCGCCGGCCCCCCGGTCTCCGCGGCGAACTACGGCTCCGCCGGCATCCTGGGCCTACATCGCGCTGATGGGACCGGACGGACTCACCCGGGCCACCGAAACCGCAGTGCTGTCGGCCAACTACCTCGCCGGCGCGCTCGCGCCCTATTACCCGGTGCTCTACACCGGCGACGGGAATCTGGTCGCACACGAATGCATCCTCGATCTGCGGGCCCTGACCAAGCAGACCGGTGTGACCGCCGAAGACGTGGCCAAGCGGCTGATCGACTACGGCTTCCACGCCCCGACCCTGTCGTTCCCGGTCAACGGAACCCTGATGGTCGAACCCACCGAATCGGAAAACCTCGAGGAACTCGACCGGTTCATCGACGCCATGATCGGCATCCACGCCGAGATCCAACGGGTGGCCGACGGCACCTGGCCACTCGAATCGAGCCCGCTGCGACAGGCCCCGCACACCGCCGCCCAGGTCACCACCACCGAGTGGACGCTGCCCTACACCCGGCAGGAGGCCGCCTTCCCAGTGCCCTCGCTGCGCGAGAACAAATACTTCCCGCCGGTCCGACGGATCGACGGAGTACACGGCGACCGCAACCTGGTGTGCTCGTGCCCCGCACCCGAAGCTTTCGAAGCCCCCTCATCGACCGATACGAGAGAAGAAGTCCTCGCATGAGTTTCGCCACTCCCCTCGAAAACGAGCATCGTTCCCTCGGAGCAAGTTTCACCGATTTCGCCGGTTGGCAGATGCCGCTCAAGTACGACAGCGACCTGACCGAACATCATGCGGTCAGGTCGGTGACCGGCCTCTTCGACCTGTCCCACATGGGCGAGATCGACGTCACCGGCCCCGATGCGGCCCCGTTCCTCGATCATGCCCTGGCCGGTGAGTTCACCGCTGTGGCGCCGGGCCGTGCGAAGTACTCGCTGATCTGCAACGACGACGGCGGCGTCATCGACGACCTCGTCGCCTACCGGCTCGGCGCCGACCAGTTTCTCGTCGTCGCAAACGCGTCCAACGCCGGCACCGTATTCGCCGAGCTGACCGAGCGCGCCGCCGGATTCGACGTCGCGGTCACCGATCGCTCGCAGACGACCGCCCTGATCGCCCTGCAGGGCCCGGCCGCCGAATCGATCCTGCTCACCCTGGTCCCCACCGCGGAGGCGTCCACGGTGCAGGAGCTCAGGTACTACGCGGCCACGACCGCCACCGTCGCCGGGATTCCGATTCTCCTGGGACGCACCGGATATACCGGTGAGGACGGATTCGAACTCTATGTCCCCAACGCGCGGGCCGTGGAGCTGTGGCGGGCACTGCTCGAGCCGACGGTGCGCGCCGGCGGGGTTCCCGCCGGTCTCGCGTGCCGGGACTCGCTGCGGCTCGAGGCCGGGATGGCGCTGTACGGGCACGAACTCAGCCTCGACATCACCCCGTTCGAGGCGGGTCTCGGGCGGGTGGTGCGCCTGAACAAGAAGTTCGTCGGATCGGAGGCCCTGCAGAAGATCGCCGACACGGCACCTGCGCGCACGCTGGTCGGGCTGGTCGGCACAGGCAAGCGGGCGGCACGGGCGCAGTATGCGGTGCACGACGCCTACGACCCGAGTTCCGCCATCGGGGTCGTCACCTCGGGGATCCTCTCCCCCACCCTCGGCTACCCGATCGCGTTGGCCTACCTCGACAGCGACCGCAGCCGACTCGGCTCGACGGTGCTGGTCGACGTTCGCGGCGGCAAGTTGCCCTTCACCGTGGTCAAGCCCCCCTTCTACACGCGGTCCTGACGACTCCACGTCGACCGATTCCAGCTTCTTCGAAAGGCGAAAAGCCATGAGCGAGATCTCCCTTCCCGAAAACCTCAGCTACACCGACGAGCACGAGTGGGTAGCCGTCGAACCCGGGTGTTCCCTGCCCGCCGACCCGGTGCGGGTGGGCATCACGGCGGTGGCCGTCGACAACCTCGGTGACCTCGTCTACCTCGAACTCCCGACGGTGGGATCGACGGTGACCCTCGGTGAGGCGTGCGGTGAGGTCGAGTCGACCAAAACGGTCTCCGAGCTGTACCCGCCGGTCGCCGGAACCGTCTCGATCGTCAACACCGCCGTGGTCGACGACCCGGAACTGGTCAGCAAGGACCCCTACGGCGAGGGCTGGCTGTTCGCCGTCCTGCCGTCCGAGGCCGGCGAATTGCTCACCGCCGCCGAGTATGCGGAGAAGAACGGAGTCGACGCATGAGCATCCTCTCGCGTGAGCTGAGCGACTTCGACCCCGACGTCGCCGACCTCATCAGAAAGGAACTCGACCGTCAGCAGACGGGTCTCGAGATGATCGCCTCGGAGAACTACGCGCCGATCTCGGTCATGCAGGCGCAGGGCTCGGTGCTGACCAACAAATACGCGGAAGGCTACCCGGGCCGCCGATACTACGGCGGCTGCGAGTACGTCGACCAGATCGAGCAGCTCGCCCTCGATCGCATCAAGAACATCTTCGGGGCCCAGTTCGCCAATGTGCAGCCGCATTCCGGTGCCACCGCCAACGCGTCGGTCATGCACGCCTTGATCAACCCGGGCGACACCATCTTGGGCCTGTCCCTTGCCGCCGGTGGGCATCTCACCCACGGCATGCGCATCAACTTCTCCGGCAAGCTCTACAACGTGGTCGCGTACGGGGTCTCCGAGACTGACTACCTGATCGACATGGACGAGGTCGCCCGCATTGCCCGGGAGAACCGGCCGAAGCTGATCATCGCCGGTTGGTCCGCGTATCCGCGTCACATCGACTTCGCCCGGTTCCGGCAGATCGCCGACGAGGTCGGTGCCCTGCTGATGGTCGACATGGCGCACTTCGCGGGCCTGGTCGCGGCCGGCCTGCATCCCTCACCTGTTCCGCATGCCGACGTCGTGACGTCGACGACGCACAAGACCCTCGGCGGGCCGCGGGGTGGGATCATCTTGACCAACGATTCGGTCATCGCGAAGAAAATCAATTCCGCGGTGTTCCCCGGCCAACAGGGCGGCCCGCTCGAGCACGTGATCGCGGCGAAGGCGGCCGCATTCAAGATGGCCCAGCAGCCGGAATTCGTCGAGCGCCAGCAGCGGTGCCTGGACGGTGCGACGATCCTTGCCGAGCGGCTCTCCCGCGCGGACGTCAAGGACCGCGGCATCACGGTGCTCACCGGCGGTACGGATGTCCACCTCGTCCTGGTGGATCTGCGTGACGCCGACATCGACGGCAAGCAGGCCGAAGACCGTCTCGCCACGATCGACATCACGGTCAACCGCAACGCGGTGCCGTTCGACCCTCGCCCCCCGATGGTCACCTCCGGTCTGCGGATCGGCACTCCGGCCCTGGCCGCACGCGATTTCACCACCCCCGATTTCGAGAAGGTCGCCGACCTGATCGCGCGTGCCCTGATCGCCGAGGACGACGCCGACCTGTCCGACCTCGCCGACCAGGTCCGCGCTCTGGCGCAGAGCCGGCCGCTCTACCCAGGATTGTGATGCCATGACCGTCAGCGTCTTCGACCTGTTCTCTGTCGGCATCGGCCCGTCGAGTTCTCACACGGTCGGGCCGATGCGGGCCGCCGCGCGCTTCGCCGGTGAACTCCGTTCGCTGCGGGTCCTCGACTACATCGACGAGGTCCACGTCGAGGTGTACGGGTCGCTCGCCGCGACGGGGGCCGGGCACGGCACCTTCACCGCAATCCTTCTCGGGCTCGAGGGGCTGCACCCGGACACCCTCGAAGTCGACGAGATGGAGCGTGTCGTCGCACGACAGCGCACCGACCGTCGGGTCCGGCTCGGGGGAACGCACCTGATCTCCCTCGACGAAGAGCGCCTGATCAAACGGCCGCTGACCGTTCTCGACTACCACCCGAACGCGGTGAAGTTCCGTGCGATCTCCGATACCCACGGTGACCTGCTCGAGAGCATCTACTACTCGGTGGGCGGTGGCTTCATCGTCTCCGAAGAGGAGAAGAATCGGCCGCCGGAGCAGGACACGTCGTCCGCCTACTCCTTCTCCACCGCCGCCGAACTGTTGGCGTTGACCGAGCACCATCGGCTCCCTGTCAGCGACGTGATGATGCAGCACGAACTCACGCTCCGTCCGGAACGAGAGATCGTCAAGGAGGTTCTGCATATCCGCGATGTGATGGAACAGTGCCAGGACAACGGAATGCAGCGGACCGGGAACCTGCCCGGCAACCTGAATGTGCGGCGCCGCGCGCATACCTGGCATCAGCGACTGCGGGACGAAGATCCGGACAAGTCGCCCGAGCATGCCGAGGACTGGGTCAATCTCGTGGCATTGGCCGTCAATGAGGAGAACGCGTCCGGCGGGCGCGTGGTGACGGCACCGACCAATGGTGCCGCCGGCATCATTCCCGCCGTTCTGCACTTCGCCACCCACTACACCGCCGCGGGCAGGGAGGATCCCGACGACGTCGCCCTGCGGTTCCTGCTTACCGCCGGTGCGATCGGGGCGCTGTACAAGCAGCAGGCATCCATTTCCGGTGCCGAGGTCGGGTGCCAGGGCGAAGTCGGGTCGGCCGCGTCCATGGCGGCGGGCGCGTTGGCGGAGATCCTCGGGGGCACACCGCAACAGGTGGAGAATGCCGCGGAGATCGCGATGGAGCACTGCCTCGGATTGACCTGCGATCCGATCGGCGGGTTGGTGCAGATTCCCTGCATCGAGCGCAACGCGATCTCGGCGAACAAGGCCATCACCGCGGCCCGAATGGCCATGCGGGGCGACGGCACCCACCGGGTCAGTCTCGACGAGGTCATCGCCACCATGCGGGCGACCGGGCTGGACATGAGTTCGAAGTACAAGGAGACCTCCACCGGCGGCCTGGCCGTGACCGTCGCGGTCAACGTCGTCGAGTGCTGACTAAGCGCCAGCACTCCTCACGGCTTGTTCGTCCAATTATGGGGGGGGTGGGCCGATCGCCTACCTGTACAGAAGGATCTATTGCGGTGACCTCCCCAACCAATCTCCGGGCTACCTCGGCTTCCACCTCCCCCTCGGGTGCGCTTGCCGGCCTCGGCGCCTACGCCATCTGGGGCGCGTTTCCCGCGTTCTTCGGGCTCCTGACGTTCCTGTCGCCGCTCGAGGTCGTGGCGCACCGGATTGTCTGGACCGTCGTGTTGATGCTTGCCGTACTGGGCTTCGCCGGACATCTCGGCGAGCTGAAGGGACTACCGAGACGCACCTGGGGGATGGTTGCGGCCGCGTCACTGTTCATCTCGACCAACTGGGGAATGTACGTGTTCGCCGTGGCCACCGGCCATGTCGTCGAGGCCGCACTAGGCTACTTCATCAACCCCCTGGTCAGCGTGCTGTTCGGGGTAGTGGTGTTCAAGGAGTCCATCAACAGGGTGCAGATCTGCGCCGTGATACTCGCGGTAGTTGCGGTCGCGATACTGACCGTCGACTACGGTCGCCCGCCCTGGATCGCACTGACCCTGGCGATGTCGTTCGCCTCCTACGGAGTGGTCAAGAAGCTCATCCCGTTGCGGCCGACAGTGAGTCTGACCGCGGAAGGACTGGTCGCACTCCCCGCCGCACTCACCATCTTGGTGGTGGCCCTCCTCAGCGGGGCACCCCACGCCTTCTCCTTCGGTCCGGCACAGACCCTCCTCGTGCTGTGCCTCGGCCCGATCACCGCCGCCCCGCTCCTGCTGTTCGGACGGGCGGCCCAGACGGTCTCCCTCGTGACCCTGGGGATACTGCAGTATCTGACCCCGGGGATGCAGATGACGTGGGGAATACTCGTCGTACACGAAGACATGCCGCCTGCGCGGTGGGCGGGTTTCGTCCTGATCTGGATCGCCCTCGCCGTTTTCACGGCGAATGCTGTCGTCACGCTGCGTTCGGCGCGTCGGGTACGCCGCGACGACCGCGATCCGGCCTTTCGATGACACCGACGACGCGTGACACCCTCGATCGATGTGCCGATCAGAGTTTCCGTTACAAATGCCATCATGTCCGCTTTCCCGATCGTTATGCCAAATTTTCGCCAGACTGTAGCCGTAATACCGATCACGGGGTAGCGTTTCCCACAACACGGATCATCGTCCGGCGGCGAAGGTGAGATTCCTGCCGCGGAGTTGATGACGAGCCGCATCCGGGCCGCGTTTGCGACACATACGCAATCCGGTCACGTTCACAATGAAAGAACCTCGAAGGGACCGCAAAATGCCTGCCACCGGTGACAGCGCCGACCTCCAGGCGGACACGCCACCTCCGCCCGACAACTACCGCGCCAAATCAGACGCCTACGAGCATCTCGATGACGACGCACACCTACGAGAACTCGGGTACGAGAACAAGTTCGAGCGGAAGATGAGCCTGTCCGCGAACTTCGCCCTGGGGTTCGTCTACCTCTCCCCCATGGTGAGTGTGGTGTCGATCTTCGCCCTCGGCATAAGTACCGCCGGCCCGCCGGCGCTGTTCTGGATCTTCCTCATTGCCGGCGGCCAGCTCCTCGTCGCCCTAGTCTTCGGTGAAGTCGTCTCCCAGTTCCCGCTCGCCGGTGGCCTGTACCAGTGGGGTCGCCGATTGTGGAACGGCCGATACGCCTGGTGGATGGCGTGGATCTACGTCTTCGGCATCACCATCGGCATTACGACGACGGCGCTGTTCAGCTCGGATTTCATTGCCAGCCTGTTCTGGGGCACCGACGCCGAACCGTCCATCACTGCCTCGCCGCTGCAGAAGCTGACGATCACCCTGTGCGTAATCACCGTCTGCCTCGTCTTGAACATGGCCGGAACGAAGACCCTCGCCCGTGTCTCTCAAATCGGGCTCATCTGTGAGGTCGTCGGCATCATGGTGATCGGCCTCTATCTGTTGCTCTTCGAGCGTAAGCAGCCGTTCTCCGTCTTTTTCGACACGATGGGTGCCGGCGGTTCGAGCCCCTACTTCTTCGCGTTCCTCGGCGCGTCTCTGGTGGGCCTGTACATGTTCTATGGCTTCGAATCCTGCGGTGAGGTCGCCGAGGAAACGCCCAACCCTGCCCGCGCCATCCCCGTGTCCATGGCCATGACCGTCATCATCGGCATGGTCGTCGCCGTAATCGCGTTCGCCGGCTATGTGCTCGCCGCCCCGAACCTGCAAGCGATCGTCAACGGCGAGGACAGCAACCCGATCCCGGCGATCTTGCACGACAGCATGGGACTGATCGGCACCAAACTCTTCCTCATCACCGTGTTGACCTCGTTCATCGCCGGTGTCATGGGCCAGCAGGCCGCGGTCAGCCGCCTGGTCTACTCGTTCGCACGGGACGGCATGTTCCCCGGCAGCGCCCTGTTCTCCCGCACCGCCCGGAAGCGTCACGTACCGATCAACGCGCTGATCGCCGTCAACGTCCTCCCGGTGCTCCTGGTCATCTTCGTCTACTTCTCCCCCGACTCGCTCTTCCGGATCGCCGCATTCCAGATGCTGGCCGGCTACTTCGCGTTCCAGATGGTCGTCCTCGCTGCCCTGCGGATGCGGCTCAAAGGCTGGAAGCCCGGCGGACCGTGGACCCTCGGTCGCAGCGGTCTGGCGATCAACATCGGGGCACTGCTCTACGGCGTCGTCGCCATGGTCATCCTCGCCAAACCGAGCTCGGACACGAGCCTTCCCTTCTATGACCGGTGGATCGCACTGATCGGGTTCCTCGTCGTCGCGGTAGTCGGGTTGGTGTACTTGCTCGTCGCCAAACCGGACCGGAAGTCCACAGCACCCGAAGGCGATGCAATCGAGATCGCTCAACGTCTTCGCGCCGGCAAGGCATAAGACAAGAAAAACGCGGCTTCGGCGGTTGCAGCGTTCCGGGTACGAGCACGATCCGGCGCTGCAACCGCCCCGCCGCGTCACCACCCTCCCCTCGCCATACATTCGGTCGATACCGGCCGACGGAGTCACGCGAATGGATCACTACAACCACGCAATCGAAGAATTCCACCAGCAATGGGAGCCGTACGGTGGTCCGACACCAGATGACGTCTTCATCGAGTTCGGGCTCACCATCAACCAGTTCTACGCACGACACCGGGCACTGACCCGCGGCCGCCGACGGCGTGACACCCCTCGCAGCGACACCGCCACCCAGGTGGCCACAGAACGGGGCGCACCTGATGCCTAGGTAAGGCACTTGGACACCAGCGACGTGACCCACAGGAAGGAACCGCAACGTGATGGAGACGAGTCCAGCGACCGCCACCCATGATCAGCACACGCATCGCGACGCTCGAGCCGCGGATCGCATCGTCCGAAAAGACGTCCAGCCCCACAATCAGGTCGACGCCTGACATTCGTCCGAGTGCGGATCCGACGGGGGACTCCTCCGTCCTCCAGCGGGCACCCACCGGGGACCCGCTGGAGAACACAGATTCAATGGAAAGTCTTAACCTGCAGTCAGTTCCGGGAGCCACAGGGCAATTTCCCGTTGGGCAGACTCGACCCAATCGGGTTGTACCACTAGGTTCGCCGGGCCGACCACCGACATACTCCCCTATCTCGGTGGCACCTCGGCGCCGAGGCGTCGGAGGGCCGCCGGTGTCACCGTCAATGACAGCAAAAGTGAGCAGTGGGGTGCACTGGTGGACCGAGCAGGCCGGATCGAAGTGCAATCCGACCTCACCCTCCCCGGTCACCCGAACGTGTTCGTGGTCGGGGACATGACGGCCAGAGATCGCCTGCCCGGTGTCACCGGGTCGCGATCCAGTCCGGCTGCTACGCGGCCCGCCGGATCGCGGCGGAGGCGAAAGCCATCGGCCGGGGATCCCGACGCCCTGACCGGACACCGTTCCGGTTCCGGGACAAGGGTCGACGCCAGCCATCTTCCGATTCAACGCTGTCGCGCGGATCGGCGGACTGGAGATGCCCGGGCGGGTTGCCTGGATGTGAATGGTGCTGAGCACGTGGCGAGGTCATCCTCACCTGAGCGACCAGCAGATCACTTCCCGGCGAGTTCACCTGCCCGCGAGTGCAACGTCGTGGGCGGAAGCCGAAACGTCGGCCGGTGGTTGTCCTGGATCGCAGGACAGCCACCGGCCGCGGGCTACTTAGCGAGCATCCCGGCGTCGACAGGCAGGGCGGTGCCCGTGACGAACCGGCCTTCATCAGATACGAGGAACAGGATGGCGTTCGACACATCCTCCGGTTCGACCCAGGGCGTGTCGAGAAGCAGAATCGATCCATACGCGGGAACTGCGTCCTCGAGAGTCGGGTTCTCCAGGTCCGGGCGGAACATCTTCCGCACACCGGGATTGGTCATCATAGGTGTCCGGCAGTTCGTGGGGTGGATCGAGTTCACCCGAATGTTGTGCGGTGCCAACTCGTTCGCCAGGGCCTTGGTCAGACCGGTGACACCGTGCTTGGCCGCGACGTAGTGTCCGATGGTGTTCTGGTTCTTCAGTCCCGCCGTGGAACTGGTCAGCACGATCGATCCGCCGTTGCCGCCTTCGATGATCTTCCCGACCCCGGCGCGGACGGTCTTCCACACGCCGGTCAGGTCGATTTCGATCATCTCGTCGAACTGCTCCTCCGACATGGTCGCGAGGTCGCCGTAGGTGCAGATGCCGGCGTTGCCGAGAATAATGTCGAGTCGACCGAACTGCGCGACACCCTCGTCGACGGCCGCGGTCAGCGCGGCGAGGTCGCGCACGTCCGCGATCGTGCTCACGACCTTGCCCCCGGCTGCTTCGACCAGACGGGTGGTTTCCTCCAATTCCGTGGCAGTGCCCATCTCGTACGGGGCGGACTTCACCGGTGCACAGACATCGACGGCGATGATGTTGGCGCCTTCTTGCGCGAACTTCACCGCGTGGGCGCGGCCCTGGCCCCGTGCCGCACCCGTGATGAACGCGACCTTCCCGTCAAGCTTTCCCATTGTCATTCTCCAATTTCTCTTGTTTTGTATATCTTCGTTCGTGCACGCATACGGCCAACTTGGTTCGTCACTGGGCCTCTCGCAGTGCGAACCCGACCCCTCGAACGGTGTGCAAGGCGGTCGGGGCGTCGATGCCGGCCAGCTTGCGGCGCAGCGACCACACATAGGCGTTGAGCACGTTGGTTTTCGACTCGGACGTGATCCCCCACACGATCATCAGGAGGTACTCGCGCGAGACTGCCCGGCCGGCACAGCGCACGAGGATCGTCATGATGTCGAACTCGGTCTTGGTCAGTGACATCCGTCGGCCGTTCCGCTCGATGGTGCGGTCACTCCAGGTCAGCGTGATGCCGTGCGGATGGTCGAGTGGTCGCCGCGTCGGTGCCGCGCCGGTCCGGGTGCGATCGACGCGGCGACAACAGGATCGAATCCACGCGGCCAACTCATGCGGACCGATGGGCAGGTTGAGAACGTGATCGGCCCCGGCCTCGAGGAGGGCGATCCTGGCGTCCTCGTCGAACTGGCCGACCACCACGAGGGCCTCCGTATATCCGGTGCGGCGCAATGCCTCGACTGTGGCGACGCCGTGCCGGCGTCGCGACTCGACTGCCAGGACCACTACCTCACCGGGCACCACGCCGGGCCGTTGGAGGTAACGCGAGGCTGCCGTGTCGGTCGCTGGGTCGGCGAGGACCACACAGATCGGCGCCGAGATCGGGCGGTGTCTACGCGCGTCCGACCGTGGCTGAGATGGCGTCGACAGCGGCCCGGCGGGCAGGCCACCGTGATGGTGGGGCGAGGCGTGGGGACGCGCAGCCTGCTGCCGTGCCCCCACACCCCGGACTCGGCTAGGACTTGACGATGAAACCGGCATCGATGGTCATTGTCGTTGCGGTCACGTATCGCCCGGATTCGGTGACCAGGTACAAGATGGCGTTGCTGATGTCCCGAGGATCCAGCCACGGCACCGGGAGGATGTGCGTACTCGCGAACGTATCGCTGACATCGTCGCGCGTCGGCTTCTCCAGGTCGGGCCGGAACAGCTTCCAAACGAACTCGTTCTGAATCATGTGGGTGTCGACACAGGTCGGATTGACCGAGTTGACCCGAATGTTGTACGGGCCGAGTTCCCGTGCGAGGGAGGTCATCAGACCCGTGACGCCGTGCTTGGAGGCCGAGTACGCCCCGATCCCCGCCGCGCCCTTGAGGGCCTCGGTGGAGCCGATGAAGACGATCGATCCGCCCTCGTTCTGCTCGATGAGCGTCGGTGTCGCTGCCTTGATCGTGTGGAAGACACCGGTGAGGTTGATGTCGATCGTCTCCCGCCAGGCTTCGACGGTGTTCTCCCAGATCGGTCCCCCCGCGCAGATGCCGGCGTTCGGGATGACGATGTCGACCCTCCCGAGTTGGTCGAGTCCGGCGTCGAAGGCGGCCTTGACCTGGTCGTAGTCACGCACGTCGGCGCGGGTGGCGACGACGCGGCGCCCGAGGTCCTTGATCAGGCGGACGGTTTCGTCGAGGTCGTCGCCAGTTGCGCCCTCGTATGCGGTGGACGTGATCTCTCCGCACAAGTCGAGGCCGATGATGTCGGCGCCTTCACGCGCGAGGGTGAGGGCGTGTGACCTCCCCTGTCCGCGTGCAAGTCCGGTGATGAAGGCAACCTTGCCGTCGAGCTGGCCCATGTTCTTTTCTCCCTTTCGAGACGAGACGCTGTGATGTCGTCCGGTGCACTACCGATGACGAGACGAGGTCAGTCGTGTGGTGTCGGTCCGCCCCGGCTCGCCGCAGTCGGCGAGCCGGGTCGGGGTGGCGGCTGAGGCCGCTCAGAATTCGGCCGCGGCGGTTTCGCGGTCCCGGTCCGTGTGGGCAGCCAGGGTCTGCCCTGCTCTACGGGCCCGCATGGCGGCCGCGACCTCGATCGCGTCACCCTCCGGTGCGGTCGAGTTCTTCTCGGGCTTGGCGATGAGCAGGTATGCCAGGCCGGTGAGAGTCACAACCGCGAAGCCGACGACAGCGATCCAGCGGTCGACGAAGGCCAGGCTGGGATCGCCGGAGGGCTTGGCGAGGACGAGGATCGACAGCACGCCGTAGACCAGGGCGCCGATATTGACGACAAATCCGGCGCGGCCGAGGGTGAACGAGCCTGCAGGGTTCCAGCCCCGCAGCCGGGAGCGCAGCGCGGCGAAAACCACCATCTGGAACGCGACGTAGCCGGCGAGCATCTGCATGGAGGCCACGCGGAAGAGCGACTCGGGGAAGAAGTAGACGAAGGCGAGGATGAGGCCGGACAACAGGTTCACACCGACGATGGCGTTGACCGGGACGTGGCGGACCTTCGACAGCTTCGAGAACACGTGGCTGCCGGGGAACATGTTGTCGCGAGCGAACGAGAACACCAGCCGGCTGGCAGCAGCCTGCTGACCCATCACGCAAGCCAGGAAGGAGGTCAGGGCGATGACCATGAAGGCCTTGGTACCGAACAGACCGATCGAGTCTTGAAGGATCACCGGGATCGGGTCCGCGATATCCCCGTCGACGATCTGCTGAAGGTTGGGGGCAGCCAATACGTAACCTGCGAAGGAGAGCAACGCGGACCCTGCACCGACCACGACCGTGAGGATCATCGCCTGCGGGATGCGGCGACCCGGGTTGGGCACTTCCTCCGCGACCTCACCACACGCCTCGAAGCCGTAGACCATCAACAGACCGACGAGCGCGGCACCGACGAAGGCGCCGAAGTAGCCTCCCTCGCCCGTCCCCATCGTGTCGAAGAAGACGGAGAACGGCTGGTGGCGTTCGAACACGAGGAGGTACAGACCGACGGCGACGACACCAACCAATTCGGCGGCCAACCCGGCTCCGGCGATCCTGGCCAGTGTCTTCGTGCCCGTCATGTTGAGCAGGACACCCACCAGCAACATGCTGCCGGCGATGAGGACCTGCACGCCGGGAGTGACTGCCACGCCTGTGCTCGTCGCGGTTCCGGTGAACAGGTTCGCCACGAAACTCGAGCTGAACATCGCGGTGGTCGCGATTGCAACTACGACGGTCGCGAGATAGATCCACGACAGCATCCATGCGTACTTGCCGCTCCACAGCCGTCGCGCCCATTGGTACAGCCCGCCCGCAATGGGGAACTGCGCCACGATCTCACCGAAGATCAGCGCGACCAACAACTGCCCACCACCGACGACGAGGATCCAGAAACATCGATGGCGGACCCGCAGTGGCCAACCCCTGCGCGAACATCGCCACCACGCTGACCAGTGGCGACAGATACAAGAAGCCGAGCGCCAGATTCGACCACAACGACATCTTGCGATCGAACTTCTGCTCGTACCCGAGCGACTCGAGATGGGCGGCGTCGGAAGAATCAGAGACCTGTTGCACAGTCTCCTCCTTGGGATCATCTGATGGGGGCCGCACAGAAGTCCGCATGGCAAGTCAACGCACCGGCACGGTGCGTTCCGAGCTTGTTATCGGACGTGTATGCGTCGTTGAAATGACGTGATGCGGTAGAGCACCCACGCTCGTGGACTGTCAAGTTGTCAGACCGAAAGCCTTGTCGCCCAACCGAAACCGCCGTCGCGCCCCTCGGCGAGGTTCAAAGCCTCCGCATGAGTGATCTCTGTCACGCCATGTGCATAAGCTACCACCCACGTTCGGCAAAGGTAACCCCCTTGTGTCGATCAGAAGCAATTCGTTCGCTGATTTGAGCAACAGAGTCGAAGATATGCGGCTTCCGATCGGATCTCCGATCACTGCGCTCATCGCGGAAGCCGTGCCGGTGATGCGCTGAGGGGATTTCCCGGTCGATGTGTTGGCTCGGGGTCCTCGGCAGCGAGCTCCGTATGTCCCCGGCTCTCGACCGGGGGTCCCAGCTCCTGCCAGGGTTAAGCTCGGTATCGCCGGAACAGCCGTTGCATCGAGAGCGAGGGCGGGTTGTCTGATGGACGTGAACGATCCGTTCGCCACCCAGCGCGACCCGGGCGGTGGCGTCGTCGAGGAACTCGCCGAGGCCGGCTTCGATGATGCGCAGGAAGTGGGCCGCGGCGGGTTCGGTGTCGTGTACCGGTGCCGCCAACGGTCCCTCCGCCGAACGGTCGCCGTCAAAGTGCTCACTGCCGCTCTGGACACGGACGGTCGTGAACGATTTCTGCGCGAACAGATCGCGATGGGCCAACTCTCCGGACACCCGCACATCGTCAACATTCATCAGGTCGGGGTGACCGCCACCGCCCGGCCGTTCATCGTGATGCAATTCCACGGCGCCGGGTCGATCGATGCCGCACTACGACGCAGCGGCCCGGTGGGGTGGAAACAGGCACTTCGATACGGCATCAAACTCGCCGGTGCCCTCGAGACCGCCCATCGACGCGAGATCCTCCACCGCGACGTCAAACCCGGCAATGTTCTGCTCACCGATTACGGAGAACCACAACTGACCGACTTCGGCATTGCACGCGTGGCGGGGGGCTTCCGCACCACCAGCGGTTCTATCACCGGTTCCCCCGCCTTCACCGCCCCCGAGATCCTCCGCGGAGCCGAACCGGAGCCGACAGCCGACGTCTACGGTCTCGGTGCCACCTTGTTTTGCCTCCTCACCGCTCACGCCGCGTTCGAACGCCGCGACGGCGAGAAACTGATCTCCCAGTTCCTGCGGATGACCGAGCAGCCGATACCGGACCTGCGGGAACAAGGGTTCCCCGACGACCTCGCCGCCACCGTCGAACGCGCCATGTCCCTCGAGCCGGCCGACCGGCCGGCCACCGCGGTCGCGCTCGGCGACGAACTCCGCGCCGTCCAACGGCGTCACCGGCTCACCGTCGACGACATGGCGATACCCGCATCGACGGGCGAAAACCTGTTCCGCGACACACCCGCACCGACCACCGGCACCTCACCGGCGCCCCGGTTCACCACCCCACCGATCCCAGTCACCCGATCCCGCCCGCCCTCGACCCACGCGATGGTCGGCCGCGAACGCCTCCTCGACGAGCTCCGCGCGGGCCTGCCGCGACGGCTGACGGTGATTCACGGGCCGGCCGGCTTCGGCAAGAGCACGCTCGCCGCACAATGGCGCGACATCCTCGTCTCCGACGCCGTGCCGGTCGCCTGGATGACCATCGATCACGACGACAACAATGTCGCGTGGTTCCTCGCCCACCTCGTCGAGGCGATCAGACAGGTCAAACCGACGCTGGCGGGCGAGTTGGGTCAGATCCTCGAGGAACACGGCGAACAAGCACAACACTACGTACTGGCGACACTGGTGAACGACATCTACCACCGCAGTGAGCATCTCGCCGTGGTGATCGACGACTGGCACCGCGTCGACGATCCCGACACCATCGCCGCGCTCGGATACCTCATCGACAACGGCTGTCGTCATCTGCGGATCGTGGTCGCCAGCCGTACCCAAGCCCACCTGCCGCTCGCCAAGATGCGCGTGACCGGGGAACTCAATGAAATCGACTCCACCTCTTTACGATTCACCATAGAGGAATGCCATGCGATGCTCGTCGACCGCGCCGGACTGCAGCTCACCGACGACGCCGTTGCGACCTTGCGCGACTCGACCGAGGGATGGGCGGCCGCTCTGCAGCTGGCGTCGCTGTCGCTGCGTGGACGGGACAATCCCGAGCAGCTCCTCGGCAGCATCTCCGGCCGGCACCCGGCGATCGGGGAATTCCTGGCCGAGAATGTGCTCGACGCCCTCGACGCGGATGTGCTCGACTTCCTCCTGCAGACGTCGGTGACCGAACGCCTGTGCGGCTCGCTGGCCTCCGCACTCGCCGACGTCGGGAATGGGCAGGCCCTACTCGAACAGATCGAGAGCCAGGACCTGTTCCTGCAGCGAACAGACGACGAAGGTAAGTGGTTCCGCTATCACCATCTGTTCGCCGAATTCCTGCGGAAACGCCTGGAACGAGATTTCCCGGACCGGGTCGGCCCCCTGCATCTGGTGGCAGCACGGTGGTTCGCCGCCCACCATCTGCTCAGCGAGGCGGTCGATCACGCCCTCGCCGGAGGAGACACGACCGGAGCGGTCGACCTCGTGGAACGAGAGGGCTTCCACCTGCTCGAACAGGGCCGTCTCACGTCGCTACTGGGCCTTGTCGACAAGCTGCCCGATCATCTCGTCGCGACCAGCGCCCGGCTCCAACTGTGCATTGCGTGGGCGGACAGCGCCCTGGTACGACCGGAGTCGGCTCGAAAGGCTGCCACCCGTGCCGCCGAGCTCCTCACCCACCGCCACTTGCCCGCAGCAGAACTCGCCGCCCTCCGGGTCGAGGCCGACGTGGTTCAAGCCGACATCAAGATCGGCATCGACCAGATCGACGGGGTTCGCGAACTCCTCTCTGCCTGTCTCGCACGGCCGGAAGCGGTGCCGCCATGGGTGGCCTCCGCCGCAGCCGGAATCGCGGGCTTCGTCACGATCTTCGACTTCGACTTCGAAGCCACCCGTCAACTGCAGCAGCAGTCGGCGAAATATGACACCCAACTGAGCGGACCCTTCAGCGTCATCTACGGCCACTGCTTTGCCGGACTCGCCGAGATGGAAGAACTCGATTTCTTCGGTGCCGAGCGACGGTTCCGCAAAGCCCACCGACTGGCCGTCGAATCCGGCGGCCAGCGCTGCCAGGCAGCGCTGCTGGCAGGGGCGCTGCTGGGCGCATTGCTCTACGAACGCGGGGAAATCGCCGAAGCCGAACACCTACTCGACGAGAGCCACGTCCTGGGGCGAGAAGGCGGCGTCGACTTCATGCTCGCCCACTACGTCAGTGGCGCTCGGCTCAAGGTGTATCGCGGTGAACACGACACCGCGGCCCGGTACCTCGAGGCGGGCGCCCAACTCGGCGCGTCTCTGCAGCTACCGCGGCTCGGCGCCGCGGTGGAGTACGAACGACTCGTCCTCGGTCTTCGACCACTGCGGGCGCCGAACTGCGCCGGCGTCGAGTACTCGAATCGCCGCTATCCGAACAACGGGCTCGAGGAGGTCATCGTCCAACTCGAAGAAGCGGTCGCCATCAGGCGGCTACTCGACACCTCTGACGCCGGCAGCGTCGAACTGGCCTGCACCTGGGCCCAGGAGTGGGTCACCGCGCTGGTGGGAACCCGGCGACGTCGAGCTTTGCTACAGGCGCAGCGTCTGCTGGCCACCTGCCTCGCCGTCGCTGGACGGCACGACGAAGCGACAGGCCTCGTTGCCCAGATGGTGCATACCTGCCAAGAACGAGGCTTGGTGCGTTATCTCCCTGACGGTGGTGGGCTGATGGTGTCGTTACTTGCGGCTGTTCGAGGCCGTCTCGCCGACAACCAGCAGGCCTCCGAGATACACGTTTCGTTTCTCGACTCGATGCTGCGGACCTGAGCGAACACCCACCGTCTTGTAGCTTTTCACCACCGCCCGCACCCCGGTCCGGCGCTTGCGTGCCGTCACCTCCATCGGCGGGTAAATTCCGATCGTTGCCGTCACTCACACGCCTGTGCTGCAGAACATTCGAGATGCCCTCCGGGGAACCTGCCAGACCCCTGATGATCGCGCACTGATCCCGCCGAGGAAAACAATGCGCTGCACTGCTATACATGGATCTTCGTCGAACAAAATCGAACCCTGTTGCAGCACAGTCGATATAGCCGAGCACGCGCTACGCCCGCAGGGCGACAAGGTCCAGCTTCACACCCCCACCACCTTGCCGCCCCTTCGCGAGCGAACCGATAGTAGCGGGTGATCGGCATTGTCTGTCAAGAGCTGGATTCAAGTCGCTGTTCGATCGAGATACCGATCAAAAAACTGGAAATTCCCGAGAAGAGGGTGCCTTTACCGAACATCGAATGGTAGCCTGCAGAAACGCGCTATCACTCCTCCCACGACTAATTCGCCCAGGACTTGCCTCGCCGGGGGAATCGCGGAGCCCGGCCCATGCAGCGGCTCCTGCTTCACGGATAGCCGGCACGAAGCGCGGCGACAGCTCGCCGCCCACGAAAGGACGACAGTGCCCCAGCTACTTCATGTCGATTCGTCGGCAGATCTTCACTCCTCTACCAGCAGGGATCTCACGGCGCGGTTCGCGGCGGAATGGAGCTCATTCGGCACTGAGTACTCGGTGGTGCGGCGCGACCTGCACACCAGCCCGCTGCCACACATCCCGACCAACGAGCTGCACTGGGCACCGAGACTGCGCACCAACGGCCGACCCGTACCCGTCGAAGCCGATGCCCTCCAGCGCGAGCTGATCGAGGAACTGATCGGGGCCGACGTCGTCGTGATCGGCGCTCCGATGTACAACTGGTCGATCCCGTCGACGCTCAAGGCGTGGATCGACTACATTCACGTGCCCGGCATCACCACCACGTTCGATGCCGTAACGCAGCCGCTTGCCGGCAAACCTGCGATCGTGGTGACCAGCCGTGGCGATCAGTATGGCCCCGGGAGCCCCGATGAGCTCATCGATCACCAGATCCCGCCATTGCAGCAGGTACTCGGGGTGGCCCTGCGCATGGACGTCACCTTCATCCGAGCCGAACTGACCCTGGCCTCACGGATCCCGACGATGGCCTCATGGGTCGACACCTCGCAGTCGAACAAGGCGACCGCCCAGCACCAGGTTGTCGATTTGGCGCGGCAATTCGCGAAGCATTTCGGCTGACCCGCAGAATTGCCGACCGCGGTCGTTTCACATCGAGAGGGGCGACCGCGGCACCGAGGCCGATCATCGAGCACCGACCACGAAGGGCGAGGCGATGCAGGAATTCATCGACTTCCTCGGAGCACAAACACCGTACGACCTGCTCGACAGCGACGATCTCGACAAGCTCGCACGTACGGTGGAGGTGGAATTCTTCGGCAGCGGGGACATCATCGTCCCCGAGAACGTACCGGCGCTCGAACATCTCTACATCGTCAGAACCGGTGCTGTCGAAGTGCTCGACCGTGGCCGCACGGTCGATGTGCTCACCTCGGGCGACACCTTCGGTCACGTCTCGGTGCTCTCCGGACTGCCGCCGGCCCTCGTGGTGCGCGCCGCCGAAGACACCCTCTGCTACCGCATCCCCGACCCTCGCACGGTGGTCGCGCACCCGGACCGCCTGCGCTATGCGCACTACGGAACAGTCACTGCGCGCGAGCGCCTGCTGGCATCCGGCGGATCGTTCAACAGGCTCGAACGCTCCATCGTCGATCTCACCCACCCCATCACCTGGTGCCATGCCTCCGATTCCATCCGCGAGGTCGCCCAGACCATGACCCGCACCGGCCAGTCGTGTACGAACTTCGTGCACGACGGCCAGATCGGCATCGTCACGGACGATGATTTCCGCAAGAGGGTGGCAACCGGGGAGATTCCCGTAAATGCACCGATTTCGGCTATCGCCAGCATTCCGGCGATGGCGATCTCGTCCGACGTCACCGTCAGCACCGCCTACCTACACATGGTCGAACACGGCATCCATCATCTCGTCGTCACCGACACCGCTGGGGCCGCAGTGGGCATTGCGCGTGTCGTCGACATCGCAGCAACTGACGTCCGTCACCCCTTGCTCATTCGGAGTGCTACCTCATCGGCGAGATCGTTCGACGAGCTCGCGCAGGCCACAACGATGCTGCGCCCGACCGCGGTGGAGCTGTGGGACGCGGGGGTTCCTCCATTCCATCTGGGGGCGCTGTATTCGACCATGGTCGAAGCCGTCTTCCGCAAACTCGTCGAGCTGTGCAGTACGACAGCACCCCTGTCCGGGATCCACAGCAGCTGGATGCTGCTCGGCTCGCTCGGTCGCCGCGAGCCGTTGTTGAACTCCGATGTCGATACCGCCCTCGTCTGGAATCCGATCAGAGGCAACGGCTGTTCCCAACCCCGCCGCGAAGATGTCGCAGCTGCCTGCCACCCGCTGTTGAACCGACTCAACCAGTTCGGACTGATGCCGTGCCCCGAGGGACTCAACGCCTCGTCACCGCTGTTCAATCGCACAGTCGCCGCGTGGCAACAGGCTGCCGTTTTCTGGCGGGAAGAACTCGACAACTCCAAATACCTCATGCTTTCCTCGACGCTGCTCGACGCACGACCGATCACCAATACCGCCCTGGCTCAACCGGTACGGGCAGCTTTCGCAGCAGGAACCGACAACCACAGCTTCGCCCGCACTTTCACGCACTACTCGCTGGGCAGCCGGCCCCCCTCCGGGTTCGCGCGCAACTTCGTCATCGGCAGGTTCGGCGAGCTCAAAGGCCACCTCAACCTGAAGAAGGCCGGGCTGAGGCCGGTCGTGTCCTTGGCCCGTGCACTAGCCCTTCGCACCGGCGACACAACCGGATCAACTGTGGACCGACTCGACCGCGCACACGATGCCGGCCTTCTCGACCTCGACGAAGCGGAATCGCTCAAAGGTGCCTTCACTCTGTGTTATGACCTCGTCCTCGGCGAGCAGATCCACGCGATCAAGAACGACCACGCAATCAGCTCCACCGTCGACGTCGACAAGCTCGACAGTCTTCAACGCCGACACCTACGTGCGGCGTTCCGCTCGATCAACCAGGTACAAGAACGGATAAGCTCAGATCGGTACGACCAATGACCAAGAAACTGAAATGGAAACGACGCAGCTTCGCGAATAGCGACCTCGAAATGCCGATCGAGAGGCACCACACGACACCTACCTGGCGCTCGTCGAACTACCTCGTCATCGATCTCGAAACCACCGGACTCGACACGTGCAAAGACCACATCATCTCCTATGGGGCGGTGCCCATACGGGACGGGAGAATCGTGGCCTCCGACGCCGCATACAGCCTCGTCCGATCAGAACGGGAGAGCTCGGAAGCAGCACTCCGCACACACTGCCTGCGGAAACAGGATCTGGCCACGGCTCCGTCGATCGATGAATGCGTCGACCGACTCGACGAACTGCTACGCGGACACATCCTCGTAGCGCACGGGGCGTGGATCGAGCACTCTTTCCTCCGGCGCGCCTTCAAATGCTCACAACGCGTGTTCACCAGCAATGTGATCGACACGGCGAAACTCGCATCAATCGTCCTCGACATCCCCACCAGGCCCAACCACTCGGTCGCCCTCGAATACGCAGCCTCACGCATGGGACTACCGGTGCACACACCACATCATGCTCTCGGTGACGCGATGACCACCGCCAACCTCTTCCTCGCGCTCGCCACCAAACTCGAACGTAGCGACGGCATTCGAGCAGGTAGTCGCCTCATCACACTGTCAACCTGAACGTCGATCACCACACTTGTGCGCAGCGCGAACCGACTCACCCCAGGGCCGTGGATAACACGATTCTGCGCATGCAGATCGGTGACATCGATGTAGAACCCGGACCTGCCGGCCACCTCACCGTCCGCCCCCAGCGTCGGATCCCCGAGACGATGACGTGACGCACCTGCCCGTGCGAGTCCAGGAGGCGAACCCTGCGGAATCTGGGGTGGTATGACCAAAGCCGACCGCCGACGGCACACCCGCACACTCCGTCGCGGCGAGCGCTGACACGCGCCCGCTCACTCGCGCCCCGGCGCCTACCGACAGGTGCCGGAATTCCGTGATCACACACTTCGGGCGAAGAAATGGTCGCCACTCACCCAGATACGAGGTGCGGATGCACCTCGTATCCCTCCGAGCCGGGAACTCTCGGATATCGAGGATGTGAGTGGCGACCTGTTTCGTCGCAGCGCGAATGTACCTCGCACCTACGACACGAATCCCTCCCGCCGTTTCCGAAGAGAAGTCCGGGTCAATCCGTGCTCGCCGGCGCCGGATTGCTGTAAATGCGATCCGGCCGGACGAACACGGCGGTTCGGCGGTCCGCGGCCATCACCCGGTCGTACTCCGACCAGTCGTCATGGGTTCCGCCCGCCGCGACGAAGATGTCACGCAACAGCAACCGCAACCGCTCGGAGTCCAGCCAGGGTTGAGGATCGTCCGGACCGGCAAGTTCCGCACGACCTTCGACCGTCGCCCACTGCCAGCCATTGCGGAAGGTCGTCGTCACCTGGGGACGGGCCCGCAGATTGGCCAGCTTGACCTTGCCGAGCGCAACGAAGGCCAGCACACTCTCGCCCGTGACGGGATGCGCGAGGACGCCGGTATTGACCACGCTCGACTGGATGGTTGTGTCGGCGCGCAGGGTGGCAACTACTGCCAACCCCTGATCGGCGCGAGCGAGCCCGAAGGCGTCCTGAAGAGTAGGCACCGGGTGACCTCCCTTTTGTGCTCTGCTCGCGGCAGGCGAGCGAACTTCCGAAGCGCTTCGTGGGCTGTGAGCGACCGAATCGGGCGATGAACGGAAGGAGTACACCTCTCTTCCACTTTCAATCTATATCGCACCGGGGGCCTTGCGGCAAGGCCCGGGTCGTGCCGCAGAATCGTCGGACCGAAGCCGGAACCGACGGAAATGGGAGTGGACGAATTGCGTATGTCGTCGCGGACGGACAGGTCGCATGAAGACGTCGAGAGCAGGATCCACAAGCACCAACCTCAGATCGGAGCCCTTGACGTGAGCCCACTGACCACCAGCGCGTTCGACCTTCCCGCCAATCTCACCGCCAAAGCCGACCCCGCGCTGATCGCCGACGACGAGAGCCACTTCGCGGCGATCGCGACAAGCCTCGAGGAGTCCATCGCCGACCTGGCCGATCGCATCGATGTCGAACGCAGGGCGCCCCGCCGCCTGGGGCAGGAAGCGATGGAGCGGGACATGATGGTCCACCAGCTGACCGCTCAGCTGCGCGCCCTGCGCCGCTTCGGTCTGGACCTCTGCCTCGGACACATCGTCGATGCCGACACCCTCGAACCGATGTACGTGGGACGCCTCGGCCTCATGGACAGCGCGGGCAACCAGTTGCTGGTCGACTGGCGCTCCCCCGCGGCCGAGCCGTTCTTCGGGGCGACACATGCCAACCCGATGGGCGTGAAACTACGCCGCAGGTATCGCTGGACCCGCGGCCGGATCAGCGACTACTGGGACGAGGTATTCACCGCTGACGGGTTCGACGGGAACGCCGCGCTCGACGACCAATCCGCATTCATTGCCAGCCTCGGTAGCAATCGCTCGAACCGGATGCGAGACGTACTCGGCACCATCCAGGCCGACCAGGACGCCATCATCCGCGCGGGCTCCAGCGGCGCCCTCGTCGTCGACGGCGGTCCGGGCACCGGTAAGACCGTCGTCGCGCTGCACCGCGCCGCGTATCTGCTCTACTCCGATCCTCGACTCCGGCACGGCGTGCTGTTCGTCGGTCCGCACGAGCCCTACCTGGCGTACGTCGCCGACGTGTTGCCGAGCCTGGGCGAGGAGGGGGTGCAGCTCTGCACACTGCGGGACCTCGTCCCCGAGGGCGCCACAGCCAGGATCGAAGAGGACCCGGAAGTGGCGCGCCTGAAATCGTCCGCGGATCTGGTGAAGGCGATCGACGCAGCCGTCGCCTTCTACGAGGAACCTCCCACCACGGGCATGACGGTCGCGACCGACTGGTCCGACATCTGGCTGGGCCCCGACGACTGGGCCGAGGCGTTCGAAGCACCGGAACCCGGCACTCCGCACAACGAAGCGCGCGAACAGGTCTGGGAGCTGCTGCTCACGATCCTGCTGGACAAGTACGACGGCGACGTTCCGGCGGTCCAACTCCGGAAGTCGTTGCTGCAGAACGACGAATTGCGCGCGACCCTCGACAACGCGTGGACGATCATCGAGGCTGCCGACCTCGTCGGAGACCTGTGGTCGGTGCCCGCCTACCTCCGCAAGTGCGCGCCGTGGCTCCGCGCTGACGAGGTGCGCGCACTCCAGCGCGCGGACGCCCAGAATTGGACGGTGTCCGACCTGCCACTCCTGGACGCGGCCCGGCAGCGGCTCGGCGACCCCGAGGCGTCCCGGCGGCAACGTCAGTACCACGCCTCGGTCGCTGCCGAACGCGCGCGCATGAGCAATGTCGTCGACGACCTGATCGCCGCCGACGACTCCGAATTACTCGTGATGTCGATGCTGCGGGGCCAGGACCTGCAGCAGTCACTGGTCGACGAATCCGCTCTGCCGGGAACCGAGGCGGATCTGCTCGCCGGACCGTTCGCGCACGTCGTCGTGGACGAGGCTCAGGAACTCACGGACGCGGAGTGGCAGATGTTGTTGCTCCGGTGCCCGTCCCGCAGCTTCACCATCGTCGGCGACCGCGCCCAGGCCCGGCACGGGTTCACGGAGTCGTGGCACGAACGACTCGAGCGGGTCGGGCTCGACCGGATCGACCTGGCGGCCCTCAGCATCAACTACCGGACACCCGAGGAAATCATGACGGAAGCCGATCCGGTTATCCGGGCCGTGCTCCCGAACGCCAACGTGCCGGCCTCCATCCGCCGCAGCGGTGTCCCCGTTGTGCACGGACCTGCGTCGGATCTGGGAAAGATTCTCGACATGTGGCTCGCCGACCATGCCGACGGGATCGCCTGCGTCATCGGTTCCGGAGACATCGCAGAGTCTTCGTTCCGGGCAGCACCCCGCGTCCGATTGCTGACCCCGGAATTGTCGAAGGGCCTCGAATTCGACCTCGTCGTCCTCGTCGACCCGGAGTCCTTCGGCACGGGCATCGAAGGAGCGGTCGACCGGTATGTCGCCATGACGCGAGCGACCGGACAGCTCGTCATCCTCACGAGCTCCGCGGATCGACCCGCGTTCAAGGAAGATGCATCAACTGCCCGGCAAGGGTGAACAATCGACGGGCGAGCCTCATGACGGGAAGACCCAGAGGAATGAGAAGAATCGTCACGCACAATATGAGACCGACGAGCCACACCACGGCCGCCACGATTCCCAGCACCGTGCCGAGTACGGCGGTAACGAGTCCCAGCACCGTGTCGAGCAGTCCACGTAGCGCCCGCATGACGTCCTCCTGGTTCCAGTCTCCCCCCTTGCGGGCCGCGGCGCACCCTCCGAAAGCCCTTCGTTAGCCCTTCGTTCCAGATCCGACGCCGACATCGTGAGCGCCCGGGTAACTCCGCGGTTTCGAGAATTGTCCGCGGGGTAATTGCAGAATATGGGTACACGCGAGCAGGCGAGCGGCCGGACTGCGCCGGTCCGGCCTGACCGTGGAAGCACTCTCTCCCACCGTGAAACCGGGAACAATGGCACCGTAAAGAAAACCGCGAAGTCCGGTGCGCCGACCCGGTCGCCGACGAAGGCGACACGAACGACCACGCCGTGCACCACCGTCGCCGGGCGGCTCCCGCGGAGACGCCCGCTTCCGCCCAGGCGTCCGGCCGCCTCGACCGCGCCGGAGTCTCGCGAGCGGGAGCAGACCACCACCACGAAGCCGCCGGCGCGCAGGCGTCCGCGCGACGACGAACCCCACGCATCTGCGCACCCGCGGGCCACCGCGCCGACACGCACGCGCGGGCCCGATATTGCGTCACAACGCACCGACGAAGGAGATCCTCCCGATCCCCCACGCCAGCTGGTGTCGCGCTCGATCGGGGCCGTCATCGAATGGCTCAAATCCCAGTTCCGCAGAATCGTGAACGCGCTGCGCGGCCGCGCCGATAATGTCGCTCAGGACATTTTCCAGAAGGCCGAGAAATGGTTGAAGTCCCTCATCGCGTCGGCTGCACAGAGCGACGCAGGGACCAAAGCCGTAATCGAGGGCATTCGGGCCGCCCTGACGGGGAAAAATCCGGTATGGGCCGCGACCAAAGCCCTGATATCCGGGTTGAGCGGCAAGGCCAAGGTCGGCCTCGCTCTCCTTCTGCTCCTCGCGCTCCTTCTCGCACCCGTGCTGCTTGTGGTCCTCCTACTGGTGCTCGTTGTCGCAGCGCTGGTCGCAGCGATTCGCGCCGCCGCGCAGTGACCGAACTCCGACGAGAGTTGTTGAACCGCAATGCTACTCGAATTCAAGCGAATCGCGTCCCAGCCGGCGCCGATCGCATGGCAGCCGGACAGTTGATTCGGAAATGACGCAGCACGATTGTGGTCGGCCGTATCGGGTCCCGGAACGTCGGGGCCTACGGTCGAGCGGGTCGAATTTCTCGGTGCTGGTTGAGTGTCCTGCAGCTGGGGTAGTCGAGAGACGGCGCCACTTACCACACACGGTTTTGCGACACATTGCCGCGGATGATCCCGCGACACATTGCCGAGGATGGCGAGCGGTGCGCCGGTGACTACTCGGTGAAGGGGTTCGACGATGAAAACCAAAGGTCAGGTGGCGTTGGCCGTCGGCGCGGGATACATGCTCGGCCGCACACACAGGATGAAAATGGCGCTGATGCTCGCGGCTGCGGGAGCAACCGGGCGCTTCCCCGGTGGGCCGCGCGACCTGCTGGAACGGGGCACGAAAATGCTCGCGAGCTCCCCCGAGTTCGCCAAGATCAGTGATTCGGTTCGCGAAGAACTGGTCAGCGCGGCGAAGGCCGCCGCGGTCACCGCCGCAAGCCAGCGCATCAATTCGCTCAACAACCGCCTGATGTCAGGTGGTGGAGAGGTCGTCGACGACGTCGGTGAGACCGTGGGCGATACCGTCGGCGGCGTCGGTAACTCGGTCGGCAAGCTCGGCAGAGTGACAAAAATCGGCCGGAAGCGACGCAGTAAGTCCGAGGACGAGGATTATGACGAGTCCGACGTGGACGAAGAGCCGGCGGACGAAGAATCGGACGAACAGTACACCGACGAAGAGGACGAGTTCGAGGAGCCCGGCGAGCAGGAATCCGACGAGCAGGAAAGCGACGACGAGGAGCAGGCCCCACGCAAGCGGCCCGCCGCGCGTCGTCGGAGTTCTGGCAGCGGCACCTCCCGTCCGAGTAGTCGGTCACGGAGCAAGAAATCCGACGAGGACGACGAAGAAGCCCCTGCTCGCGGCCGTAGGACACGGGCGAAGGCCACGACTGATTCCACGCCGGTTCGACGCCGGGGACGGTAAGCACCATGACGAACGCCGCGAACAAGCTACGAGAATCCGCGCCGGGTGACGGCAACGTATCGTCGGGTGTGTTGCAGGAGGCCCTGCAGCAGTTGGTCGGCACGATGACTGACAAGGCACTCTCATCGGTCTCCGACAAGGTGCAGAACGCGTCCGGGAGACTCACCGACTACGCCGAGGGTGGCGGAGGCGGGTTGCTCGCCGCAATCACCGGCTCCGAGAAATTGGCGGAGGGTGAGTCACCGATCAAATCTGCGGTGAGCGGAGGCTGGGAGGGCGCCAAGCAGATGGTCACGGACAAGGCCGGCGACGTCAAGGATGCGGTCACCGGTGGTGGCGGCAAGGGCGGCGGTAAGGGCAAGAAGCTCAAGTTGACCAATATCGTCGAAACGCTCGACGTCGGTGTCCCGGTCCAACTGGCCTACAACCAGTGGACCCAGTTCGCCGACTTCCCGTCCTTCATGAAGAAGGTCGAGCGGGTGGAGCAAGAAGCCGACGAGAGAATCGAATGGAAGGCGCAGATCTTCTTGTCGCACCGAACCTGGGAATCGTCGATTCTCGAACAGGTTCCCGACGAACGGATCGTGTGGCGCTCGAAGGGTGCCAAGGGCTTTGTCGACGGTGCGGTGACGTTCCACGAAGTGACCCCCGACCTCACCCGAATCATTCTGATACTCGAATATCACCCGAAGGGCTTGTTCGAGAAGACGGGGAACCTGTGGCGTGCCCAGGGACGTCGAGTGCGGTTGGAGTTGAAGCACTTTGCACGCCATGTCATGACACAGTCCGTCCTTCATCCCGACGAGGTGGAGGGCTGGCGCGGCGAGATCCGGGACGGCAAAGTGGTCGAACCCGAGGACGACGAGGCGCAGTCGGAGGAATCGGAGGAGTTCGAGGACACCGACGAGGGTGACGGCGCGGGCGACGCCGAAGACGAAACCGAAGAGGGTGACGAGGCGGCCGAGGACGAAGAGCCGGCCGAGGACGAAGAAGAGCAGGAAGGAGCAGAGGACGAGTCTGCCGAGCCGGACGAAGAGGAGGAGCCCGAGGAAGAGGAGGAGGCACCGCCGAAACGGCGCAGTCGCCCGCGTAAGACCGCGGCCGCCGGCAGGGAGCAGGCAGCTCCGAAACGGCGCGGCCGACCGCGTAAGACCGCGGCGTCCGGCGCCAGGCAAGGTGCAGGACGATGACGGCAATACAACCGGCAGGGGGTGGCGGCGGAGTCAGCGGGGGCCCGAGCTCCAGTAGCCTCGCCGACGTCATCGACACCATCCTCGACAAAGGCCTCGTGATCGACGCCTACGTGCGCGTCTCGCTGGTCGGCATCGAACTGCTGACCATCGACGCGCGCGTCGTCGTTGCCAGTGTCGACACCTACCTCCGGTTCGCCGAGGCCGTGAACAGGCTCGAGATCGGCAGCGGCGAACCGAAAGGTCTGACAGACCTGGTCGGCGACGTCACGGAGGGCGGCGGGCAAGAAGAACCTGAACGCGAGCGGGTCTCACGGAAGTCCACTCGAGGGGACAAGTGATGTCAACGTCAGAAAAGACCGACAACGCGTCGGACGAGCCGCGCACCAGCGGTTTCTACGTCTACGGGATCGTCCCGGCGGATGTGGAAGCCGAGGAGGGCGCGGTCGGGGTGTGTGACGGACCGGTGAGCATCGTCAAGCACGGCGACATCGCCGCCCTCGTGAGCGAAATCTCGGTGGACCGACCGCTCGGCAAGCCGGCGGACCTCCAAGCCCATGCACACCTCCTCGACGGCACGTCCCGCGTGGCACCGGTGCTCCCCCTGCGTTTCGGGGCGGTGATGACCGATGAAGACTCCGTCGAAGAGGAACTGCTCTCGGCACATGCCGATGAATTCGCCTCGGCGTTGAAGGAACTCGAAGGCCGGGCACAGTACGTGGTGAAGGGACGGTACGTCGAGGAGGCGATCCTTCGCGAGGTGATCGAAGAGAACGACCAGGCCGGAAAGCTGCTCCGCACGATTCGGGATCAGCCCGAGGAAACTACCCGCGACGCCCGGATGGCACTCGGCGAGATCGTCAGTAACGCCATCGAGGCCAAGCGGGACGAGGACACCCGCACGGTGGTCGAGGCACTCGACTCCATGTCCGATTCGATCAACGTCCGGGAACCGACCCACGAGGAGGAGGCCGCACAGGTAGCCGTCCTCGTCGAGGTCGCCCGGCAGGACGAACTCGAGGAGGTGGTGGGCGGACTGGCCGAACAATGGGACGGCCGGGTGGAGATGCGTCTGCTCGGACCTCTCGCCGCCTACGACTTCGTGGTGACACAGAAGCCGGAGGGCTGACCGATGGGTCTGCTGTCCTTCATCGCCACGTTGCCCCGCCGGTCCGGAGAAGGGGTGATGCGCGATGGCAGATGAGGAGCCTCCTCCGTTGCCCGCGCCCGAGATCGCCGAGATCGCGACGCGTGACATCGCGAAGTTGACCGGCAAGAAACCGATGGGTGCGACGTCGGTCATGCCGACCGACGACGGCTGGTCGGTGGAGGTCGAGGTGGTCGAGGATCGCCGGATCCCGTCGTCGACCGACATGCTGGCGTTGTACGAGGTGGTGTTGGATTTGGACGGAGAGTTGCTGTCCTATCGCAGAACCCGCCGCTACATCCGGGGTGTCGGTGACAGTGGGAGTATGCAGTCATGACCCTCGCCGGCGGCGGTACGAGCAACCTGCCACAGGGTGCGGGCGGCGGGCACCAATCGACGAATCTCGGTGAGATCCTCGAGCGGGTGCTCGACAAGGGACTCGTCATCGCCGGCGACATTCAGGTCAACCTCCTCGACATCGAGTTGCTGACCATCAAGGTGCGATTGGTGATCGCCTCGCTGGAAACCGCGAAGGAGGTGGGCATCAACTGGTGGGAACACGATCCCTGGCTGACGGGTAGGAACAGCGACGTCGAACTCGAGAATCGGAAGCTGCGGGAGCGGATCGCCGAACTCGAGTCCGACAGATCGGTGCGTCCTGCCGTCGAGGCCTCCGACACGGTCGAGGTGGAGTCGGAGCGGGAGCGCGACGATGACCGCGGATGACGGGGTGTGGCTGTACAGCATCACCACGGGCGATACCGGCGACGCACAACTCGCCGGTGTCACCGGCGTCGCCGGTGAGCCGGTCCGGGCGGTGACCGCGGCGGGTCTCGTCGCGGTGGTGGGAACAGTCGGCCTCGGCGAATTCGGGCAGGAACCTCTGCAGCGCAACCTCGAGGACCTCGACTGGCTGGCCGCGACGGCGAGAGCACACGACGCCGTGGTGGCGGCCGTGTTGCGCTGCGGTCCCACCCTTCCATTGCGATTGGCAACGCTGTACCTCGACGACGACCGCGTTCGGCTGCTCCTCGACCAACGACACCAGGAGTTCGATGCCACGTTGCGCCGGGTGACCGGGCGAAGCGAGTGGGGCGTCAAGGCGTATGCGGATTCGAAGGCTTTGGCCCAAAACGCGAAACCGGATCCGTCCCCGACGGGCTCGGCCGGAAAGGGCACCGCGTATCTGCTCCGCCGTCGTGCCGAACTGACCGCCCAGCAGGACGTCGAACGCAAGGCCGCGGCCTACGCGGAGGAGATTCACGCCGCGCTCCTCGGCCGGGCCGTCGACGGGTTGCGCCGGCAGGTCACCGATCCGGTGCTGACCGGCAAGAGGGCCTGGATGATCTTCAACGGCACCTATCTCGTGGACGACGAACGAGTCGACGACTTCACAACGCTCGTCACGACTCTGGACACCGAACGTCCCGGCGTCACACTGGAATTGACCGGACCGTGGCCGCCGTACTCCTTCGCGGGAATCGACGGGTGAGCCGGTGAGCGACCTCGTGCCCGCGGACGACACTCGCCGTATCGCTCTCGTCGACCTGCTCGACCGGGTTCTCGGCGGTGGCGTCGTCATCACCGGTGAGATCACCCTGTCGCTGGCCGACGTCGACATGGTCCGCATCTCGCTGCGCACACTCATCGCCTCGGTCAGTGCCCTGGTCCCCGACCCCGTCGGCGAGGATCCCGCCGATGAGTGACTCCGATTCCACCGCTTCGGATGCACCGGCCGACCTCGGCCGCCGGGTTCTGCCGCAACGGATCGACGCCGACCCCGAATCGGTCGAACGGGGTCTGGTCACGCTGGTGCTGACCCTCGTCGAACTGCTACGCCAGTTGATGGAACGGCAGGCGCTCCGCCGCGTCGAGCACGGCGATCTCAGCGACGAGCAGATCGAACGAATCGGCACGACGCTGATGCTGCTCGAGGAACGCATGGCAGAGTTGCGTGATCATTTCGATCTCACACCCGAAGACCTGAACATCGACCTCGGGCCGCTGGGCCCGTTGCTGTCGAACGAATAGCTCGGACCCGCAGCCGTCAGCGCAGGGGGAACCCGAGCCGGATCAAGGACTCCTTCAACCGATCCCGGCCGTTCAGCCGCGCGGCGGACGCGAGTCGGTCCAGGACCCGCTCGGTCCACGAATGGTCGAGACGCTGGGCAGTATAGAAGGCAGCGATGCGCCCCTCGTAGGCGTCGACATGGTCGCGCTGGGCAGGAAGGTCGTAGGTCTCGTGGTGCAATACCGCCGCCCGGGGTAGACGCGGTTTGATCTGGGCACCCGCATCCGGATGCGGGTGCCCGACGACGAGACCGAACACCGCGAACACGTGGGGCGGCAGACCGAGTACTGCCGCGACCTCTTCGGGCTTGTTCCGGAGCGCGCCGATGAACACCGTTCCCAGCCCGAGTGACTCCGCCGCGGTCACAGCGTTCTGCGCCGCGAGGGCGGCATCGATGATCCCGATGTAGCTGCTCTCGAGGTAGTCGGCTCCCTCGATCGGGGCACCGCGGTCGTCGGCGAGTTGACGGACACGGGCGAAGTCGGCGAGCCAGACCAGCAGGACCGGGGCATCGACGATGTGGGCCTGATCGCCCGCGAGGGCGGCCAACCGGGCCTTGCGGTCGGGGTCCCGGACCGCGACGACACTCCACGCCTGGAGATTCGACGACGTCGCGGCCGACTGTGCCGCCGAGACGAGGACCTCGACGGTCCCGTCAGCGAGCGGATCGGGCAGGTAACGGCGGACCGACCGGTGCGTGTGCAGGGCTTCCAGGACCGGGTTCCATTGCGCAGGTTCGGTGAGGGCGGCATCCCAGTAGCGCTGCTGCAGCGCCGTACGGGGTGCGATGTCTGCGATGGTCACCGGAAAAGAAAAGCCGACCGCTGTCTGTCGCTCCAGAGTTAGGCGCACCGTGATTCCTGAAGAGCACCGCGAACTGCCGCCGAACGGCCGCATCGAACACGGCGATCGGCGACAATTCGGTGGTTTCACGGAGACAACAATCGACCGAGGAGGGCACGTGACGGAACGAGTCGTCGTGGTGACGGGAGCAGGCTCGGGTATCGGGCGATCCATCGCGACCGGACTGCTCGATGCCGGCCACCATGTGGTGTTGTCGGGACGAACCCGGGCGACGTTGGACGAGACGGCGGAGGGGCACGAACGCGCGGTCGTGGCACCCTCCGACGTGTCGTCACCACTCTCGGTGCACGAACTCTTCGCCGTCGTGGCCGATCGCTTCGGCCGCGTCGACGTCCTCGTCAACAATGCGGGAACCTTCGGCCCCTCCGGTGCGGTGGACGAGATCGAGCCGGAAGAGTGGGACCGGACGGTCGCCGCAAATCTGACGGGGGTCTTCCTCTGCTCGCGGGAGGCGGTCCGGATGATGAAGACGCAGACCCCGCGAGGCGGGCGGATCATCAACAACGGTTCGCTGTCCGCGCACACGCCACGGCCCGCGAGCGTCGCCTACACGGCGACCAAACACGGAGTGTCGGGACTGACCAAGTCGATCGCACTCGACGGACGCGACCACGACATCTGCTGTACCCAGATCGACATCGGGAACGCCGAGACCGCCATGACCGCCGGTATCGGCCATTCCGCCCGCCAACCGGACGGATCGGTGCGCGCGGAACCCACCTTCGATCCGCGTCTCGTCGCGGACATGGTTACCCGGCTGGTCGAACTCCCCCTGGACGTCACCGTGCCGACGCTGACGATCATGGCCTCCCGCATGCCGTTCGTCGGCCGCGGCTGAGTCACAGAGCATCGAGTCGCCGATGGTTCGGGAGCCCGGTCTGCTACGTTCATAGCTAGCAGATCTAGGGATAGGCGTTCTATGTATATCGAGAAGGATTTGGTGGCGGCTTCGGCGACACCGCTCGTGCTCGGAATCCTCGCGGACGGGGAGTCCTACGGGTATGCCATCGTGAAACGGGTCAACGACCTGTCCGACGGACGGATCCAGTGGACCGACGGCATGCTGTACCCCCTGTTGCATCGCCTGGAAAGGCTGGGATACGTGTCGGCGTCGTGGGGAACCTCCGACATCGGACGGCGGCGCAAGCATTACACGATCACGACGGCGGGCCGGGAGGTCCTCGCCGAACGCCGCGCGCAGTGGGACGTCGTCGCGGACGCCCTGAGCCAGGTGTGGCGTGCTGTCGAGATGCCCCCCGCTTCCGCCGAAGGATGGTCGTGATGGACACCGACGAGCAACTGGAATCGCAGATCGGTCAATGGCGGGGCTACGTCGAGCGCCGTCGCGCGATATCCGCCGCCGACACCGACGAGATGGAAGACCATCTGCGCGGCCAGATTTCGGATCTGTCGGCCGCGGGCCTGAAATCCGATGAGGCCTTCCTGGTCGCGGTCAAACGCATGGGCAAGCTCGACGACATTTCCCGCGAGTTCGCGCGGGAGCATTCCGATCGGCTGTGGAAGCAACTCGTTCTGGTGCCGACCGTGCCGGAGGGCGGCGCTCGCCCCCCACGGGAACTGTTCGTCGTGCTCACGCTGGCCGTCGGAGCAGCCCTCGCTTTCAAAGCCGGATTGTCCGTGCTGGGAGAGCAGACGTTCGCGCGCAATGTCAGCCTGTTCGTTCTGCCGTTCCTCGCCGGGTACTTCGCCTGGAAGCGGCAGATGGCGCCGCGCATCGCCGCAATTCTTCTGGTTCCGTTCGCCCTGGCGGCCGTCCTGTTGAACGCCTTCCCGTTCGTGACGGACGGATCGACGGAGGTGATCGCGGCGATTCACGCCCCGATCGCGTTGTGGTTCGCGGTCGGCTTCGCCTACGTCGGAGGCCGCTGGCAATCGGACCGACGGCGAATGGACTTCATCCGATTCACCGGCGAATGGGTCGTCTACCTGACCCTTCTCGCTCTCGGCGGCGGTGTCCTCATCGGCCTCACGATCGGGGCGTTCAATGCCCTCGACCTGAGCGCCGAGTGGTTCGCCCAGGACTGGGTGCTGCCGTTCGGCGTTCCGGGCGCGGTCGTCGTCGCCGCGTGGCTCGTGGAAGCGAAGCAGAACGTGGTGGAGAACATCGCACCGGTCCTCACCCGGGTGTTCACACCACTGACGATCCTCATGCTGCTGGTGCTGCTCGTGGCCTTCGCGACGACCGGAAGCGTCGTCGACGTCGACCGGCACCTGTTGATCCTGATGGATCTCATCCTCGTCGTCGTCCTGGGGCTTCTGCTGTACGCGATCTCGGCTCGTGACCCCGCCCTCCCACCCGATCTGTTCGACCGCCTCCAATTGGTGCTCGTCGTGAGCGCTCTCGCGGTCGACCTGATCATGTTGTTCGCCATGCTCACCCGGATCGCCGAGTTCGGCGTCACCCCGAACAAGGTGGCCGCTCTCGGAATGAATTTGATCCTCCTCGTCAACCTGAGCTGGTCGGCGCATCTGATTCTCGGGTTCCTCCGCGGCCGTCGCGCCTTCAGTGCCGCCGACCGCTGGCAGACCCGTTACCTCCCCGTCTTCGGCCTGTGGGCGGCATTGATGGTCGGCGTCCTTCCACCGCTGTTCGACTTCGTATGAGCGCACCGCCGGGTTCACGAATCTGTGTGTGAACGCGAGTACTGGTTGTTAGTCTCTCCGAGATAATCCCAGACCGTCCGGTTCGGAGGTGTCGCCATGCCGATCGTCCGGATGCGGACAGGTATCGCACAGCGCGCGGTCGCCATCGGAGCCGCCGCGGTGTCGATGGTCCTCGGGGTGTCGATGAGCCCCGCACCCGCCATCGCGTCGGCCGAGACGTTCTTCTTCGACGACGTCGGTTCGACGGCCGTTCCGCGGGCGGAGTGCGGTGCCGGTTCGCTGCCGGAAACGGGTATGCAGGGCGATGTTCCGGCCGAGGACCGCAACAGCGGCCGCAGCACGCAGGGGTACCGATGCAACATGTCGCTGATCGGGAGCCTGCAGGATCGCGGCGGTGGCCTGCTGTCCGTGACCTACGACCACTGCTCTTACACGAGCTCCTTCTTCCCCGGCAACCTGCTCGATCCCACCACACCCGGAGTCCAGGTACTCGACGTGTCGAACGCCGCCCGGCCCGTGCTCGCGACCACGCTGAACGAACCCGCGATGCTGGGCGGCACCTGGGAGAGCCTGAAGGTCAACAAGGTGCGCAAGTTGCTGGCGGCCACGGCGGTTCCGCTCGCTGCGGGCACCGGCTACTTCTCCGTCTACGACATTTCCGACTGCGCTCACCCTCGCCTGCTCAACCGGGGTGTCGGCACCGACCTCGCGATGCCGCTGCCGTTCATCTCCCACGAGGGCGGTTTCGCGCCGGACGGCAACACCTACTGGGTGTCCGGCCCGGCACCGGGATTCCTCACCGCCATCGACATCAGGAACCCGGCCGATCCGCGGATCGTCTGGCAGGGACTGCACGGACTCGGCGGGCACGGATTCGGCATCACTCCCGACGGAAATCGGATGTACCTGTCGAATCTCGGGGGGATCACCGTCCTCGACATCAGCGCCGTCCAACGCGGAGACCCGTATCCCACGGTGCCGCAGATCGCCACCTATCTGTGGACCGACGGCTACTTCAATCAGCACAGCATTCCGGTCATGTACGGGGGAAAGCCCTACATCTATACCGTCGACGAAACCGGCGGCGGTGGCATCAAGGTGTTCGACGTCGCCGACGCGGCACACGCAGAGATCGTGCAGAAGATCAAGCTCGAAATCCAACTTCCCGCCAATTCGGCCGCGAATCTTCGTTCGTCGCAAGGCGGGTCGCTCTTCTCGTACGATCCGCACTACTGTGTGGTCGACCGCCCGGCCGACCCGACCGCGCTCGCCTGCTCCTGGGAATCGTCCGGTATCCGCGTATTCGATATCCGCGCCCTGAACCGCATCCGGGAGATCGCCTACTACAACCCGCCCGCTCAAACCGGCAAGAACCTCCAGCTCACCAATTCGCCGCACGCATTGTCCTCGGTGATCGGTGTGTCGCTATTCGACTTCGTTCCGCTCGCCCGCGCGGTGTTCGAGGGCCAGGCGGATCCGCGGGTCGCGTTCGGCCCTCGCGCCGGAATGGTCGCGTTCGGCGACCTGTCCGCCGACTGGTGCTTCTCGCCGCCGGAGTTCCACGGCAACCAGATCTGGACGTCGTGCAGCGACAACGGATTCATGGCACTGCGGTTGGACGACTCGATGTACCAGCCGCCGGCGAATCAGGCGTCGACCTATGGGCAATGATGGTCGACGTCCACTCCTCCTCCTGCTCTGCGCTGCATTGCTGTGCGTCGCCGGGGTGGCGACCGGAATGTGGCTCCAGTCGGTGCGCGACCCGAACCCCGTCGGCGTGCAACTGTCCGAGGCGGACATCGGTTTCGCACAGGACATGTCCGTACACCACGAGCAAGCCGTCCTGATCGCCCAGACGCCGGCCGGAGACATCGATCCACAGATCCGCGTCATCGCCGAACAGATCGTCACCTCGCAGACCTCCGAGATCGCGACCATGCGCGGCTGGCTCGCCCTCTTCGACGAACCGTTCACCACAGCGCATCCGATGCGGTGGATGCACGGCCCGGATCACGCCACCGACGAGCACGACGGAACTCCGATGCCGGGGATGGCGAGCACCGACGAGATCGCCCGTCTCGCCGGCCTGCGTGGGGCGGACGCCGAGACCCTGTTTCTGCAGCTCATGATCCGCCACCACCAAGGAGGCGTCGACATGGCCGAGGCAGCAACCCACGCGGTCGCGTCGGAACCGATCCGTCGCACCGCACTCGGGATGATCCGCGAACAGAGCAATGAAATCGCGGTGATGACGGCGATCCTCCACACCCGCAGCGCGGCACCTCCGCCCCACCCGTAGCAAAACAAACCATTCGGACGGTTTACTGGTAGGGTGTGGGTCGTCATGGTGGTCACATGACGACGCGAACGCCCGGGCACACGGGCCGATCGCGCGAGGGGTGGAGTGCAGGTGCCGTCCGAGCTGCAGGTTGGGCGGCACCTGCACATCATGGGTCGCCGTCACCAGCTCGAAGCCACCGCCACCACTTCCGGTTGTCCTCCGATTGGGGGACGACGCATTCATCCCCCGATCGACCCGTCTGGCGGACAGACGTCCGGGCTGCGAAGAGCCATTGTTGACGCACACAGTTACTGATCTTCTGCAGCTCGAGGAGCACCATGGAAAACACCCGGAAGTTTTACATCGACGGCGAGTGGGTCGACCCGATCGGCACGGACACGCTCGACGTCGTCAACCCCGCGACGGAGCAGACCATCGCGACCATCGCGTTGGGCGACGAGAAGGATGTCGACCGCGCCGTCATGGCCGCCCGCAGAGCATTCGACAGTTTCGGCTCGACGACGCGGGCCGATCGGATTGCATTGTTGTGTCGGATAATCGAGGGCTACGAGCGGCGAGTGAACGACCTCGCGTCGACGATCACCCAGGAAATGGGCGCACCACACTCACTCGCCACGACCGCGCAGGCACCCTCCGGGCTGGTGCATCTCAACGCGGCCCTCGCCGCTCTCCGCGAATTCGACTTCGAGGAGGAAATCGGCACGACAACGGTCGTGCACGAGCCGGTCGGGGTGTGCGCCTTCATCACACCCTGGAACTGGCCCGTCAACCAGATCGCCGCAAAGGTTGCACCGGCCCTGGCCGCCGGCTGCACCATGGTTGTGAAGCCGTCCGAGGTCGCGCCGCTCAACGCGATCGTCTTCGCGGAGATACTGCACGAAGCCGGTGTCCCCGCCGGGGTCTTCAACCTCGTTCACGGTGACGGGCCCACCGTCGGAGCCGCGCTCTCGATGCATCCCGAGATCGACATGGTGTCGTTCACCGGGTCGACGCGCGCCGGAATCGAGGTGGCTCGAAATGCTGCGGGAACGGTCAAACGCGTCGCGCAGGAACTCGGTGGCAAGTCGGCGAACATCGTGCTGGACGACGCGGATTTCGACGACGTCATCACGCGAGACGTGCTGGGCGTGGTGGTCAATTCGGGCCAATCCTGCAATGCGGGCTCCCGCATTCTGATCCCGTCCGACCGTATGGAGGACGCGATCGCCATCGCGAAAGCCGCCGTCGAGACGTGCGTGGTCGGACCACCCGATGCTGCGGGAACGACGGTGGGCCCGCTGGTGTCACAGGCACAGTTCGACAAAGTACAGCGTCTGATCCGGACCGGCATCGACGAGGGCGGCACGCTCGTCGCCGGTGGTGTCGATCGCCCAGCCGGACTGTTCACCGGCTACTACGTGCAGCCCACCGTATTCGCGGACGTGACGAACGACATGACCATCGCGAGAGAGGAGATCTTCGGCCCCGTCATGATGCTGATCGCCTACCAGGACGAGGCCGACGCAATCCGCATCGCGAACGACACCCCGTACGGGCTCTCCGGAATGGTCTCGTCGAGCGATCCGCAGCGCGCACGCAACGTCGCACGGAAGCTCCGGACCGGAATGGTCCATCTGAACGGAGCCCCGCTCGCCTTCGATGCACCGTTCGGCGGATACAGACAATCGGGCAACGGCCGGGAGTTCGGCAGATTCGGCCTGATGGAATTCTTGGAGGCCAAGGCCATCTTCGGCGACAACGCGGGCTGAGCGGACTGCTCCGTCGCAGACGTGGTCGCCGTCTCGGTCATCGGGACGTCGAATCCGATGTGGCCGGTCCTCGGAGGAGGATCGAGCCATGTCCGAGTTCCTCACCGACCGCGTCCAGATCACCGACCGCCTGCACGTAGTGGCCACCCTGCTCGATGTGAAGGACTGGCCGGGCTTCGCCTCGGCCCTCACCGAGAACGTCGTCGCCTACGGCCGGACCGGGCCTACCGATGTGGTCGCCCGCGTTCGCTCCCACCTCGACGTGTGCGGCGCCACCCAGCACCTGATCGGCAACATCCGCATCGAACTCGACGGTGACGCCGCGCGCACCCGGTGCTACTTCCGGGCGTTCCACGTCGGCCTCGGCGATCATGCCGGCGCCACGTACGAATGCATGGGCGAGTACCGGGACCAGTGGAGCCGCAGCCCGTCGGGCTGGTTGCTGTCCGGGCGTGTGATCGACGTCCGCGCGGAAGTCGGCGACCGGGGTGTCATCGCGCCGCACTGAACCGAACTCTCACCTCGACCCCGACACGGTCGTCCTGGAGGGGCACAACGTCTTTCGTCGTACTCGGATCCTGCCAGGAAACTGCCAGGATCGTGCCAGCGGAGATCCAGGATCCGGGCCTGAACTGGTCGGCACAGTCCACACAAGGGAACGCCGGATCGCCGTTCGCTGGAGGCTGTGCAGCGAAGGGTTCGATAACGACGGAGAGGCGGGTGTGGCCCCGATGAGACCTGCACTCCAACATGATTCGCTCGACAGTCTCGCCGCGGCGGCGGCACGGGGCAACGATGCGGCAATGGCGCGGCTGTCGGCGGCCGTGCGGCCGATGGTGGTGCGCCGGTGCCGCGCCGAACTCGCCCCCGGAGTCGCCGACATGGTTGCCGACGTCGCCTGTACGTCGGTCTTGCGCACGCTCGGGGGCCGCACCATGCCGGACGAGCCGTTCCTGCGCCTCGTGTACGCGACGACGACTCGGCTGATTACGCGAATACCCCCGTCGGACCGCCGCGGTCCGGCATCGACCGGCCTCGCCGGATTGCCGACACCCGAACGCGACGTTCTGACACTGCGATTGATCGTCGGACTCGACACGGAGGACACCGCAACCTCACTCGGTCGTACACCCGGCGAAGTGCTCCTCGATCAACATCGGGCACTGCAGACACTGCGCAGCACGCTCGCCGGGGCCGTATCCGGTGGTGCATCGCGCCGTGACGGCCACCGCCTGGGGTGATGACCGCGACGGCGACAATCCGCTCCTCGTCGCCTGCTCACCCCGGGTAACCGGAGAGGTCGTATACGGTGGCCGATCCGACGGTCTCGGCGGGGAAGTGGGCCGCCACCCAGTCGGCGATCTCGGAGTGGCGGCCGTCGGCCCGCTCGGTGTTCGCCGCTCCCCCACTTGCCCCTGGCGCCGAATCCTGCGCGCGGTCGTCGCCTCTGCTCTGGACGATGTAGTACGTCACCCGGTGATCGGTGATGTCCTGAACGAACTGGTCGAGTGTCGGGGTGGGGTCGGTGCCGGTGAACCCGCCGACCGCCATCACCGGGGTGTTGCTGGACAGTTCGAGGGCAGCGGCGGGCGATGACCGGTCGATCGCCGCTGACCACGTGGTCGTGGTCGCCGCGAGCAGGGCATCGAGTTGCGGATCGGCCGGCGCGTCGCCGAACCGGCCTCCGCCTCCTCCCCGATTTCCGGGCTGATCGGGTGCGGCAGGTCCGACGGTGGGGCCGCCGCCGGTGTGCGGTTGTCCGATCGTCGCGATCGCATACGCGGTGGATCCCCCGAGCGATGCGATCACCCCGGCCACGAGCGCCGCTGCGGTGAGCCAGCGGGCCCGGCGCCCCGCCAGGGTCAGCGCGATCGCGAGGGCGGAGATCACCGCCAGCGCCAGCAGCGTCCATCGCAGCGGCGGGAACCAGTTAGCGTTGCGGCCGAGTATCCAGCAGCCCCAGATCCCGGCGGTGAGTACGAGCGAGGCCATCCCGATTCGTCCCAGCCAGGACGCCCGCTTCGCCCACATCTCGCCGGCACCGACTGCGAGCGCCCCCGAGATCGCCGGGGCGACGGACAGTGTGTAGTAGGGATGGATGGTGCCCTGCATGTAGCTGAGTACGAGCCCGTCGACGATCGTCCAGCCGCCGAACACGATGGCACCCGCCCGCACCAGATCGGTTCGTGGTGTCCGCCACCGCGACGCGATGACGAGGACGGTCGCGAGCAGTGCTGCGGGCAGCAGCCAGCCGATCTCGAACCCGAATTCACCGGTGAACAACCGGGGCAGTCCCTGCACCTGACCACCGAACCCGCCGAATCCCCCGTGAGCGGATTGCCCGGTCATCGCTCCACCGGCATCCGGCACCTCCCCCGCCCGGAACGGGGATGCGCCCGGCCCTGGTCCGGGCCCCTGCCCGCCACCCTGGTGGTTGCGTCCGAGGACGCGGGCGAACCCGTTGTAGCCCACCACCAGATTCATGAAGCTGTTGTCCGTCGACCCTGCCAGATACGGGCGGGAGGATGCGGGCCAGAGCACGGTGAGCAGGACATACCACCCGGACGACACGACCAGCGCAGCGGCCGCACCGACCAGATGCGCCAACCGACTGCGCACGGGGACCGGTGCGGCGACGAGGTAGGCGAGCCCGAGCGCAGGCAGCAGCATCAGCCCCTCGAGCATCTTGGACAGGAATGCGAATCCCAGCGCGACGCCGGCAAAGGCGATCCACCTCGCACTCGCCCGTTCGATCGCACGCACCGTGCAGTAGGCAGCGGCGGTCATCAGCAGCACCATCACCGCGTCGGGATTGTTGAACCGGAACATCAACGCGGCCACCGGGGTCAGCGCGAGAGCGGCCCCGGCGAGCAAACCGGCACCTCGGCCACTGATCCGGGCAACGGCCGCATATAGCAATGCGACGGCACCGACCGCCATCACCGCCTGCGGGATCATCATGCTGGCGCTGCTGAAGCCGAAGATCTGCCCGGACAGGCCCATCACCCACTGCGAGAGGGGTGGTTTGTCGACGGTGATGAAGTTGCCGGAGTCGAGCGATCCGAACAGCAGCGCTTCCCAGTTCGCGGCGCCCGCCTGGGCGGCGGCAGCGTAGAACTGGTTCCCCATTCCGTTGACCGTGATGTTGCACAGATACATTGCCGCCGTACCGACGAGAAGTGCCGCCAGTCCGCCCCGCTCCCACCGGGTGATCGCAGCGGGGCCCCGGGGTTCGAGCGGGGGTGCCGATGGTGTCGTCGTCGTTGTCACACCACATTCATGCACGACCGCTTGTACGGGACCTGTCAGCAACCTGGGAAATTGCTGGCAATGGCATCGGTCGCCCGTATCGATGCCGGAAATTGACCCATCACCGGCCCTCGCGGGGGAACAATCATGCAGTGAGTCCCCTGAGACGGATCGCCCGAGCGCTCCTCGCGTTCGCGCTGGTTGTCGTCATCGGAACGGTCGGTTACCTCGTCCTCGGCTTCGGGCTCCTGGACGCGCTCTATCAGACCGTCACCACGATCACGACCGTGGGATTCCGCGAAGTACACGCGCTCACCGGTGTCGGACAGTTGTTCACCATCGTCTTGATCCTGGCGGGTGTCGGCACCGCGCTCTACATGTTCGGCGTCCTCCTCGAGGCGCTCATCGAAGGCCATCTGCGCCACCTCATGGAAAGACGGCGAATGGATCGACGCATCAGCCGGATGACCGGCCACATCATCATCTGCGGCTGGGGGCGAGTGGGCACTGCGAGTGCGCAGCACGTCACCTCACTCGGCAGGGAAATCGTCGTCATCGATCGCGATCCCGACCGACTCCGGGACGTTGTACATCCCACCGTCGTCGGCGACGTCACGGACGACCGCACCCTGGAAGCTGCCGGCATCGCGCATGCGCATGCGCTGATCTCCGCACTCGACACCGATGCCGACAATGTCTACGTCACGTTGTCGAGCAGGGCGCTGCGCCCCGATCTCGTCATCATCGCCCGCGCCCGCAACGAGGGGTCGATGTCCAAACTCGTGCGGGCGGGAGCGAACAGGGTGGTCAACCCGCAACTGATCGGCGGCCGCAGGATGGGATCCTTCGCCCTGCAACCTCACGTAGCCGAATTCTTCGACGTGGTCATGCACGACGAAAGCCTCGACTATCGGATGGAAGAAATCACGGTCGCTGGCGCATCACCGTGGGTGGGATGCACGCTTGCGCAGATGCGACTCCAGGAGACGAGTGGCGCGCTGCTCCTCGCCGTGCGACCTGTTTCGGGTCAATTCGTCGCCAATCCGGCACCCACCCTCACCCTCGAGTCCGGCACGATCCTGATCGCCCTCGGCACACCCGACGAGCTCGCGGCTGCACGCCACCACGTCAACCGGTGATGCCCGGACGCCGGGCATCGTGCGGCGGTGAGTGGGCCCCGGCAGCACGGGCTTCACAGCGAATCTTCAGCGAGCCGATGCTACCGTCGCGTCCGCGGTCGTAGCCGATCCCCCACCTGGCGGTCAGTTCGGTCGACCGCGGCGTCGAGCGGCGGAGACGGACCGCTCGTCCCACGGCGTGCACGCAGCTGATACCTGCTCACGCAAGGGCAACTCCTGCCCTCGTGCGTGGCCGCCCCATTCGTCGCTCCCGCATGCGCAAATCGCCGAATTCTATTGAATACAAGGCGATTTCGTGAACTTCTGATCATTACGAGGACGCCGCATTCCCCCACTGGATACGCTCGGCGTTCCTTCTCGTCTCGATCGAAGTGCACTCAGAATGGGGTAGACATGAAAGACACCGGTACCTCCCGCCGTGGGTTCCGAATCTTCACGCGCGCAGTCGCAGTCGTGGGAATCGCGGTGCTGGGACTGACCATGAGCAACGGCACCGCCATGGCCGGGGTGGACAATTCCAGTTCCGTCGTCGACGCGCGAGGCAATCGCATCGAAGTCCTGCAGGGTGATACACAGTTCCAGGTGGTTCCGCCGCTCGACGGGGTACCGACCAGCGTCGAGTTCTTCCACAACGGTTACGCCGGGGTCAACATCACCGGACCGAATGCCGCGGAGTTCAAGGGCACCAAACTGACCGTCGGCTACCAGATCGGGTACCCGATCTCCTTGACCGGTGCGACCATCGTCCTCAATTCACCCGGATTGGGGTTCGCGATCGGTACGAGCAACGGGATCAACCTCGGACTGGTCCCGGACCCCTCACTGAGCCTGAACGCCAGCAATCACGCCGATCTCGTCGGTGACATCATCCCGTCACAGGAACTCGACATCGACCTGGAACCGGGCGGAATCACCACCGTCCCGCTCCTCGAGAATCAGTCGTTCGACGGTCCGGCGGCCACGGTGCGGATGCAGGGAGTCCACGGTTCGATCTCCGGTGCGGTCGGTCCGGTCACCATCCGTCCATACGCCACGGCGGTCACCGCCAACGGTGACACCGTCATGACGTACGGTGTGCCGCAGAAACTCAACTGAGTCGATCCCTTTGACCGAATAGCAATGGGCGCGTATCAATGCGCGCCCGAACACCGACGCCGTGCGCAGCCTTCCAGATCCGCTGCGCACGGCGTCGCGTCGTCTACGCGGAATCTGGAAGTCCGGCGAGCACGCCGAAGGCTCCCGCCCGTGCAAGGAGTCTTGCGCCGGCGGGAGCCGTTGCACCGACCGCTCCCCTCTCGCCAAGGGAATGAGGGCCGATGCACTGCCTCGTATCGGTTGCAGCGATGGGCAGCACGCCAATGCTATTCCAGCACAGACTCATAACATAACCCCGCGCCTGCCATTCTCAGCGCACTATCAGGAAGGACGATTCAATCCAGATCGTCGTTAAGCAAAGGCAATTCACGCACAAGCAGTCGGCGACCGTTTCTCAGCGTTTTCTCAACGAGCGCGGCATAGGATTCGGCTCCGTTTGTTGTCGCGAATTCTCTTGCACGCCATCAATTCGGAATGGACGGACGGTCCACGGGGTGTCGCGCTCGGTCACCGCGGCGAAGCTGGGCGGGGCGACGACGTCGGGTTGTCCGGCGGCGCGCACTCTACCGGGGCGCGACGCGGTCCCCGACCATCGTGGCCATTCCGACGGTGGCGAGACCGAGCAGCGTGCCCGCCAGTGCGAGGACGAGCGGGGTCAGCGCCGGGGTTCCGCCGACGGCACCGGTCGATGCGAGCCAGAGATGCTCCCAGCCCGGCAGGGCGGTCCAGTCGTATCTGTGGTTGAGGACCCCGGTCTCGAGGTTGGCGGCGACGTGCTCATACACCCCGAACAGTGCGGCGGGTACCGACACCAGTGAAACCACCCGTGCCTGGAGCACGCCGAGGCGTGTCGGTGCGAGTGCCATGACGAGCCCCGAAACGGCGATCACCGCCAGGACGTACCAGGGCACATATTGAGCACCGGTCTTCCAGTGCCGCAACGAGGCCAACTCGACGGCAACGAAGACGCAGGAGAGCAACGACAGGCCGAGCAGACACCGTTGGAACCGCGCGACCAGCCTGCTCGCTCTCGCGTCGTCGCCGGCGGTCATCGCCGGTGACACCGGATGCGCCCCGGTCATCGCACGCACCGGCTACTGCGGGGCCAGGACACCGAGGATGGTGTCGAGGGTCTGCTGATCGATGTCATATTTACCGAGTTCCTTCGTGAGGGTGTCGGAGATGGTGTCGGGCGTGTAGGGCCCGTATTCGGTGACCTCCTTGGCCCACTTGTTCGCGTTGTCGACCCCCGCGGCAGTGAACGCGGCCGCGATCTGGCTTTCGCTTGCAGTGTTCGGGTCGACCGTTGACACGGTGGCGGCGGCGGTCGAAACCGTCGAACCGCTACCGGCGGCGGTCGATGTGGACGGTGCGGCAGACGTGGACGGTGCGGAGTTCCCGGAACCGTCGTCATTGCCTGAACTACATCCGGAGACGATCGCGGCAACCACGAGAAGCGGTGCGGCGATCAGTGCGAGACGTGTGGTCATGCCCGGACGCTACTCGGCGTCCGCGCGGGAGAACCTGGCGTCCGGCTGGGAAGATGCTGGGAGTTTGTACGCACGCGGGCGACCGATGAGTTTCGCTTCGGCGCGAGGTCAACCCCTACGACGACACATCCCGGTATCCCCACTTCGGACGGAGACGACCATGCCGCACACACCGGCCGCCTGCAGACCGGGCCCGTTGGACAGATCGTTCACGGCCACGTTGATCCGCGGTCCCGGCAAGGGCGCCTGGACCTACGTGGTGATGCCGGACTCCGCGACGTATTTCGGAACTCGCGGCCTGGTCAAAATTCGCGGAACTATCGACGGTCACCCGTTCCGAAGTTCGTTCATGGCCCTCGGCGACGGTACCCACAAGCTTGCCGTGAAGGCCGACACGCGCACGGCCATCGGAAAGGGTCCCGGCGACACCGTCACCATCCACCTCACCGAACGCATCGAGTGACCCGGTGGACGAGCCACCAGTGCGATGCTCCGTTCTCGGACCGCGGTACTGCGGTCCGTCGTAGCGTAGGACTGCCACCGGCCGGTCAGCGACCGGCGCTCGGCGACCAACAAGAGGAGTGCCACACGATGTTCGACCTCGAACCCGCCACCGACGTGATGGCCGCCCTCGTCCGCGGCGTACGCGACGAGCAACTCACCGCATCGACCCCCTGCCCGCAACTCACCGTCGGTGATCTCCTCGACCATGTCGACGGGTTGTCGTCGGCATTCACCGCCGCCGCGACGAAGGCACCGCTGGACGGAGGCAGCCAACCCCCGTCCGCCGACGCCGCCCGGCTGGGCACCGAGTGGCGACATCGCATTCCGGAGCGATTGGCCGCACTGGCCGTCGCCTGGCGTGAGGACACGGCGTGGCGTGGAATGACCAAGGCCGGTGGGCTCGACCTGCCCGCCGACGTCGCGGGAGCCGTCGCCATCGACGAGATCGTCGTGCACGGCTGGGACCTCGCCGTCGCCACCGGGCAGAGCTTCAGCTGCGACACGGAACTGCTCACGGCCGCGTACGAGTTCGTGAAGGCGTCCGCCGAACAGAACCCCGACGGCACACCGGGGCTGTTCGGACCACCGGTGGAGGTCCCGGAATCCGCGCCGCTGATCGAACGACTGATCGGCCTGTCCGGCCGCGACCCCCGGTGGGTCGCCGACCCGAGATAACTGTTCCTCCACACGGTTCCACGCTGCCGACTGCCTGTTCTCGTCAGGTCCTGAGTTCGCGTGGACGGGTGAATACATCCACGAGCGCACCGTTACGCCACACCGTGATCTCGATCTCCCGGTCGATCGCATCCTCGACCATCAGCCGCTGAACCGCGGTCGTCGTCACGATCGGTTCGCCGTCGAGTTCGACCAGGATGTCGCCGCGCCGAAGCCCGGACTCCGCGGCCGGACTGCCCCGGGAGACGCCGGCCACCTGCAACCCGGTCTTCGACCCGATCCGCTGCTGCAGCGTCGGCGGCAACGGAACCTGCATTCCCGCGATCCCCAACCAGGCCCGCCGCACGCGCCCGGACGATATCAGTGCGGCGATGATCCGCCGCGTCGTCGAGTTGATCGGCACGGCCAGACCCACGCCGATCCCCGCGACTGCGGTATTCACCCCGACCAGTCGGCCCGCACTGTCGGCCAACGCGCCCCCGCTGTTCCCCGGATTCAGCGCCGCATCGGTCTGGATCACCTCATCGATCACCCGCCCCGACTCCGTCGGCAACGAGCGGCCCAACGCGGACACGATGCCCGCCGTCACGCTCCCCGCCAGACCGAGCGGATTGCCCAGGGCGACGACGAGTTGTCCCACCCGCAGCAACGCGGCATCACCGAGTTCCACCGGGGGCGGAACATCGCCTCGGGCGCGCAGAACGGCCAGATCGGACAACGGATCACGTCCCACGACGTCGGTGCGGACCGTGGTCCCATCCGTGAACGCCGCCTCCGCCTCGCTCGCACCGGTGACGACGTGCGCACTCGTCAACAAGAGCCGGTCGTCGGTGATGACGGTCGCGCTTCCCGATCCACTCCCCCGCGACGTACGCACACCCAGGCTGGCCACACTCGGAAGCACGGCATCGGCGACCGACACCACCGTACGCGAGTACCCGTCCAACTCGTCGAGCTCACTCATACTCACTACAGCACCGGCACACCGCCGGCTATGCCCCCGTTCGCTCCCAGCGGACAACTTCGACGGAGCGCGCACCGGTCCACTCGTTGCCTCTCAGATCACGGGTCGGCCCGAAAGGCTCCGCAGGTATCGTCCACGAGCGCTAGCATCGCCGGTCGTGACACGATTGCGCGCGGTACCGATGACATTCTTGCGAATCAATTACCAATTACTGCGTATCCCCTTGCAATTGGTGGAGCACATCGCGACGACGCAACTCGACGAGCAGGCACCGACCCGCCTCGCGTACGAACGACTGCTGATTCGATGCGACCGGGCAGCCGCGTACCTCCTCGACGACGAAGACGCCGACGGCCGTGCAGCAGAATTGGACCGGCACACCGCCGCCGTCCGCGTCGCAATCACCCGCCGGCAACAGCAAGTCGATGCCGAGGGCGCGACACTCCTCGATCTCCAGCGCGCACGGTTCCACCGGCGCCGCCGGCCTGAGAGAGACACCGACCCGACGTGACACTCTCCCGCGTGGGTGGGCACACACAGGCGGGCCGTTCGTTGTTCCTGTTCAGCCGCACGCAGGGGTCGATCCGTGGCATTGTAATTGCGGGCACGTATCCAATCGTGAGTGCGGCAGTGATCGTCGCGAGAGCGCTGCCGGAGCCGAAGTTCGTTGCAAAAGGCATGATCCGCTATCACTCGACGGGAGTTCAGCACATGGCAACGCACACCCACCTCGGGCACATCTTCCACATCGCCGGCACGCCGAAAGTGACGGAAGCCGCGGCCGCTCTGACATCGATTCCCGACGGTGCGCTGGTGCTCGACGACAACGGTCGAATCGTGTTCTGCGGGGCTCGAGCCGAGATTCCGTCGGAGTACGAGTCCGCCACCGTGCACGACCACCGTCCCGGTTTTCTGCTGCCGGGATTCGTCGACACCCACGTCCATTTCCCGCAGACCTACGCAGGCGATTCCTACGGCGGTGGCCAGCTGCTGGAGTGGCTGACCCTGTGCATGTTCCCGTCGGAGGCGAAGTTCGCCGACCCCGAGTTCGCGCAGCAGGCAGCCGTCGAATTCACCAACCGGCGTATCGCGGCCGGCACCACCGCCGCCATGGTGTTCGGATCGGCGTTCCCCCACGCGCAGGACGCACTGTTCACCGAGACGAAGAAGGCCGGTCTGCGCATCGTCAGCGGCCGTGGAATCCAGACCGTCGGCGACGAGACCGCGCGGCCGCTGATGACGTCCGAAGAGGACGCCATCCGACTCACCCGCGAGGAGATCGACAAGTGGCACGGCGCCGACACCGGCGATGTCGCCACCGCGCTCCTGCACGTGGCGATCATCCCGCGGTTCTCGTTGTCGGTGACGCCCGAGACCTTGAAGAATCTCGGCGAGCTGTACGACGAGGTACGCGACCGCGGGGTGTACGTGCACTCCCACCTCAACGAGAACAATCGCCCCGGCACCGGTGAGGTGGATTCCACCAAACAGACCTATCAGGTGAACTCGTACCTCGACACCTACGACGGGAAATTCCTGCCCGGCTCGGCAGTCGGCGGGAAGAGCCTGCTGGGCAGGCGGACCATCCTCGCGCACTGCGTGCACTGTCAGGACGTCGAGCTCGAACGGATGGCGGAGACGGGTACGTCCGTCTCGCACTGCCCGATCTCACAGCTGTTCCTGGGGTCAGGAACGATGCCGTGGAAGCGCACCGTCGCGTCGGGCGTCACCATCTCGGTGGGATCCGATTTCGGCGGCGGCGACGAATGGTTGATTCCGCGGGTCCTGGGCGATGCGTTCAAGGTACACATCACCGAACCGGGCGACGACGGGGTGTCGATGCATCCGGCCGAGATGTTGTTCATCGGCACCCTCGGCGGTGCCCGGGCCCTGGACATGGAGAACCGGTTCGGCAACTTCGACGTCGGGAAGGAAGCCGACTTCATCGTCGTCGACCCGTCCGGCACGCCCGCGCTCGACGCGCAGATGCGCAACGCCGTCCGCGCCGCCGATCCCGACCTGGCCCGCGATCAGACCCTGTTCGGGCTGCTGATGGGGATCCGCGAGTCGTCGATTGCCGAGGTCTATGTCGCCGGCCGCCAGGCCACCCCGTCGTAGAACCACGTCGTCGTAGACCGCGATACCGTGTGACCACCGCCGCAGAACGATCATCCTGGCTGCGGCGGTGGTTTCTGCCGGCAGGAAACACCCGTCACCTATTCCTCAGCTCTGGGGATTCACCGAGGAGTGGTGGTTGGCGATCAACCAATTCCCGTTTTCGTACCGATAGACCCACGACACCCGGGCCTCCACGTCTTGACCGTTGGAATTGATGACCCAACGGCCCACATTGTAGGCGAGGTTGCACTCCGAATACTTGAAGCTTTCCACCATTCGGCTGGTGGCGTTGGTCTTGATCAGGTTGGCGAAATACGCCGTGATCTCTTCCGGAGTGTCGGCGATCGGCACCGAAAGAGTCGGCAGCAGTACTGCATCCGACCGGTACAGCGCGGCCACCTTGCTCGCGTCCCCGGATACCAGCGCATCATTCCATTTCGTGAAGAGCGCATCCAACTCGCTGTCGGTCGCGCGGACACAATTGTCGTCGGCCGACGAATTGCCCGACGAACACGAGATTGCAGACATCGCCACTGCGAGAATGACAAAGCCTGTGCCGAGCGGTTTGGCATTCATACCGACCTCCGTTGAGAATGACGGGTACGGAAACTGACCGAACGAACCAAATAGAGCGTAGCCGTCGGGTCAGGCATTGCGGACTCGATTCTCTGAGGAACAAAAGTGCATTCTCCGCCGGAATTACATCCATCCCAGTGCATTTCCGAACCTCCCGCCCGTATCCTCTCCGTCTGGAAGTACCGCCGGCGCCGCGCCCGCGTGAGGGTGGGGTCGGAGCGCCGCGGAGGACGGATATGACGGAGCGAGACAATGCCGATGGCGCCGTTCGACCCCATCACCGCGATCTATACACCGGCTCACGCCTCGATGTACGAGGGCGTGATCAGCTACGGCTCCATCAAACATTGGTCATCGCGCGAGGCAGGCCTCGCCGAGTGCATGCGCGTTCTCAAACCGGGTGGACCGCTGTTGATCGCCGATGCGGACCGGAGCACGAGTTTCGAGGACGCCGAGAAGTTCGTCGCGAACCACAAGATTCCCCGCTGCCCCGGCAGCATCAGTCTGGCAATCTTCCACACCTGGATCGCCGGTCGCTCGATCGATCTCGCGGAGGCACGGGATCTCGCACGCGGACTCGATCTCGTCGACGAGAACGTTTCCCGGATCGCCGAAATGCCGCTCGTCATGATCGCCGGGCGCCGATCCGCCCGAGCTCAGGGTCCCGGCGATCACGACGGTCTGTGAGTGCGACGTCAGCCCACCGCGACCCAGGCGCGCGTGGCGATCGATGCCGTGATGGCGTCGAGGGCGTCGGCCGCGGCCACGGCGTCGGCGATCGTTGCGCCCTGGGGCTTTCCGTTGACAATCGAGGTGACGAAGTTGTTTCCCTCGATCACCTTGAGGTCGTCGTAGCTCATCGATGACGCAGACCCGGGCTGGAAGCGGGCGTACGCTCCGGCGTCGGGGCCCACCCACACCGTCGCGATCGACTGGTCCTGGTACTTGCTCCCGAGGCTCGTTCCGAGTTCGTTCATCCGGCGGAAGTCCCAGTACACCGCCCCCTGGGTGCCGTGGATCTCGAACCCGTAGTTGTTCTGCTCACCGACGGCCACACGACTGGCATCCAGCGTCACCCGCCCGCCCGACGACAGGCGAACCAGTGCACTGACGAAGTCGTCGTTCTCCACCGCCCCATACGTGCCGCCGGTCGCGCGAGCATGTCCACTGGTGGCACCCGTCGGAACGGCACGCTGCGGGATGAAGATGGCCGTGTCGGCCACCACGGCGTCGATATCGCCGAGCAGGTATCGGATCAGGTCGACGCCGTGGGAGGCAAGGTCGCCCAGGACACCCGACCCGCCGCGCGCGCTCTCGTAACGCCAACTCAGTGCGCCGTCCGGATGCGCGGCGTAATCACTGAGGAAGCGGAATCGCGAGTGCGTGATGGTACCGAGTTCGCCCGAGTCGATCAGATCCCGCGCCATCGCAATGGCCGGTGCGTGCCGGTAGTTGAATCCGACCGTCGACTGCACGCCGGCCTTCTCGACTGCGGCGGCAACGGCCCGGGCGTCGTCGGACGACAGGCCGACCGGCTTCTCGATCCAGATGTGCTTGTTCGCCTCGGCCATCGCGACGCCGATCTCGCGGTGCAGGAAGTTGGGTGCGGTGATGCTGACCGCATCGATGTTCTCGTCGGCGGCGATGTCGCGCCAGTCCGTCAGCGCCGCACCGAATCCGAACTGGGCGGCAGCCTCGTCGGCGCGGCCTGGTACCTCGTCGGCGACGGCGGCGAGCCGGATGGGCGGCACCTCGGGAAAATGCTGACGCTGGCGCAGATACGCGTTCGTGTGCACTCGGCCCATCCAGCCGAATCCGGCGACGGATACTGCGATTTCGGTGGGGTTGACGTTGGTCACGTTCGACTCCGGAACTGATCGGTGCGGCAGGTGTCTTCACGACAGTGCTGTGCACGGGAAGAGAAGTCAACCATTTGTGCTGACAAAGTAACCCGTGAGGCGAATTTGATGGCTTTTCGGGGCCGGCACACCTGCCTACCCGGTGCCGGACTCGGTCGATGACCGCAGAATCATGGAGGGGTCCGTACGACGGAGCGCGTCAATGGCGGCGTCGGCGTCCCGGCGTTCGAGCGCGTCGACGAGATCTTCCATGACCTGGGCGAATCCGTCGAGATGCACGTCCGGCGCCGTGGCCTCGAGCACTGCCCACAGATACGACGTGCCGACGTCCATGATGCTCAGATAGAGCGTGTCGAGCAGGAGACCCTTGCCGATGCCGGCGAGGTACGCATGCAATTCCCAGCACGCCCACACGAAGTCGGACACCGCTCCGGAGTTGCGCGCCCGCCGCACCTCCCACAGTCGCTCGGCGAGGGATTCCTGATCCGTGAGCGTCATCCGACGCAGCGCCTCCTCGATCAGCAAGGGCGCGATGGCGTCGCGAATCTGGACAGCCTCCGCGAAGGCCGCATGATCGCCGGCCGCGGCACGAAACCATCCGTTCATGCGGGACAGCGGGGAAGGATCGCAGGCGAAGATGCCACCGCCCGGGCCCGGTCGCGAGGTGATGACCCCGCGGGCCTGAGCGAGCTTGATTGCCTCGTTCATGGTCCCGACGGAGAAGCCGCAGATCTTACGCAGATCGTCCTTGCTGCCGAGGCGCTCGCCCGCGGGCGCGCTGGCCGCCAATCGAGCGATCTGCCCCGCGGCCTGTTCCGCCCGGGATCCGCCGATCGACACCCTTCCCTGCGGAGTTGTTGGGCGACGCCACATCTCACGTGAGTACGCCGGACCCTCGAAGTCTTCGACTTCGGGGGCGAGAACTTCTTCGTCGCCGTCGGTGCCGCTCATCGTTCTCCTCTCCGTTCGTGGGGGTCAGTATCGCATCGCTCTTGACAAGTGACCGCCTTCACATCACTCTATCAATTAATCATGATTATTTCTCGCCGTTCGAGTGCACGCGGACAGCGCCCCTCACAGACATCACCGAGCGAAGGACACACCATGACGATCACCGACACCGCCCCGCACACGACGACGCCGGTTTCCGAGCGGGAACGCCTGGTCACCGCCGCGCGTACGCTCGGCCCCCTGCTGCGTACGAACGCCGCGCGCGCCGAGGCGGACCGGCGGGTACCGGAGGAGAACATCGACGCGCTTCGCGACGCCGGCCTGTTCGACATCACCAAACCCGCACGCTTCGGCGGAGCGGAGGAGAACTTCCGCACGTTCCTGGAGGTGTCACTGGAACTCGGCCGGGCCTGTGCCTCCACGGCATGGGTGACCACTCTCAGCAACGTGACGTCGTTCTTCGTCGGCGCCTACCCCGAGTCGGTGCAGCGTGACGTGCTGGGACCGGATCCGCACACCGCCACCTGCGGCGTCTTCACCCCGACCTCGACGTCGGTCCGTGCCGAGGGCGGCTACCGGGTCACCGGTCGGTGGGGATTCGCCTCCGCATCACATCACGCCAGCTGGGCCAACGTCGGTATCCCCCTCACGAATCCCGACGGTGACGTCACCGGGGCCGCTTCGGCGTGGATCCCGATGACCGATCTGTCGATCGACAACACCTGGTTCGTCGCGGGCATGTCCGGCTCCGGCAGCGACACCGTGGTCGCCGACGACGTGTTCGTCCCCGACGCACGGATCCTGTCGGTCACCGACATGATGGAGGGGCGCACCGCCTCGGAGTTCCAGGACGAAACCCTGTACCACTCCTCACTCGTTCCCGTGCTGGCACTGGTGCTGGTCGGGCCCGTGCTCGGGATGGCGGAGGGCGCCTACGACACGGTCGTGTCGACGCTGCAGAAGAACAAGCCGATCGCCTACTCCTTCTATCAGCGGTCGATCGACGCGCCGTCCACCCAGCTCAACATGGCCGAGGCTCGTTCGCTGATCGATCAGGCCCGCCTGCTCGCCTTCCGCAGCGCCGACGAGATCGACGCCGCGGCAGTCGCCGGCCGGCATATGCCGGTCATCGAACGGGCGCGGGCACGGATGGACGCCGCACGGGCGGCGCACCTCTGCCGCGAGGCGGTCGAACTACTCCTCAACGTGAGCGGAGCCGGCAGCTTCGCCCAGGCCAACCCGCTGCAACGGATCTGGCGTGACCTCGAAACGAGCTCCCGGCACGCCTTCATCAACCTGAACATCAATCAGGAGATCTACGGGCGCGCGCTCCTCGGAATCGACGAGCAAGTCTCCCCCTTCGTCTGAGTCCCCCCGCGATCCGCAGCGATCCAGCAAAAGAGGTCTTCCCATGACACTGACACTCGAGTCCGGGACACCGACGCTCTCCGTTTCGGAGTGCGACAGTCTCCGCCCACTCGCGGACGGCCTACCCGTCGTCCTCTGCGATGCCGCGGCGGGACAGGGGTTTCTCGTCGTCGCGGCGGATCGGGCATCCACCACGGCAACGGCATTCGCGATCCGTCACTCGTCCGGATTTCTGCAGATCGCACTCCCACGACACGTATGCGAGGAACTGCTACTCCCGCCGATGAACCCGTTCGAGGCGGACGGCGATCGGATGTGCGTCGGGGTGGACGCGGTCCACGGAACCGGCACCGGAATCTCCGCCGCCGACCGCGCCACGACTGCCCGCGCACTGCTGGATTCCGCAGCCGAGCCGGGCGACTTCACCCGGCCCGGCCATCTCGTCCCGGTCTGTGTGGACCACGCGGCCGACGCCCCTCCCCTCACCACTGCGGCGATCGCGCTCGACCTGGTCCGGCGAGCAGGGCTGCGGCCCGGTGCCCTGCTCGCCGAGTTGGTCGGTCTCGCCGATCCCACCCGGATGATCACCCGGCCCGAGTGCCTGGTGTTCGCCGAAACGCACCACCTGCCCCTGCTCACCGTTCAGTGACCGGCCCGCGGCCGATCCCCATCCGAAGGTGCTTCTCTCATGCCATTACACACCCTCACCCGCGTCACCATCGGCGTGCCGAACGTCGCCGAGACCGCTGCGTTCTACGACGATTTCGGACTCACCCGCACCGTCCCGACCGCCGGTCGGACCGAGGCCGTTTCCTTCGCCACGCTCGACGGCGGCGACCAACTCGAACTGGTGCCCGTGTCCGACCGCCGCCGGCTCGTCGGTCTCGACGTCGCGGTCGACGACACGGACGACCTCGACCGGATCCAGCAGAACCTGCGGCGGCTGGGCCTGACCCCCGCCCGCCACGACACCGAACTGTCCGTCGTCGATCCGGGAACCGATGTTCTCGTGCGGGTGGCCGTCGGGAGCCGAATCATCCAGGACCGCACAGTCCTTCCGGCCTACAACGCTCCCGGCAACATCGCGCGGAACGGCCGCGCCGACGCGATCGAGCGGACCGGACGCGTCCGGCCCCGCAAACTCGGGCACGTCGTGATCGGCTCCACCGATCAGCCGGCCAGCGAACGGTTCTTCACCGAGGGCATCGGTTTCAAGGTCAGCGACCGGGTGCCCGGCATGGCCGCATTCCTGCGCTGCTCGACCGACCACCACAACGTGCTGGTGCAGGCGGCCCCGGTGACGATGCTCCACCACACCAGTTGGCAGGTCGACGACGTCGACGAGGTCGGCCGCGGCGCCACCACCATGCTGGAGAAGGACCCGCAGCGCCACGTCTGGGGTCTCGGCCGCCACCATGTCGGGTCGAACTTCTTCTGGTACCTCAAGGATCCGGCCGGCAACTTCAGCGAGTACTACTCCGATCTCGACTGCATCGTCGACGACCAACTGTGGACGCCGCGGGACTGGGAAGGTGCTCGCGCCCTCTTCAACTGGGGTCCGCCGCCCCCGCCGTCGTTCCTCGCCCCCGAGGATCTCGCCGAATTGATGACCGGAGTGCACGGATGATTCCGGCACCGCACCCAGCAGAAGGGAACAGTCCGATGGATGCGCACCAGTTCCGGGACACCATGGCCCGGGTCACCGGACCCGTCGCGATCGTCACCGCCCACCGCGACGGCACCCCGCACGGCACGACCGTCAGCTCGCTCGCCTCCCTGAGCATGTCGCCGGCGATGATCACCGTCGCACTCGACAACGGCTCGGCACTGCTCGCCATCGTACGGGAGACCGGCGGCTTCGGCGTCAACGTACTGTCCACCGGTCAGCACGAGGCGGCGGTGCGATTTGCCAGCCGCCGCGACGACCGATTCGCCGGTACGGCATGGGAATTGGTCGACGGCCTCCCGTTCCTGACCGGCAGCAGCGCATGGCTCCGATGCGAGGTCTCCGCAGAGATCCCGGGCGGCGACCATACCCTGCTCCTCGCCACGGTCCGCGACTGCTCGACGAGCGACGCCACCCCGCTGGTGTACAGCAGGCGGACCTTCGGCACCCACGCGGCGCTGCCGGCGCTCGCCGGGGCGGCATCATGACGACACGACAGTCGGCGGGCAGGACGGCGCTGACCGGCGTCCGGGTCTTCGACGGGCGGCAACTGTCCGAACCGCGCACCGTCGTCATCGACGGACCCGTGATCGGGACCGACCCGGCAGGCGCACGGATCGTCGACGCCGACGGCGGGGTGCTGCTGCCCGGACTGATCGACGCCCACATCCACCTGCACGGCCGCGACACACTCGAGCAGTTGTGTTCCTGGGGAGTGACCACCGGCCTGGACATGGCCACGTGGCCACCGGAACTGGTGTCCTCACTCCGCGGCATCGACGGATTGACCGACATCCGCAGTCCGGGCATCCCCGTGATCGGTCCGGCCGGTCCGCACTCGCATTTCGGCATGCCCGCCGACGCGGTCGTGCCCGACGGGGAGGCCGCGGACCGGTTCGTGTCGGCCAGAGTCGCGGAAGGAGCCGACTACATCAAGATCGTCCTCGAGGCCCCCGGGGACGGTGGCCCCGACCCTGCGGTCGCACGGGCCGTCGTGGATGCCGCGCGCCGGCACGGTAAAAACGTTGTCGCGCATGCCTCCTCACCCGGAGCCTATGCTCTGGCACTCGAGGCGGGCGCCGACATCGTCACCCATGTCCCGAACGAGGACCCGCTCGGCGACGACATCGTGGCCCGGATGGTGGCCGGGCGCCGTGTCGCGGTGCCGACACTGTCGATGATGCAGGCGCTCGCGGCACTGCGTGGAAACGCCGACGCGTTCGCCGCCGCGTCGGACAGCGTGGCCGCCCTGTATCGGGCGGGAGTGCCGGTCCTGGCCGGCACCGACGCCGCAGTGCAGCCCGGCCTGCCCCAACTCGTCGCCCACGGCGACAGCCTTCATCACGAACTCGAACTCCTCGTCGCCGCGGGACTGTCGACGGTGGACGCACTGCGTGCCGCAACCGTGCTGCCCGCCCACCACTTCGGTCTCGGCGACCGCGGGGCCGTCGAACCCGGCCTGCGTGCCGATCTGGTCCTCGTCGACGGCGACCCTCTCGCCGACATCCGCGCCACCCGCAACATCGAACGCATCTGGTGCGGGGGTGTCGAACACGCCCCGGCCGCGACGCTCGGTGCAACGCCGCCGCTCACCACACCCGATCGGAGCACCAGTGCCTGACCCCTCGGACACCGCCGCGGTGATCGACGTGGTTCTGCGAGAGCGCGCCGGGCGGGACACCGCGCAGTGGGACCAGATGCGGTCGGCGTTCGCCGCCGACGCACATGTGAGTCTCAGCTGGTTCACCGGAACCGGAGCGGAATTCGTCGATGCCTCGAAGGACATGTACGACCGCGGCAGCCGCGGCTTCCACGTCGTCGGCGCGCCCAGCGTCGAGATCGTCGGCGGGCGAGCACTCGCCCACGAGGGAGTCACGGTGCACGCGAGGGGAACCCTCGCGTGCATCGAGCTGGACATCGCGTCGCACGGCCGGCTCTACCAGCGGCTGATCAGGGTCGACGGGCAGTGGCGTATCACCGACCTGACGATGCTCTATTACAAGGACGTCGTCTCCCCGGTGAATCCGGCCGCGGACCTGTCGGCGTTGGCTCGTGTGGAGTTCCCCGTCGACCGCCCGTACAAATACCTTGCTGCCGTGCTCGACAGCGTCGGCTACACCATCGGCCCCGACCTGCCGGGCCCGGATCGTCCCGAGCTCGCCGCGAAGTACGTTGCGGCGCATCACACGTGGCTTCACGAATCCCAGGGATAGGACCTCATGACCATCTCTCCACGACCGCGCGTGCCCGCCTTCGTCAGCGTCGCGGTTCTCGCATTCATCGCGATTTCCGCCGACGGCTACGACCTCGCCATCTTCGGTGCCGCGATACCCGACCTGCTCGCCGACCCGAACTGGGGACTCACCCCAGCCCGGATAGGAGTCATCGCCGGCACGGCCATCGTGGGCATGTGCCTCGGATCGATCGCCGCCGGGGTGCTGGCCGACCGCTTCGGCGCCCGCCGGCTCTTCCTCGCCTGCGTCACCTGGTTTTCCCTCGGGATGATCTTCTGCGCAGCTGCGCCCACCGCGGAACTGCTGGGCATCGCCCGCCTCGTCGCGGGACTGGGCCTGGGCGGTCTCGGTCCGGCCGCCGTCGCACTGACGATGAGTGTCGCACCGCACGACCGGCGGAACTTCCTCAACGGAGTGATGCTGACCGGACTCCCGGTCGGCGGCATCACGGCGGCGCTCAGCGCCCTGGCCTTCCTCGAAGGCGGCGGCTGGCGGGCGGTGTTCCTCATCGGTGGCGTGATCCCGCTACTGCTCGTCGTTCCGATCGGGGCGGTGAAGCTGAGGAAGTGGGCACCGGACAGCGCCGACGCGACCACCGGATCCGGGCGGAACGTGAGAGTCTCGCTGCGTGCGCTGCTCGGCCACGGCGGTGCGCGGGCCCTCGCCGGTTTCATCGTGGTCACCGGGTGCTGCCAGGTCCTGTCCTACGGGCTGCTCACATGGTTGCCGCAGATCATGAAATCGTCCGGGTACTCCCTCGGTTCGTCGCTGGTGTTCCTGATCGTCTTCAGCATCGGCGCGATGGCCGGCAGCGCAACCGGCTCGTGGACCGCGGACAGGGTGGGTGGACGCCGCGTCACCATTGCGGGATTCGCGATCGGCGCCGTCGCCATCTTCGGCCTGTCGGCGGCGCTGCCGCAGCCTGTTCTGTACCTGGCACTGTTCCTCGCCGGCGCAGGCACGGTCGGGATCCAGCCGGTCGTGTACGGGTTCGCCGCACTCCACTTTCCCGCGCAGGTGCGCGGAAGCGCGCTCGGCTTGATCGGTGGCATCGGCCGGATCGGTGGGGTATGCGGTCCGGTACTCGGTGGCTTTCTCGCGGGACTTCCTGCGCTGGTGAGCTTCTCGGTCTTCGCCGGAATCGCCGCCTTCGCGTCGCTGCTGAGCGTCGCCGCTCTCACCACCCGCCACCACGAGCCGGCGCCGACGACCGCGACCGTCCCCGCCGAGGTCTGAGACCCCTTTTCCGACATTCCAACAAGGAGAACCCCCATGAGAATCGCCAACATCGACGGACGGCTCGCCCTCGCGGTCGACAACGGCTACATCGACGTCGAACACGCCAGCGGCGGCGCCTTCGATGCCGACCCGCAGGCCGTCTACGAGGTCTGGACGGAATTCACGAACTGGGCCGCGCACCTGGACACCAGCGGCCACACCGTGATCGACACAACGGAACAGACGCTGTGGGGCCCGCCGGTGCCGCGTCCGCGGCAGGTGTTCGCCATCGGACTCAACTACCACGACCATGCTGCCGAGTCGGGACTCGACAGCCCCACCGTCCCTCCGGTGTTCACCAAGTTCCCCACCAGCCTGACGGGCCACGACCAGGCCGTCACCCTGCCCGCCGACACCGTCGACTGGGAGGTCGAACTCGTCGCCGTCGTCGGCACCCGCTGCGACTACGTGTCCGAGGCAGACGCCTGGGGCCACATCGCCGGAGTGACCGTTGGGCAGGATCTGTCCGAGCGCGGACTGCAACTGGCCGGACCGGCACCGCAGTTCTCCCTCGGCAAGTCCTACCGCGGTTTCGCCCCTACCGGGCCGGAACTGGTGACCGTCGACGAGTTACCCGACCGGGACGACCTCGAGATCGGCTGCGCCCTCGAGGGCGGAGAAGTCCTGCAGAAGGGCCGCACCGCGGATCTGATCTTCACCGTCCCCCAACTCGTCGCCCACCTGTCGGCGGTGTGCCCACTGCTGCCCGGCGACCTGATCTTCACCGGCACCCCCTCCGGTGTCGGCGGGGCCCGCAAGCCCCCGAAGTTTCTGCGGCCCGGCGACGTCCTGACCAGCTGGATCGAAGGCGTCGGGACTCTCCGCACCCCCATGATCGCGCCCTGACATCGCTCTCGAGCATCACGAAGGACTGGGATGAACACATTTTCGACCCCCGCCGGCCTCGCGTCGGAGCCGATCTGGACACCGGACCCCGAACAGAGGTCGCAGGCGCGGATCACCGAATTCGCCGAAGCCGTCGCCGCCCGCACCGGCGCGACCTACCCGCACTACCGCGACCTCTGGAACTTCTCCGTCGAGGAACCGTCCGCCTTCTGGTCGGCGGTGTGGGACTACTTCGACATCATCGCCGACGTCAAGCCCGAGGAGGTCCTCGCCGACTCCACCATGCCGGGCGCCCGATGGTTCCCCGGAGCTCGGCTCAACTACGCCGAACACGCACTCCGCCAGGGTGACTCACCCGAGGCGGCGGTGATCTCCGTCGCCGAGGACGGCACCACCATCGAGATCAGCTGGACACAGCTGCGGCGTCAGGTCGCCGCCGTCGCGGCCTGGCTGCGCCGGGCGGGGGTCGGGGTGGGAGACCGGGTCGTCGGGTATCTCCCCGACACCGTCCACGGGGTCGTCGCATTCCTCGCCACCGCTGCGATCGGAGCGGTGTGGTCCGCGTGCGGCCAGGACTACGGGGCGTCCGGCGCCGCGTCCCGATTCGCGCAACTCGAGCCGACCATCCTCGTCGCCGCCGACGGATACCGGTGGAACGGTCGCGCACACGACCGCCGCGCCGACGTCGCCGAACTCGGCCGGCAACTTCCGACCGTCCGCGCTGTCGTGCATGTGCCGGTCCTCGGCCTGCCCGTCGATCTCGACGGCACTCCCCACGTCCGGTGGGACGAGGTGACGGCCGCGGACGCCGAACCGGAGTTCGTGCGCGTGGACTTCGACGCGCCCTTGTGGGTGCTGTTCTCCTCGGGCACGACCGGGCTGCCGAAGGGGATCGTGCACGGGCACGGCGGTGTGATCCTCGATCACCACAAACTGATGGGGTTGCACAACGACCTTCGGGCCGGGGAACGGTTCTTCTGGTACACCACCACCAACTGGATGATGTGGAACATGGTGGTGTCGGGTCTTCTGGTCGGCGCCACCATCGTCCTCTACGACGGCAGCCCCGCCCACCCGGACCCGCAGCGGTTGTGGGACATCGCCGCCGAGCATCGCGTCAGCGTCCTCGGACTGAGCCCCGGATATCTGCTCGGCTGCGCGAAGGCCGGTGTCGAACCGGGCCGCGACCTCGACCTGTCTGCACTGCGTCTGATCGGATCCACCGGCGCACCCCTGCCCGCACAGTCCTACCACTGGGTCCGCGACCACGTCGGGGACCGTGTCCAGGTCGCCTCGACCAGCGGCGGCACGGACGTCGTCAGTGGCTTCGCCGGCAGCGCACCGACGACCGCGGTATGGCCGGGTGAGATCTCCGCACCCCTACTGGGTGTCGCGCTCGCCGCCTGGGATGCCGACGGCACCCCGGTCGTCGACGAGGTCGGGGAACTCGTCGTCACCGCGCCGATGCCGTCGATGCCGATCTACTTCTGGAACGACCCGGACGGCACGCGCTACCGCGACGCCTACTTCGGCACGTATCCCGGCGTGTGGCGGCACGGCGACTGGGTCACCGTCACCTCACGCGGCAGCCTCGTCGTCTCCGGCCGTTCCGACTCCACCCTCAACCGGCAGGGAGTGCGCCTGGGCAGCGCGGACATCTACGACGTCGTCGAGGACCTCCAGGAGATCCGGGAGGCACTGGTGATCGGTGCCGAACTCCCCGACGGCGGCTATTGGATGCCCCTGTTCGTGGTCCTCGCCAACGGCACCGACATCGACGACGCGCTACGTCATCGCATCACCGACGCCATCCGCACCCAGGCCTCCCCCCGCCACGTCCCCGACGAGATCATCACCGTCCCGTCGATCCCGCACACACGCACCGGGAAGAAACTCGAGGTACCGATCAAACGATTGCTCCAGGGCGCGCCGATCGAGAAGGTCGTCGGCAGCGACACCGTCGACGACCCCGCATCCCTGCGCTACTTCGCCCGGTTCGTTCCCCGAAAGGCGCATTCCGAATGAGTACCGACGCACCCACACTCGTCGACGTGCACGCGCATTTCGTCACCGACCGTTATGTCAGCGCCGCTCGCGCCGCCGGACACGACCAGCCCGACGGCATGCCGGGGTGGCCGAACTGGAACGTGGCCGACCACCTTGCCCTGATGGACGAGGGCGGCATCGGCACCGCGATGCTGTCGGTGTCGTCACCCGGCACGCACTTCGGTGACGACCGCGCCGCCCGGGATCTCTCCCGCGAGGTCAACGAGTACGCGGCCGACCTGGTGCGGCGGTACCCCGGCCGGTTCGGCCATTTCGCGAGCCTGCCGCTGCCCGATGTCGACGCGGCACTGCGCGAAATCGACTATACCCTCGATGTTCTGGGATCCGATGGTGTGACCGTCGAAACGAATGCCCACGGCCTGTATCTCGGCGACCGCCGGTTCGAGCCGGTCTGGGCCGAACTCGACCGACGCCGCGCGGTCGTCTTCGTGCATCCCACCTCGCCGCCCGGCCACGACGCGGTCTCGCTCGGACGCCCCAGGCCGATGCTCGAGTTCCTCTTCGACTCTGCCCGAACCGTCAGCGACCTCGTGTTCGCCGGCGTCCTCCTGAGGTATCCGGGTATCGAATGGGTTTTCACCCACGGCGGGGGCGCCCTACCCTTGCTCGCCGATCGGATGGAATTGTTCCGTGGGCTGATCGCGGAACCCAGCGCGAGCGCCCCGAGTGTTCCGGATCAGCTGCGCCGGCTGTGGTTCGACACGGCCGGAACGCCCTTCCCGCACCAGATTCCGGCGCTGACGACCGCATTCGGCTCCGACCGCGTTCTCTACGGCAGCGACTACTGCTGGACCCCTGCGGCCGTGACCGCCCGCCAGATCGCCTCCCTCGACGCCGCCCAGCAGCCCACCCCCGACACATGGCGGTCGTTGACCACCCACAACGCCCTGAAGTTGTTCCCTCAGCTCTCTCAGACCGTGAGCAACCGCTGAAAGAACTCGCGGTAGCGCTTGAGCGCGAGACGAAGATCCTCCGTCGAGCCCTCTTCACCGCGAGCCCACTGCTCCTCGAGACGCGAACGTGCCTCCGAGAAGCCGGTGGTCAGCCGGTCGACGACATCCTGCACGAGGCCGTCGGCCTTCTGGACGCACTGTCTGGGATCGTCGACGAAACTCGACTGCACCTCGTCCCAGCGCAGCCGGAGGACTGAAAGCTCGTCCTCGGCGAACAGTGACTCTCCAGGCGATGTTTCGTCCTTCGCTGCCGGTGCTTCCGCTGCCCGGGTCGCGGGTTCGGCTGCCTGAGCGGGCGGTCCGGTCTGCTCGGTCGAGGGTTCGGCTGCCTGAGCGGGCGGTCCGGTCTGCTCGGTCGAGGGTTCGGCTGCCTGCGTCTGGGGTTCGGCTGCCTGCATCGGGGGTCCGGCGGCCTGCGTCGCCGGTCCGGTCTGCTCGGTCGGACCGGCGGCCGCGGGTGACGATTCCACCGTCGATCCGGTGTTCTCGGGTTGCTGATCCTGGGTGGTCATGCGCGCGTCTCCTCTGGCTTGTCTTTGGTCTCATCCGTCTCGAGCAATTTTTCGAAGAGTGCGCGGTAGTGCACGAACGCTTCGCGCTGCTTCTCCGTACCGACGTCGCCCTGCTCCTGCGACAGGAAGATCCTGTGCGCCGTTCGGTAGTTCTCGACGACTTTCGGGTGATCGACGGAGATGTCCGCCGCCCGCTGGTCGAAGTCGTCGATCGGGTAGCCCCGCTCGCGCATGACGTGGATCACGAGTCGGTCCGCAGCGCCGACCGCGCTCGACGGATTGTCGACGAACTCGATCTGCACCGTCCGCCACGAGTCTGCGTATTTCGCTCGCGCATCGGGCGACAGCGGCACGATATCGAGCTTCTCCCGCTTTCGTTCCCGTGCGGCGAGTTCGTCTTCCGCGGCGCTCCGGTCGCCGACCTCGCCGACGGTCCGCTCGTATTCGGGACCGAACCGCCCCTTCAGCCGTTCGGTCCTCTTGCGACTGCTCACCGAGCGGGACGCGATGACCGCCAGCACGGCGATCACGACGACCGCCGCGATCAAGATCCATCCCCAAACAGGCATTTCCTCAGACCTCCTCGTCCTACGACGGAATACCCCGATTAACTCATTCGAAAAACGGCACTTCCGTCTGCGAGAACGACACAGTCGCGACCGGGCGTACGCCAGGCTAACGTCCTGCGCTCGCCGCCGTATATACGTCGTATGAACCCTTCAGTGAAGAGAGTCGCCACCCGCTCGCCGCCGCTACGGCGGCGCAGCTCGCGGTCGCCCCACCCGCGCAGGCGGACTCCCCTCCCCCGTCTACTTCCGCGTGGGTGATGTCAACTGCTCGATCGCCCCCGACGGCACCGTGGGATGCGATCTGCCGCAACCGGTACCGATGGACTTCCCGCGGCTCGGCGAGTTCGGCCTGCCCTGGCTCGGCCCGGTCCGACACGTCGTCATCGATGTTCCCTGGCTTCCGGCACATCCCACCTATCCGCTCGGCACCCCCTTCACCGTGCCCGGCGGCAACCCCGACATCTCCGAGGTCGCCACCAGCCGGACCATGTACCAGAAGACGATCACGCACGGGGGAACCACCTGTCTCGCAAGATTCATGGGCGACGTCACCTGCACCGCCAAGGGGCGCAGCTTCGTCGTCACCGTCTACGGAATCCGCGCCCACTGAATCCCCTCCGAGTGATGCGGCTCCGCGGCACAGATCTACCCTGCCCAGTCGACCCGCTCCGCGAGCGCGTGCAGCGCACGACTTCTGTTCGCGTTCGATTCCCCCACCCAGGCGATGCGCCCGTAGACGTAGTCACGGAAATGCGCTCTCCCGTCGCGATTCTGCGAATCGGGCCCGTAGCGGACGCAGTTGAAGAGCAGTGCTTTCAGATCGTCGAAGTCGGCTCGCGCTGCCTGCGGCCGAGTGTTCACCACCAGCCCGGCCAGGTGCTGGCGTCGGTGCGCCCGCATGATGCGGGTCTTACCCGGGTGCACGGAGAACCCTTCGTCTGCGACGATCCGGCCGACGGCGTGGATCAGCCGATCCACCGCCAGATCCGTGCCGGAGAACGCGAGGTCGTCGGCGTACCGGGTGTACCCGGCCCGACCGGCCCGCGCAAGTCCAGTCAATCTGCGATCGAGTCGATAGGCGACGAGATTCGCGAGCGCCGGCGACGTCGGCGCACCCTGCGGCAAGTGCGCACCCCGCAGCCGAGTCGCCGCGTCGAAGGGAATCTGTGCGAGGACGCCTGGCGGTGTGGAGGTCGTGCACAGCCCGGCGAGCACGCGTGACACCGGGGGCGGATAGCCGAGGGCGGCGAAGATCGCACGCACCCTCGCCTGTGAGACGGACGGAAAGAATGCACGGAGGTCGATACGCAGCACGACGTCGTGGCCCGCGTGGGGAGCGGCGAAGGTATGGACGCTGCGGCCACGGACGAATCCGTGCGCCGCATCGTGCGCGGGAACGCGGTCGAGCACGGACCGCAAAATCCGGCGCTGCACCTCCCGAAGGCGTTCCTTGGGCGCCTCGAGCAGACGGTTGCCGGATCGGATCCGGTAGCGGTAATGCTGCAGCGGCGGCGCCTTCGTGCGCAGCCAACCGCCCGGATCTGCGAACCATGCGAGTTCGGCGGGAGTGAGGCCGACCGCCTGCGCGACCGACGTCGTGTGAGTCCATCGCGGGACGTCGAACTTCCAGTCGCTGCCGGCTACCTCGACGACCGGTTCCGGTTGCTCGATCTGCGGGAGTTCCGACAGCAGCCGATAGACGGTGCCGACGTCGTCGATCGGCGGTGTGGGCATGAGGTCGTGGAGCCGGGTCGCGATCCTGCCGGCATCCGGCGCACCCGTTTCCTCGAAGCGGAGCACGAGGCCGGCCCTCGTCCACGGGCCGGTGGTCGCGACCTCCGCGAGGCGGCGAGCGAGTGCAGGCTCGACGGCGCGACCGGCTGTCATGTGTGCGACGGTGAGAGGTGACCGATATCTGTCGTCTGCGGCGCGCCGAAGCACGCGGAGCATACGGTCGCGCGTCGGACGGTGCCTCCGACGAACACTGTCGAGCCAGGGGTTTCCCCTGACGTGGTCGCAGCCAGCGTACCGGCCACACCACTCTCACCTCTGCACCGTCGCACCTCGTGAGGATGTCACATGTTCTCGGCCGCGCGGATCCCTATGGGACGAGATCTGCGAATCAGGCAACCGCGCCGAACAGGCTGCGCGGTCGAGTCGGCCGGCGAATCATTCGGTTCCCTCGGGACACAGAGCGACGACGTCGATTTCGACCAGGAAGTCGCCGAGATGTGATCCGACGGTTGTTCGCGCCGGGTACGGCTCCGAGACGAATTTCTGATAGGTCTCGTTGAACCCGGTGAAGTCTCGCCCCGGATTCTGCAGGTGGACAGTGGCTTTGACCACGTGCGAGAAGTCCGAGCCGCACGATTCGAGCACGGCTGCGAGGTTGCGCAGTGCCTGTTCGGTTTGTTGCTCGATGGTCTCGCCGACCAATTCCCACGTGTCCGGGTGGTGGGGTGTCTGGCCTGCCGTGTAGATGACCCCGTCGGCGAGAATCGCCTGGGAGTAGTGCCCTGCAGGGCGGGGTGCATGGTCCGTGCGGACGTGTTGAATCTTCATGTCTTTCCTCAGTTTCGGGTGTTCGTTCTCGGACGGGTCGGGTGAGGTGTCAGAGCACCTTGGAGAGGAACGCGCGGGTCCGTTCCTGTTGCGGGTTCCCGATGACGGCGGAGGGTGGGCCGGCCTCGACGACGACACCTTGGTCCATGAAGACGATCTGGTCGCCGACCTCGCGGGCGAACCCGAGTTCGTGGGTGACGACGACCATGGTCATTCCGGCTTCGGCGAGCGACTTCATCACGTCCAGTACTTCACCGACGAGTTCCGGGTCGAGTGCCGAAGTCGGTTCGTCGAAGAGCAGCAACTTGGGCTTCATCGCCAGTGCGCGGGCAATGGCGATCCTCTGTTGCTGTCCGCCGGAGAGCTCTCGTGGGTACGAGTGGCCTCGGTTCCCCAGTCCGACACGATCGAGCAGGATGTTCGCCTCCGCGGTCACCTCGTCGCGGGGTCTGCCGAGAACGTGAACCGGGGCTTCGACGATGTTCTCCAGAACCGTCATGTGAGGAAACAGGTTGAACCGTTGAAACACCATCCCGGCGTTCAGGCGAGAACGCGCCGTCTGCCGTGGCTTCATCTCGTGGATCCGGCCGTTGCGTTCCGAGTAGCCGATGAGTTCTCGGTCCACGTACAGGCGTCCTGCGTCGACCTTTTCGAGATGGTTGATGCATCGCAGGAAGGTGGTCTTCCCGGAGCCGGACGGTCCGATGAGGCAGGTGACCGAACCGCGCTCGACGCTGAGGTCGATGCCCTTGAGGATCTCGGTGGCGCCGAATCGCTTCCGGACTCCCACCGCTTGCACCATGACGTTGTTCATTTCGTCCTTCCCCATGCACTTCGAAAACGAGTGGGTGCTGCCGATGCGGTGAAGCCCCGCGCGTAATGCTTCTCGAGCTTGTCCTGGAAGAAACTGAGGACGGTGGTCATCAGGAGGTACCACAGGCTCGCGACGATCAGCAGCGGGATCGTCTGATAGTTCAGCGAATAGATGATCTGCGCCGAGTACAGCAAATCGGAGATCGCGAGAACGCTGACGAGTGTCGTTCCCTTCAACATCGAGATCACCTGATTACCGGTCGGCGGAAGCACCACCCGCATCGCCTGCGGCAGTATGACCCGGCGCATCAGCTGAGTTCTGTTCATTCCCAATGCCTGAGCCGCGTCGTACTGGCCCTTGTCCACCGATCCGATGCCGCCGCGGATGATCTCCGCCATGTAGGCCGCTTCGTTCAGCGACAGCCCGAGGAGGGCGGCCCCCAGTGGCGTGATCAACGTGTTCACGGACCCGGACAGGAATTCGGGACCCCCGAACGGAATTCCGATCGACACGGTGGGATACAGGGCAGCGATGTTGTACCAGAAGATCAGTTGGACGAGCAGTGGAGTGCCCCGGAAGAACCAGATGTAGCCCCGGCTGATCGCATTGACGATCGGGTTCTCCGACAGCCGCATGACGGCAAGGAGAGTGCCGAGCGAAATTCCGGCGGTCATCGAGACGACCGTCAAGATGATCGTCAGGACTACGCCACGAAGTACTTGCGGGGCGAAGAGATTGGTGGACACGACAGTCCAGTGAAACCGGTCGTTCGTTGCGACATTCCAGGTCACCGCCGCGGCGAGGACGAGGAGGAGAATCGCGAACGTCTGCCGCACAGGATGTTTGAGTGGAATCACCGGGGCGGATGGGTCCGGAGTCGTCGTCACCGCGGACGGTGAGGGAAAGGCGTCTCGCGAGGCCAAGTGCTGCATTGTGGGTCTCCTTATTGGGCCGCGTTGACGCGCGCACGGGTGATCATCGCGGACTCCACACCGTACTTTCCGAGAACTTCCCGGTACGCGTCGCTGGCGACGACGGAGTCGAGTGCCGCCGCTACGGCGTCGACGAGGGCGGGCGCCTTGGTGACGCCTACGGCAACGGGGGTGTACTCGAATGTGTCCGATACCTCGACGGCGGGATTGTGCGCCGTCGCGTATTCGAGGATCGGGGAGTCCGCCAGGACAGCGTCCTGCCGGCCGCTGGTCAGCGCGGAGATCGCCTGTCGCGTGTCTTGGAACTGGCCGGTCTGAATCGGTTGCTTGCCGGTGGCTGTGCAGTCGTGGTTCAAGGCCGGGATGTTGACGGTGAGCTGATACGAGCCGGTCAGGACGCCGACCCGCTTCCCGCAGAGGGTGTCCTTCGTCATGGGTTCCGCCCCCTTCGCGACCACGATCGCGTTTCCCATCTGCATGTAGTCGACGAAATCCATCACCGCCATCCGCTTGGTGGTGGGCGTCATCGAGGACACCGTCATGTCGTAGCGGCCGGCCGCGATCCCGGGAATGATCGAGTCGAAATTGACGACTTCGATGTCGACGTCCAGGTTCAGCGCCTTGCCGATGAGTCTCGCGATGTCGGGATTCGTGCCGGTCATGTATCGGCTGCCCTCCGAATAGAATTGGGTGGGTGGCTCATTGGTCGGGATCGCTACCCGGAGCGTGTGCCGTGACGCCACCGAGTCAGGCAGCAACGCGACTGCCGCGTCGTTCACGCCCAGTTCCGGTACACCTTCGCCCTCCACAGCGGGCGAGGCCGGCGGGTCCGCGAATTCTTGGAGTCGACCGCACCCCGCCGTCGAGAGGAGGAGTGCAGCGAGGGCGCCTGCACACACGAGGCGGCGAGCGCGGCATCCGGGAAGAATTCGTGCCTCGTGTCGCGTCATGACGAGGACGTCCGCTTCGAGGTCGCCGAGTCCGATCCGGCATGCGCCGACGTGGAGCGGGCGAGGGCAGCGTGGCGGTTGCGAACGAGGGCCGGTCCGTTGTCCTGCAGTTCCTTGATGCTCGACACCCCCAGCAGCATCATCGTCCGCGTCATCTCGTCCGCGAAGATCCGCAGTACGTGCGAGACACCCTCCTGACCGGCCGCCGCGAGTCCATAGAGGTACGGACGGCCGATCGCGCACGCTGTCGCTCCCAGAGCCAGGGCCTTGATCACGTCCGATCCGCGGCGGATGCCACTGTCGACGATGATCTCGACCCGTCCGTTCACGCGTTCGACGATCTCCGGCAGCACGTCCAGCGGCGAGGCCATGTGGTCGAGTTGCCTGCCGCCGTGGTTGCTGACCTGGATGGCGTCGATGCCGATGTCCGCGGCGATCGCGGCGTCGTCGGCGCTGACACAGCCCTTGAGGACGATCGGGCCACTCCATCGGGAGCGGAGGTCGCAGAGGGTGTCCCAGTCGGTGGGCTCGTAGGACCCGGACAGCAGAGTTCGCCACATGTCCGGTGTGCTCGCGAGCGGCCCCTCCGCGATGGTCCCGTCGAGATTGGGGAAGGCGATCGCGTCGTTGCGCAGAAAACCCCACGCCCACCGGGGATGCAGTGCTCCCTCGACGACAGTCCGCGGTTTGAGGGACGGGGGCGCGGTGAAGCCGTTGCGGTAGTCACGTTCCCGATGGCCGATGGCCCGGCAATCGACATTGACGAGCAGTGCCTCGTACCCCGCGCTCGATGTCCGGTCGAGCAGCGCCTGCAGCATGCCCTTGTCCGCCATCGGTTCGATGTTGAACCAGCGACGCAGGCCCGGGGTTTGTGCACTGACCAGTTCCATCGGCGTGGTACTCAGATGCGCCAGGCCGTACGGGACATCTGCGGCGAGAGCGGCACGCGCCGCACCGAGTTCGCCCTCCGGGTGAAAGAGCCGTGTTCCCCCGGTCGGCGAGAGCATCAGCGGCATCGCCACCGGTTGCCCCAGGAGAGTCGACGCCAGGTCGAGGTTCTCCACCGCGCCCCACCGCGGCACGAAAGACCAGTCGTCGAACGAGGCACGATTGCGGCGGATCGACGCTTCGTCTTCCCCGCCGCCCTCGATGTAGTCGAAGATGCTCAGCGGGAGACGTGCGGCCGCCATCTTTCGCACGTCTTCGATGCTGTGGCATCGCCGTGCGAGCCGTTCCGGCACGGACCGAGCGGGGCCCTCGACGTTGACTAACGACCTGATATCTCTGAGCTTCATCGGGACTCCTCGAAATGGTGCTGACACCCGGTGCGCGGGGTGAACCAATGGTGATCCAGACCTCACCGCGTTGATATGGAGAAATTTCCAAGCTCATCCGCAGCGCTTGTAAAATCTTCCAGATGCACTCCCTCGAGCAGCTCCACGACGACGCGGCACCCGCGCCGATCGCGCTGGCGGACTGGACCGATCTCGTGCAGGAAGATCTGGTCCACGCGAATCCGACACCGGAAAACCTCCGTCGCCCCGTCGCCGACGTGCAGCTCTACGACGCACTCGACGACCGGGCGAATGTCAGGAACGCAGTCGTCCTCGCGATAGGCGTGTCGTGCGGATCGGCAGGATTCGAACGAGTACTCGTCCACGCCGCCGACGGCGAAGCCGCCGCCGTGATCGTCAAGGCGCGAGGAACCCCGATCGAAGACCTGAGAGCCGCGTCCAATCGTCACGACGTTCCCGTGCTCGTCGTCGGAGAGGACGCGGACTGGACACGGCTGATCGCGACAGCACGGACAGCAGTCGCGGGTGCTGCGGTCGATTCGGTATCGGGCGTGCGGTTGGGCGATCTGTTCGCCTTCGCCAACGCCGTTGCCTCGATAACCAATGGCGCCGCCAGCATCGTCGACCCCTCGGGCCGCATCCTCGGATATTCCACCGTGCCGGGCCAGCCGATCGACGATCTGCGGCGAGAGACGACCCTGACCCTGCAGGAACGGACACCCCCGGCCCTCGACGAGGACTTCAAGGTCGTCTACGCCTCGACTGTTGCGCTACTCGTCCAGTCGCCGGGCGACATCGCGGACCGGCTGGCACTCGCGGTCCGAGCCGGCGGGGAACTGCTCGGATCGATCTGGATCATCGATCCCGGAGGTGAACGGCGCCAACCGGCGCTCGATGCGCTCGACAGGCTGGCCCCGCTGGCCGGTCTCCACATGCTTCACGCCCGGTCTTCATCCGACTTCACCGAGCGCCGCAACGCCGATCTCATGCGCACACTGATGGCCGATCCGGCACAAGCGTCGTTCGCCGCTGCGCAACTCGGCCTCGAGTTCACCGATGGATTCGCCATTGCGGCTTTCGCCCTCGCCCACCCGAACGCCGGCAGCCTCGACGCCATGCGCGAGCAGCATCGACTACTTCAACTCGTGACCGTCACGTGCAACGTCCAGTTCCGCAGTGCGTACAGCGCTCTGATCGATTCGGTCGTCTACGCACTTCTCCCCTGTGCGGGGGAGAATCCCCGGGCAGCCCACCGTCGCGTGATCCGTGACCTCGGCTCCTACGCAACGACGATCAGTGCACATCCCGTCGTCGCCGCGGTGGGTGGCATCGCCGAGGAGATCGGCGAGTTACCTCGATCCCGCACCGAGGCGGTCCGTACTCTGCAGTTCCTCATGCACCGGCAGTCGGTCGCGAGGGAGAGTCCGACTCCACTTCTTCCGGCAGTCGCAGTGTTCGAAGATCATTGGACCGAGCTCAACCTACTGGAGATCGGCCGGTACATCGCCGAGAAGCATCTCGACCGGTTCGACGTCATCGATGCGATCCGAGCGTACGACGAGGCCCACCACACCGACTTTCTGATCACGCTGCGTGCGTACTTCGATTCGAACGCGAACGTCTCCAAAGCCGCGGACCGAATGCATGTCCACGGCAATACCATTCGTTACCGAATCACCCGTCTCACCGAGGAGTTCTCTATCGACTTCGACGATCCGACCACACGCCTGTGGCTGTGGCTCCGTCTCGTGTCGACAGACACCGCGTGAAGACCGGCAGTGCCGCGGCCGCGAGTGCCGCTGCGAGCACGATGCCCGAGGCGACGAGCAACGCCAGGTGGTAGCCATCGGACAGCAGCGGCGTGACGAGAAGCGGGCCCGCGATCTGGCCGAGGCTGTATCCGCTGGTCAAGATCGCGACCGCTCGCGGGAACTGGAGGTCGGCACCGATCGCCAGCGACATCTGGCTGATGCCGAGGAATGTTCCCCCGAACAGGAAGGCGGACATCAGGGCCGGCCAGATGCCGTCTGCCACCGCGGGCAGCGCGATGCCGACGGCCTGAACGACGAGGGCGATCACCAGCAGGATCGGACGGGACCATCGTCGGCCGAGCAACGCCCAGAGCGGACCGGACGGCAACGCCGCCAACCCGACGAGCACCCATGCGCTACTGCCGGCGAGGCTACCCGCGGTCCGATCGATCGCCGCGACGAGGAACGTGCCTGCGATGATGTAGCCGACGCCCTCCAGGAAATAGCTGACGAAGAGTGCGCCGAACCAGCGGAACGCCCTGCCGCCGAACAGTGTCCGCTCAGCGGCGGTCGGGGTGGCCTCGTGTGCCGGTGCGAGCGTCCACGCCGCCAGAGTGCAGACCACGGTCAGCAACGCCGCCGCCCACCACACCGAACCCCACGTGCTCAACGACCGCAGGATGAGGACGACGAGCCCGGACAGCGCGATACCCGCTCCGATTCCGCCGAACGCCCAACCCGACAGGTGTGCCGCGTGCCCACGCAGAGTGGAATGCATGGCACTGACGGCGATGACGAAGACCATCGCGCTGGTCACACCCGCAACGAATCGCAATACACCCCACGCTGTCTCGTTGAACGTCACCGGCATCAGCGCCAACGTCGCGGCCAGGACGAGCATCGAGACGCGCATGGCCACCGCCGAGCGCACCACAGCGGGGAGGACGATTCCGGCGAGCGCCCCGAGGAGATACCCGAGATAGTTGGCCGTCGCCAGAGCGGCGCCCGCCGACGGTGTCAAACCTGCCTGGGCCTCCATCAGAGGCAGAACCGGGGTGTAGACGAAGCGCCCGATGCCCATGGCGGCCGCCAATGCCGCCCCCACCTGACCGACCGTGACCCACGGTGATGTCGGCGGTCGGACCGTGACCGGTCCGTCCGCCCTACTTGGTGCGCTCATGCCTTCTCTTCCAAAGATATTCGGGTAGGCGATGTCAGGTGGCCGATCTCGGCGAGGCATCTCGTGCTTCGCTCCACAAATCGCGGACGATCTCCGCCGCGGGTGCCGAACGTGCGCTGCGATACCCGACGCCGGCCCACAGAGCGAGACCGTCCGGGTCGTCAGCGGCGCCCGCTGCCGCCCGCAGGCCACTGGTCAGCAGATGTACCTGCGGATATGCCGCCACCGCGTGAGCATCGAAGTCGGTGATGAAGCCGTTGACCAGGCCGCGGGCGGGACGACCGGAGAACGCGCGGGTGACGACGGTGTCGGTGAACCGCGCGTCGTGCAGCGCGGCGCGGTGCGCCGGCTTGGTTCCAGCCTCGTCGGCGTCCAGGAGGGCGGTACCCATCTGTACCGCAGCGGCGCCGGCCGCGAGGGTCGCGGCGACGTCTGCCGCGGTCGCGATCCCTCCCGCCGCGAGGAGGGGTAGGTCGACGGCCGAGCGGGCCGCCTCGACCAGTTCTCGCGTCGAACGCGGGTCCGGCTCGGCGTCGGGGTCCAGCGTCGCTCGATGCCCGCCTGCGTCGACTCCTTGCAGGCAGATCGCATCGACGCCCCGCTGTGCGGCCGCGCGTGCTTCGTCGACATCCGACACCGTGGCAACCACGGCACTGCCGGCATCATGCAACCGATCGACGACGTCCCGCGACGGAAGGCCGAAGGTGAAGGACACCACGGGAACCGCAAGCTCGACCGCGAGGTCGACCTTGGCGTCGAACGCGTCGTCGTCGTAGTCCACGATCTCGGGCAGCACCACCTGCCACCGTTCGGCGAGCGGCCGCAGCCGCTCCCGGTAGGCCTCCACGGCTGCACGATCGGCGAGGGGTCGTCCGGGGACGAAGAGATTCAGTCCGAACGGCGCGCTCGTCAGTGCGCGAACGGCGCCGACCTCACGCCGAACCGCATCGACGGTCTTGTATCCCGCCGCAAGGAAGCCGAGGCCACCGGCGGACGAGACCGCGGCCACGAGTGCGGGGGTGCTCGGTCCGCCCGCCATGGGCGCCCCGATGATGGGAATTCGGAGGCCGTCCTCGAGATCGAACACCGGGATCCTTTCGGTCGATGTGTGCGTGGCGGACGCGATTTGCGTCCGCGTCACGTGTTCCCTACTCGATCCTGCACCGCTGTCTCGCGGAGCGGAAATGCCGATTCGGCTGGATCTATGCTTGGGAGTTATGTCCATCGAACTGCGGCATCTGCGGGCCGCCGTGGCGATTGCCGAGGCAGGCTCGTTCACCGCGGCGGCGAACGCACTCCACATCACCCAGCCGGCGCTCACCCGAACGGTGCAGCAACTCGAGGCCGCGCTCGGCGTACGATTGTTCGACCGGACCTCGCGCGCACTCGCTCTCACCGAGGACGGTGCCGGTTTCGTCGAGAAGGTGCGCGTCATTCTCGGCGATCTCGATTCCGCGGTTGCGCTGTACACCAATCGATCTCTCGCACTCGGCTTCAGTTGGCTCCTCCCCGATCCGTGGGCGCAGCAGGTGATCGACGACGTCGAGCAGAACTCCCGCGCCACCGTGGTACCCCGTCGCTGCGACGACCCCATCGCTGCGCTGAACAACGCCACCGTGGACGCCGCCGTCGTCCGCCGGGACGTCCCGGGCGACGAGTTCGTGCAGCATCCGCTGTTCGAGGAGCAGCGGATCGCGGCGGTGTCGACCGCCTCTCCCCTCGCGGCGCGCACGTCGATCGAGTGGGCCGAGTTCGGAGCCCTTCCGCTGGTGATCAATACCCTCAGCGGCACCACGTCCGAAGATCTGTGGCCGAACCACGACGGTCCGGTAGTGACGTGCACGAATTTCGACGAGTGGCTCGAACTGATCGCTGCCGATCGCGGTGTCGGCACGGTTCCGGAAGTGGCCCGAAGGCGGGTGACTCATCGCAATGTGCGGTTCATCCCGCTGGTCGGCGCGCCTCCTGCGGTCGTGAGGTTCGTGTACCGACGCAACCGGGTGACGCCGCTGCTCCGGGTTCTGCGGGACGCCGCGATCCGGCATTCTCCCCCCACCTCGCCGAGACATACTGATGACTAGATCGATAGTCCGGTTCTAGCCACCAGCACGGTTACTACTGGGCGGGTCATCCCCTAGCGTTTCCTCTCGTCAGCGGCGAACACGCCGCCACCGCGGTCCCGGATCTCCGGGACGTCTTTCGAGAGGATTTCCAATGACGACCACCGAGACCATCGTCGAGACCCGCCCCGCCCCGTTCACCTGGGCACAGTCCGCCCAATACAGCCAGGGCGCCAAGGCCGGAGATCTGGTGTTCACGTCCGGTCAGGCCGGCTACGACGACGCCGGCACCCTCGTCGACGGCGGTTTCGAGGCCCAGGCCCGCCAGGTGTTCCGCAACATCGAAACAATCCTGCACCAGCACGGCGCGTCGATGGGATCGGTGGTCAAGCTGACCGCCTACCTCGGCCACCGCGACGACTTCGACACGTTCAAGAAGGTCCGCGCCGAGTTCTTCACCGCCCCGTACCCGGCGGTGACCGCCGTACAGAACGACTTCCTCGTCGACGGCATGCTCTTCGAGGCGGACGCCGTCGCCGTCTCCGGTGCCCAGCGCGTCCTCGCCGACGCCAACTGACCTGTTCCCGACCCCGTTCCCCCACCGGTAAGAAACTGGGATTTTCATGTCTGACACCCTCTTCCCGACCCTGTTCTCCCCCCTGCAGGTCGGCCCCGTCACCGTCAAGAACCGGATCTTCTCCTCCGGGCACGACACCGTGATGGTGCACGACGGCCAGGTCACCGACCAGCTCGTCGACTATCACCGCGCCCGCGCCGCCGGCGGTGCCGGGCTGATCGTCATGCAGGTCGCCGGCATCCACGAGACCGCCCGCTACACCTACCACGTGCTCATGGCCACCGACGACAGCTGCATCGAGGGATACCGGCGCGTCGCCGACGCCGTCCACGAGCACGGGTGCGCCCTGTT
>NZ_JBHURF010000026.1:0-134679 GCF_042674125.1 Rhodococcus sp. NPDC056960 | reverse complement strand
ATCGCGAAGTACCACGACCTCTGGCAGGTCGAGCAGTCGTTCCGCATGTCGAAAACCGACCTGAGGGCGCGGCCGATGTTCCATCACACCCGCGATGCCATCGAGGCCCACCTCACCGTCGTGTTCACCGCACTTGCCGTCGCCCGCTACCTGCAGGCCGAGACCGGGACCTCGATCCGCTCCCTGGTCCGGACCCTGCGTCCACTGCAGGAAATCACCATGACCATCGCTGGCCACCCTCACACCGCCGCCGACCCACTCACCCCAGACGCAGTCCGCATCCTCACCACGCTGGACCTACCGACCCGCTGAGCGGGGCACTAAACCTGTGCAAGTCATCCCTAAAAGGGCGGGGTCCTGTCAACCCCTGTCGGACCTGCTGTTTTGCCCGTCTCCGGCCTCCGTGCGGGCAGCGCTGGGCAAGGGCCCCATTCGGTCAAGACGGAGCGCCCGCAGCGCAGTGAGGACGAACGGTCTTGACCGAGGCCCGGCCCAGAGCAGACTGGTCACGACCAGTGCGGGCAGCGCTGGGCAAGGGCCCCATTCGGTCAAGACGGAGCGCCCGCAGCGCAGTGAGGACGAACGGTCTTGACCGAGGCCCGGCCCAGAGCAGACTGGTCACGACCCCCCGGGAAACGGTGAATTCGGTTGTGGGATAACTCGTCTCCAATGCGATGCGTGTGGGGGGCTGGGCAGGGCCGAGCTTCCTCGGCTGCCGGTCATCCCTTCGCCCGGTGGTGCGGGCATGGAGCGGTGCGCTGGCAATACGCGGGGTCAATCAGGTCAGCGACCACGCCGGTACGGGGGTCAGACTTGACAGCGGCCGCGCGCGTGTTGCGTCCGGGGTGCTCACGCCGCCGCCTTGTGGTGGGCGAGGGCACGGATCTCTCCGTCGCGTAGCCCGTAGTAGACGAGGGTGAGCAGTTTGCGGGCCGCGGCGATCTTGGCGATGTTGCGGCCGCGGCGGGCCTCGATGCGTTTGCGGTCGACCGAGATCTTCGTGCCGGCCGGTTGCCGCTGGATGGCCTCCACCGCCGCCCAGCGCACCAGTTTGGAGCCCTGCTTCGTGATGTGCCCGCGGCGAACGACGGTGCCGGACTCGCGGTGCTTGGGGGTCAAACCGGCCCACGAGCACAGGTGACTGGGGTCGGTGAAGCGGTGTACGTCACCGATTTCCGCGACGAACACGGCACCGAGGGTGGGGCCGACCCCGGGCAGCGCTTGAATCGCCCGATAACCAGGATGGTCACGCAACTCGGCGGCGATCTGGTCGAAGAATCGTCCCTCGTGCGCGTCGAGGACGTCGATCAGCTCGAGCAACGAGATCACCCGCCGCGCGTACGCGTCGGCGAGCGGCACCCGCGCCAGCTTCTGGCGACCGGTGACACCGAACAGGTCCGACACCGGGATCAGGACTCCCGCCTTGGCGAGCACGGAGTGCACCTGCGCCTTGAGCCCGGAGCGCAACGCGACCAGCTTCGCCCGGTACCGGACCAGCTCACGCAACTCGCGTGTGGCGGGCGGGGCGATCCACGCCTCGGGCAACCGGTGCATCCGCAACAGATCCGCCAGATCTCCCGCGTCACGTACATCGTTCTTCACCCGCCGATACCGGAAACCCTTGACACCCAGAGGATGTGCGAGATGCACGGTCGCGCCGGCGGCCTGCAGGGCATCGACCGCCCAGTACCAGCCGTAGGTTGCCTCGAGCACCACCTCCGGGTTGACGCCGGCCTTCTCGATCTGCAGTCCCAACGACACCGGATCGTTGACGATCCGCACCGCCGACAATTGTTCGCCCTCCGCCGTCTGGCGGACGATCACCGACCGCTGCCGGTGCAGATCGATCCCGACGACCTGACTTCCGTCATACTCGTTCATAGGGGCCTCCTCCGTCGTGACGAAACCTTGACACCCCCAGCATTCGCCGGGAACCACGAGGAGCGGGGAGGCCCCCGCCCCTTTCATCGCATCAGGTCGATGCCCCGGGGCGGCGCACCGTAACCGCGATGATCGCGGTGGCCGACCCTGCTGGCTGCGGGCCGATGGTGCCTATCCCCGGTCGTTCCGCGACGGCGCCTGGTAGATGGGCCGCCTCTGGAAGGTCCTCACCACCCATCGGGTCGCCCGGTTCTACCCCGACGAGGGGCGGGCTGGCCTGTGACGACACCTTGTTCTACTGCGAAGGCCGGCTAGTCGATGGCTTCGGGGTATTCCGTGATGCGGTGCGTTCGACCATCGGCTGGCGTGATCTACGCCCGTGGGCTGAACCTCACCGTGCAGGTCCCGCCCACCCATGGCGTGGGACGCCGATCGCGGGCTGGCCTGTGACGACACCTTGTTCTACTGCGAAGGCCGGCTAGTCGATGGCTTCGGGGTATTCCGTGATGCGGTGCGTTCGACCATCGGCTGGCGTGATCTACGCCCGTGGGCTGAACCTCACCGTGCAGGTCCCGCCCACCCATGGCGTGGGACGCCGATCGCGGTGCCGATCAACGTCCGGGTACACCGCAAGCACGACGACCACCGCCACCGCTCCGCCATCGCGATGATCACCGAGATCGCACGATGGCTGCCCGAACGATACTTCCATTTGTGTGCTGATGGCGCCTACGCCATCTATAGGGGCGTGCACGCAGCACCCCGGCACCTCCTTGCCTGGGAAGTCGGGGCTCGTGCGACAAAAGTCGCTGATCGGGACGCAACGCGGATCTAGCGTCTCTTCCAGAGACTCATGAAGCGAAAGGAAGGGGGTGGGCCTCCTAACCTGCGGCGTTTGCCGTTGGAACCGGCACGGAAAGCCTAATCGGAGTCAGGCAGATAATAGTTTGATTCATGCAGGCATTGATGCGATAGGCGTCATATTGTGAAGCATATTCAATGCGTGATGTCGAAAGGATGTTGTTCATGAGTGATGGACTGCTCACTGGAAAGTCAGTGATCATCACTGGCGCAGCTCAAGGGCTGGGCGAGGCCTACGCCCGCGCTGCGGCTGTGGAGGGTGCGAACGTGGCGGTAGTTGACCTCGACGGGGCCAAGGCCAAAGCGGTTGCTGAGTCGATCGGAGAGAGTGGTGGTGCCGCGATTGCGATCGAGGCGGACATCTCCAGTTGGGACAGTGCCGAAAGTGTCGTTCGGGCCACGGTAGATGCATTCGGCAAGCTCGATGGCCTGATCAACAACGCTGCCTTCTACAGGCCGGCGAAGGCAGGTGAAGAGACCGAGGCAGAGATCCGGCGATCCTTCGAGGTCAACGTCTTCGGCTCTCACTTCCTGTCTATTCACGCGCTGCGCGCCATGGGCGAGGAAGGCTCGATCATCAACGTCGTGTCTGGTGCGCACTCAGGCCTGGTGTACACGAGCAGCTATGGGGCGAGCAAGGGTGCGGTTGCGTCGCTTACCTACTGCTGGGCGGCAGACATGCAGGCCTCGGGGAGCAGAATCCGAGTCAACGCCATCTCTCCGTACGCCAAAACGGTGATGCTGGAACGCACCGCGGAGTTCTATGCCGAGCGCGCAGGAAGTCCTGGAAGCGGCCCTCTCGAGAAGGCCGGCTTCCTGGATGTCGCACCGGACCCGTCCACCGTCGCACCGATCGCGGTGTTTCTGCTCTCGGACCTGAGCACGGACATCAACGGACAGATTTTGCGTATGGAGGACGGCGACAAACTTTCGCTGGTCACGAAGCCTCACGTTCTCGCGCCACCGCTGTACCGGCCGGACGGATGGACGCCTCGCGATGTCGCAGCTGCCTTTGATGCCGATCTTCGCGGCCGGCTTCAGCCGGTCGGGATCAACTACCTTGACGCGAAGGTCGTTCCCGCTCCTGACGTACTTGAGCCGTTTGTGCTCCCCCCAGCCTAGATGAGTGAGTCCAAGGGGTCGGGTCGGTGGCGGAGCTATTTTTCGACAGCAAGGGTGTCCATAGTCAGCGTTGTCCACCCGGCGCGAACTTAGAGGTCCTCGTGGACGCCCGATCTGGACACCCTTGCCACCTCACTGTATGTGACCACCGATGATCTGCTGCTCGCCCACCCAGAGCGTGTCTGCCCTGCCACGGGTAGGGATCGTACCCGGGGTCAGCGACGTGGAGATCGTAACCCTGGCCGTGATGCAGGCCCTGCTGGGCCACACCAGCGAGACCCTCGGGCTGCGCTACGCCAGCACGCACCTGCGAGCATTGTTTCCGAATCTGAGGCGAGCAGAGTTGCTGGGGATTCGGAACAGGTCGGTCACGGGTGAACCTAGAAGAAGGAGAAGAGATGCCGGATTATGACGTGATCATCGTGGGAGGCGGCCTCGCGGGTCTCGTGGCGGCGCGTGAGCTTCGGATGCTCGATCAGCGCGTGCTGCTGTTGGAGGCCAAGGATCACCTCGGCGGGCGGGCGTGGACAGCGGACTGGGATGGCTCTCCCATCGAGATGGGTGCCATGAACGTGCACTGGCTGAACCCACACCTGTGGGCCGAGATCATGCGCTATCGGCTCGAGGTCGTCGAGGTCGGCTCCTTTTCCACGTTCGCGCTCGCGCACGACGACGGTTTGACGCGCCTCGCTGCCCACGAGGCGCTCACTCATCTGGGCAAGGGGCTCGAGGCGTTCTTCCGCGGACTCGGCGAGTCCATCCCTCGTCCATTCGACCCCTGGTTCGACATCGACGCCCTGGTCGCTATGGACGAACTCTCCGTCAGCAGTCGTGTGGAGCAGCTGGACCTCACCAGTGAGGAGAGGGCGTGGCTCGAGGCCTGGATGACCGTTCGCACCAGCGGGCTGCGAGATCAAGCCGGGGTTTCGTCTCTCGTGAAGCACTATGCGATGGCCGGCCACAGCTTGAATCGGATGCTCGAGATGTCAAGCCGATTCCGTCTGGCGGGAGGCATGAAAGCACTGGTGGATAGCATCGCGGCCGATTCCCGCGCCCATATACGGCTGGGATCGCCGGTCGCCCGGATCGTTCACGACGAGACATCGGTGGCGGTGCACACGGAGGCCGGCGAGACCTACACGGCGTTGGCGTGCATCGTTGCCACGCCACCGACGATCTGGCCTACCCTCGACGTTGATCCAAAGCTTCCCGCCCGGCGTACCGATGCGGACGAGGTCTATGCGACGCCACACCTGACCAAAATCTGGGCGCTGGCCGAGGGCGAGGTCGAGGATCTATTCGTGTTGCGCGCAGACCGGACCGATGCCCCGCTGGTGCATGCCCGAAAGGACATCGTCCGACCAGACGGTCTCACCACGATCCTCGGCTTCAGTCTCAGCGACGGCCTCGACACCGGGGACAAGGACAAGCTCGCTAAGGAATTCGAGACGATCTTCCCGCTTCCGCGCGCGAAGATCGTGGACGTCTTCTCGCACGATTGGGGCAGCGACGTCTACGCACGAGGCGGGCAGCATCACCTCCGGCCCCGCCAACTGTCTCAGACCGTGCCCTACCTCCAAACCGCGGAGAGTCGTCTGGTGTTCGCGAGCGCGGAGCTCGCGAACGCGTTGGTCGGAGTCGACGGCGCACTGCAATCGGGAACCCACGCGGCGCGTCGCGTCGGCGAGCTCCTAACGACGCATCGTCGGTGAACGAAACCCTGCCGCATGGCAACGCCGGCTCCTCGATCGCGCCGATGTTCCGCGTGGATCCCGCGTCGCCCTCGGCGACGGCTGCTCCAAGACCGCTCCCCGGCAACACTGTTCGGCGCACTGCTAGCTTCTCAACCACCCCGAGTGTTGCAACGTTGACTAGAACCCGTTGCGCGTCAACGAAGTGCGGAACGGTGCACCCATTGTCGACGTTGCCGAACGGTTCGGGGTCACCCGGTCGATGCGGTGGCCTCCCGATTCCTGTTCGGCCTGGGCTCCTCGTCTCCGGGAACCACAGGTCGCATTGGGTGAGCTGGCCCGGGTCGTAGCTGACCCGGTCGACGGGGTCGACGCCGAGGTACTCCGCCCTGATCTGACGGTCCCAGTCCTTGAGGGTGGTAAGTGAATGCGTCCAGCCGATCCGCTCGGCGATCACCGTCGCGGGCATGGTCGGCCAGTCCGTCAGCAGCGCCCGCAGCTGCGGCTCGGCGATATCCGCGAGGTTCCGCCGCGGTCGGCGCTGATACTTCGGTGGACGATCCGATGCCAACGCGGATCGGACCGTGTTCCGGGTGATTCCCAATCTCCGAGCGATCTCGCTGATCGACAATTCCTCGGACCGATGCAACCGGGGGATCTCCGCCCAATCTTCCACAGACATCACCTCCACAAGGTTGTTGGAGAGGATGTCCCGAGCTCCGTGGAACTTCGGTGGCGGCCCGGTGAACATCAGGCTGCGTTCTCCTGATCATTGTGCACGACGGGTGCGACAGTTTTGGCGAACTCGCCCTCGAGCGCGGCGCGGAGTGTCGACAAGTGCCGGTAGCCGTTGACCCGGCGGAACTGCTTGCCGGCCTCGACCATCCCTGCGGCGCACCAACGCAACGCCATCTGCCCGTCCCGCCGCCGCTTGACGTTGGCGGCGTGCTCGCGGCACACGGAGATCATCGACTCGATCGTTATCTTGAGTTCGGGCGTCGGTCAAGGCTCTGACCTGGTAGTTTTCTTGGGGGACGGTGTCTTTGAAGGGGTTGTGCGAGGGCCGGGAGGCGGCGCTGTGCCGGCGTGATCGTTACCGAAGTGTGACGGGTTGTCGGCTCTCGTCGAGGTGGGTTGCCCTGCTCTGAGTTGGCCGAGGGCGTGGGCGAGTTGTCGGCGCAGGCGCTGGTTCTCATCGAAGAGTTCGCGGTTGCGGGTGGTGGCGAGCTCGAGTCGGCGCAAAAGGGAGGGGTCGCTGGCGGGTTGCCGAGCCATACGCATTCCTGCCAGTCGTAGGAGGCGATCAGTGGGATCTTGCCGGTGTGGTCGCGGACCCGGTGGATGACTGCGCTGAGCACGTCCGCCAATTCCGGCGAGACCAACAGGAGTCTCTCCTCGTCGGTCTTGGATGGGACGATCTGTAGCAGCGGCACGATTTCGTCGGTGGTGGGCAGGCGGTATTGCACAAAGCTGTGGTGCGAGAGTTCCAGCAGCTCCTCGACCCGGATGCCGGTGGCCCGCAACCTCCCACACCACCTCACTGGACTTGACCGTCGACGAAATGTGCTTGACCCTTGCACCGAAGATGGCCGGACCTCGACCACGCCGCCGTCACTGGCATTCTGAATTGCCCTGGATCGAGTGGAGACTTCGGTTCAGGGCGGTTCAACCGAGGTGATCCTGCAGGCAGCCCGCCACACCCAGCCTGGCGAGCCGTTCACCGCAGCCGGGCAGATACTGATCCGCTCCGTCACCGGCCACAAAGCCGTCCCCGGCAAGGTCTGGGCGGAGGATCCCGTCACCGGCAAGCGACGCGACCTCGAACTCGAGGAAGATCAAGCCTTCTGGGCCTGGGCGATCGTTGAAGTAGCCCCTCTGTGGCGGTATAGCTGTCGCGGGGGATGAACGTACCGAGAGCGAGGGCAAGCAACCCGGCGGCCGCCGCCAGCCCGAACACCCCCGCTTACGCCATGAGCAGTAGACGCCGCTTGCCGTACATGTCGCCGAGCCGGCCGAGAACCGGCGCGCAGACGGCACCGGCGATGAGGTTGACGGTCACCAGCCACGCGGACCCGACGGGCGTGGTGTGCAGCAACCGCGGGAATTCCGGGAGTAATGGCATCACGATGGTCTGCATCAGTGAGACCGCAACACCGCAGGATGCCAAGGCAAGGACAACCAGCCTGCTGGACGCGGCACGGACCGCGCGGACACCTCTCTGAGGTGGAGGCGAGCAGACTGGGCGACGTTGATCTTCCGGGCGCAGAGCCATCAGGTACTTCTCTCCGCCGATACGGCACGGTGTTCAGTTGCGCAGGACCACTCGAACGCGCCGTCGATCCCGAACGCGGGCCGGCGGCTGTCAGCAGCCCGCAGGTGCGCGCCGCGAGCGCGAGTTGCGAACCGAATCCGCGGCCTGCTCACCTCGTTTCATCCGGCGCTCGTGAAAATTGAGGAATCGGTTGTGCACCGCCTCTGACAAGCTCGCGGCTCGTTCTGGACCCGACTATTCTTGCTACGGTGACGCGAGAGTTCCGTCGAGTGTCAGGATCGAGTCGCCGCGCTTCGTGGCCTCGGCGCCGCCGTCTACAAAGATGATCTGACCACACAGGTGGGAGTTCTCCACCCCGGCGAGCCACGCAAGCAACCGCGCGACCACCACCGGCTCCGCAGGGCCGTTCAGCGGCATGGGAATAGCCTCGAGTGACGCCTTGCGTGCTTCCGCATTATCGAGGCTGCCTGCGGTCATCGGAGTAGCGATCAGTCCCGGTGCTATTGCATTCAGGGCGATGCCTTCACCCGCCCACTCTGGCATCGGCGCCATTCTACGCACCCAACTGGCAAGCGCCCACTTAGCAGTGTTGTAAATCGGGCCTCCCAGAACGCCACCCGCGATCGAGTCAGCTATCTCGACTGCACGGTCCTCGTCATCCGCTTGGAACGCGGCATACAAGTCTTCGTTACCTGGCCAGATAAGCGCGAATGACGAGACCGCGACCGCTCGCGGAGCCGCGGATCTCGCCAGAAGAGGCCGCAGTCCCGTCAGTGTGGCGAGTGTGCCGAAGTAGTTGACCCTCGCGGTAAGTGACGTCGGCGCCGACAAACCTGCAACAGCCAGGACCGCGTCGATCTCACCATCGCTGAGTTCGCCGACTTGCGATATCATCCGCTCCCGTCCGTCAGGCGTCGAGAGGTCTGCCTCGACGTCGGCAGACTTGATGTCCACTCCTATGACTCGCTCGCCTCGCTCCTCCAGCAGATTCTTCGTCGCCCGCCCGATACCCGATGCAGAACCTGTCACAACGTAAGTACGACTCATTGGCGTATCTCTCTTTCCGTTTCACTTGGAGGGTGGTCAATTTTCGTTTGTCGACACGTTGTTATTTTTCACCCGTCATCGACAGCGTTCTCCCTCTTGATCCGATTGACCTCCTCGGGGTCCGCCGACGATGCCGCCGGGGTTGCGCGGAGTCGCAGACCCCAACAACTCGCCGACGTGCCGGTGGGCGGTGGGCTTGGAGTACTGCGTATCTGCCAAATGCCCGTGGTGCACGTGGCGCGTAGCGTTTGTAAACGGCACCTGAAACTGACCCCTTTCCGGCAGGCGGATTGCCGCCACGCAGTCTCCAGATCGAGTCGCCGCTTGCGTCCCCTTCGTCCCATCCACACACCACTTCTATCAGGAGTGTTGCGACCATACTTGAACCCGTTCGCCATACCGTGTTCAGTTTTCACGTTCCGTCGACAGCGTTTCGGTAGAGCGGATCAACGCGTGCGGTGTGTTATCTCGACACATCGTGGACAGCGGATTTCGTCTCTTCCGTGACACCGGATCTCAGGAGTTCGTGAGTCCATCGCTTTACTCGAATACCCTATGCGTCACGCACGTCCCGATCTCGGGTCTCCGCATCGAAAATTAGGGGTGCTGACGTAGGTTCCAATCTCCCTTGCCAGATTGGGACCCTTCGACTTCGACGAGACCAGGTAGGTTCAAGGCTCGCTGACTTGGGACCAGGGCTGCGTAATGTCCGCCCACAGGCAGTTCAGCGCGACCACCAACGTACCTGCCTACCTCTGCGCACCACGCTCTGGCTCTGGCAGTCTGAAGTGGCCCCGGTCGGGCGGCTCGAGTTGGACCCAGCCGACCCTTATCCGGTGAGTTGTGTGACGGCTCGAAGTGGCCCCACCGCGACACGCCCGGGGTGGCTGTTTTCGTCGGTGTGAATCCTGGTGACGGTTGTGGGCACGATGATCGAGACGACCACACCGCCGGCCGTGAGGGGTTCGGGTTGGAGTCTCGGGTGCAACTGTTCGAGGACATCCGCCGCGATGCGCGGTGTGAGGGCCTGTCGATCCGCGCGCTGGCGGACCGTCATGGTGTGCACCGGCGGACGGTGCGCGCGGCCTTGGAGTCTCCGATCCCGCCTCCCCGGAAGAGGCCGGTGCGGATCGCGGCGAAGCTCGAACGGTTCAAGACGCTGATCGATGACATGCTGGTCACGGACCTGACCGCGCCGCGGAAGCAGAAACACACGACCAAACGGATCTGGACAAGGTTGATCGACGAACACGGCTGCGATGCCTCGTACTCGTCGGTGCGGGACTACGTCGCCCGCCGACGCCCGGAGATCGTCGCCGAATCCGGGAGGGGAACCGAGACGGCCTTCGTGCTGCAAGACCATCTTCCCGGCGCGGAGGCGGAGGTCGATTTCGGAGATGTGTGGATCGATCTGGCCGGGGTACGGACAAAATGTTTCCTGTTCACCCTCCGGCTGTCGCACTCGGGCAAGGCGGTGCACCGAGTATTCGCCTCACAGGGGCAGGAGGCGTTCATCGAGGGCCATGTGATCGCCTTCGCCACGATCGGTGGTGTCCCGACCGGCAAGATCCGGTACGACAATCTGCGATCTGCGGTGCGTCGGGTGTTGTTCGGGCGCAACCGGGCTGAGTCGGATCGGTGGATTCTGTTCCGGTCGCACTACGGCTTCGATTCCTTCTATTGCCTGACCGGTCTCGAGGGCGCCCACGAGAAGGGCGGTGTGGAGGGTGAGGTGGGGCGCTTCCGCCGCAACCACCTGGTCCCGGTGCCGAAGGTCGACACCCTGGACGAGCTCAACGCCCGCCTCGCCGCGGCGGATCGGGCGGACGACAGCCGGCGGATCGATACCCGGATCCGGACCGTCGGCGAGGACTTCGCCACCGAACGGCCCTTGCTGCGGCCGCTCCCGGCCGAAGAGTTCGAGCCCGGCCTGTGGTTGACGCCGCGGGTGGACCGATATTCGCGGGTCACGGTGCGCCAATGCCACTATTCGGTGCCGATCTACCTGATCGGACGGCAGGTGCGGGTCTCACTTCGGGCCAGTGAGGTGGTGATCTTCGACGGCCGACGGGAAGTCGCCCGCCATCACCGCCTCGCCCGCAAGGGCGCGCAGGCCTTGGTGCTCGATCACTACCTCGAGGTCCTCGCCCGCAAACCCGGCGCGCTACCCGGGTCGACCGCGCTGTCCCAGGCACGCGCGGCGGGGACGTTCACCGTCGACCACGAGGCGTTCTGGGCGCTGGCACGATCGGTGCACGGGGACGCCGACGGCACCCGCGCCCTCGTCGAAGTGCTACTGCTGCACCGGAACATGGCACACGCCGATGTGACCGCCGGGCTCCGCGCCGCGGTCGCTGTCGGTGCCGCCTGCGCGGACGTGGTGGCCGTCGAGGCCCGCAAGGCCGCCGCCGACCGTCCCGACGACGCGGTCACCCCGACTGCGGCGGCACCGTCGAAGGTGGTGTCGATGACCGCACGCAGGTTGACCGACCCGGAGGCGGTGATCGCCGGGCTGCCACCGGATTCGCGTCCGCTTCCCACCGTCGCCCCCTACGACGAGTTGCTGCGGCGGCGACCGCCACCCTCCTCGGACGCCGTCTCTGCACATGAAGGAGCATCATCATGACCGGGCCGACCCCCACCTCACCGGCCGCCGCACGGCGCCGGCGCGGACTCACCCCCGAGGCCGCCGCCACCGCGATCGAACAGGCCTGCCGCGATCTGCGGCTGCCGACGGTGCGCACCCGGTTCGAGGACATGCTCACCGTCGCCCACAAGGAGCAACTGACCTACGAGGGCTTCCTCGCCGACCTGCTGCTCGCCGAATGCGACGACCGCGCCCGCCGCCGCAGCATCCGCCGGGTCAAGGCCGCCGGATTCCCACGCCAGAAATGGTTGGCGGACTTCGACTTCGACGCCAACCCCAACGTCAACCCGGCCACCATCAACAGCCTCGCCAGCTGCGTCTGGGTCCGCAAGGGCGAACCGTTGTGTTTGATCGGCGATTCCGGCACCGGCAAATCACACCTGCTGATCGGCCTGGGCACCGCCGCCGCCGAGGCCGGCTTCCGGGTCCGCTACACCCTGGCGACGAAACTGGTCAACGAACTCGTCGAGGCCGCCGACGAGAAACTGCTCGCCAAGACCATCGCCCGCTACGGGCGGGTGGATCTGCTCTGCATTGACGAGCTCGGCTACATGGAACTCGACAAACGCGGCGCCGAGTTGTTGTTCCAAGTTTTGACCGAACGGGAGGAGAAGAACTCCGTGGCGATCGCGTCCAACCAGTCATTTTCAGGTTGGACCCGGACGTTCACCGACCCACGGCTCTGCGCGGCCATCGTCGACCGACTCACCTTCGGCGGCGCGATCATCGAGACCGGCACCGACAGCTACCGGCTCGCTCAAACCAGGGCAGCAGCCCAAGCCGCGAGCTAACCGGAGGCCGTGCCGGCGACGGACAACACCGTCGACGTCGCGGCGTCCAGCCCGGACATTCGACCACCCCAGAACGCCCAGCTCACCGCCTCGGGGTGGGGCCACTTCAAGCCGTCACACCCTCACGAGTAAGGGTCGGCTGGGTCCAACTCGAGCCGACAAGGTGGGGCCAGATCGAGTTGACAGAGCCAACGCTCACCCGGTCAACACACCTCCAACGAGAACCCCGACGGCCTGGCAGCAGTACTTCCCGACCTCCTGATATTCGGCGCCGAGAACCTCGAGTGAGTTGCGCAAGAATTCAATGGCCGACCACGCAAGACATCCGGCTGGAAGTTTCTAGCCGTATGTCTTGCGTGATCTACTGATGGTCGTCTAAACCATCAGGTGCTTCGAGGACCGCCAATACCCGGCCAGGAGTCTCCGAGTGCGCCGGCGGTCAGCGCCCAGCGACCGTAGTTACCAGGTCTGCCGGGGAGTCGGGTCGGTGGTTTGAACGCCAAGCGACGTGGCCGTCGGGCCGGACGATCGCGAAATCGCGACGGTACAACTCGCGCCCAGCTCGACTGTCGATGGCGACGTGCTTCATCGGAACTCCGAGACCAACTGCGGCAGAGAGGATGTCCTCCACCGCACGTGGATCGCCACCGAAGTCCACGAGAGTGAGTTGGTCTGTGAAGTTGTCGATGATCGAGTTGTCCGGGGACAGGAACACGTGCGGTGCACGTGCGCCGGGACATGCGGTTGGGGTGTAGACGAGCGGATCGGCGGCTGTGATGGTGCCGATCTCGTCCTCATCCGCGGCGGTCGTGACGACCGGTGAATCCGGGTAGCCATAGCCGAGCTCCGTTCCGAAGCTCTCGTTCTCGCCCCGCCGATCCGCATAGTGGGCGGTGAGACGGGCCCGCAGCTTCTCTCCTGCCTCGCTGTCCTGGGCCAACAGATCGGCATCGGCACCGACGATCTGTGCGGCATCGGAATGAACCCTGGCGTTGTGGACGGCACGATCGCGATTCGCCACGCCCACCGGCCGGCGCTCTGCGTCGTAACTGTCCAGAAGCCGTTCGCCACCCCACCCGTTGATCACTGCCGCGAGTTTCCAGCCGAGATCCACTGCGTCCCCGACCCCGGTGTTCATCCCATAGCCTCCCGTGGGGATGTACTGATGGGCGGCATCACCTGCCACGAAGATCTGCCGGTCCCGATAACTCGAGGCAACAAGAGCCTGTGGCTGCCACACAGAGTGTTTCAGGATCTCGTCGACCTCGATGGCACTGTTGGTGTGCAGGCGTAGGAACTCCACGGGATCGATCTCGTCCACGGTCGTACCGGCCGGCACACTAGCCTGCATGGTCCACGTGTCTTCTTCGTCCTGGGCGACGATGACCACCCGCCCGATCGGACGCGCCATGAACATGTGCCAGAACTGGCCGAAACGATGCAGCGTGCGGACATCGCGCGAGCGGAAATGGACCTGACAGGAGGTACCCAGGGCACTGCGTTCGCCCTCGAGGTGAATATCCGTCGATCGGCGCACTACCGAGTGTGCCCCGTCACACCCCGCTACGAACGTACTTCGCAGCTGCTGCTCGTCACCGGTGCAGGACCGGATAGTGGTCACCGCACCGTCTGCGTCCTGCCGCACCGCAACAACCGCCCAGGGCCGACGGACGTCGATGAACGGCGATTCGAGGCACCGCTTCATAAGAACGGCTTCCATCCGCTCCTGCGAGATCCGCTGCCAGGGTTCGCGTGGCAGCGACCCGTCGTTCGCCGCAGTGATGGTGTCGCGCATTTCCTTCTGGCTCGGTAAATCCCAGCGTCCGTACTCGTACCCATCGAGTCCTGAGGTGAAGATGACGTCAAAGGAATGCCGCTCGCCTACGCCGGCACGTCGGATGTCGTCGAGCGGTCCCCACCGCCGCATAAGTTCCATGCTCCGGACATTCGTGAGATCCATCTTCGGAAATGTCGTGGTCTCGGGGTTGCGCTCCACGAGCACTGACTTCACTCGGTGCATCGCCAATTCCAGTGCGAGCGCCATGCCGACGGGTCCCGCACCCGCGATCACCACCGGTGCATCGACGTCTGGTGGCAGGTCATGCTCGCGTGCGCCTGTCATGACTCACCTTGCGGCGCCGGCAGCGGGTTCGCAAGCGCCCACTTCCTGGTCATAATCTCCGCCTCGGCGACACCGTCGGACAGCGCCCGCACCATTGCTCGCGGATCATAAAATGGCCCGAGGGGATCCTCCGCGTACTCTGCGTCCTCCATGTAGTCGGTGGCCGCTTCCGGCGTCGAGAAGTTGTCGACCTGAAGTTCGACCGCATTCCCGTCCGGATCGTCGTAGTAGAGCGATGTGGTCACCCCGTGTTGGATTGAGCGTGCGGGAAGGATGCCTCGCGACTCCAGGGAGGTGTAGCGGCTCGAGAGAGCTTGTAGGGACGGCAGACTGAAGGCCGTGTGGTGAAGGCCGGAAGTCGTCTCGGTCCGCGGACCGCGTTCGGCGAGCTGCTTGAAGGCGATCCGGTGATGCTCGTCGTCGAAGGTGATGAAGCACAGTGGACCGTTCTCGAAGACGACGTGGGCGTCGAGCACGATGCAGTACCAATCACGCATGGCGGCGACCTGAGTCGTCTGGAGGACTACGTGGGCGAGTTGAAGCGACATGGATCTCCTCGTCTATGGTCGTCGGGATGGTGGGTCATTCGTGCGCTCGCATGTCTCAGCAGGCGCAGTCGGTGAGGAAGGTGTGGATGACCTCCGCCGTCTTCTCGGGCATTGTTACGTTCGGACAGTGCCCGGACGGCAAGATCTCTATGCGTGCATCTGTCAGCTCGGATGCCAGATGCTCGCCCCAATCCGATTCGAGGAGATCGTCCTCCACGCCGTGAATGATGAGAGTCGGGATGTCGACGCCACGCAATGATTTGGGGAAGTCGTTCACCGGCACATTGCGTCGGATGGCGTCGGGGACGGTGAGGCGCGGGGCGGACATCGTCTCGTAGTGGCCTGGCACATGGGACCACGCCAACCGACGATCGACGTAGTCGCTGTCCTGGTCATCGATCCCGAGTAGGCGGACCAGCCGCTGCATGTCCTCACGTGTTCCGTCGAATCGCGTCAACTCTGCTGGCGCTTTGGGCGTCTTCCATGGGCCGCCCGTGCCGCCCAGGGTCACGGCAGCTGAGATCCGGCGCCGGTAGTTCGGATCGGTCAGCGCCCGGATGGTCATCGTTCCGCCGAATGAACTGCCCACGAATGGGACTGAGATGATTCCCAGCTCATCGAGCAGCGCGAGCATATGCTCGACCTGCACAGTTACGGTCGACGCGGCGAAGTTGTAGATCTTGTCCGTGCCCCCGAAACCGATCAGGTCCGGTGCGATGACCCGGCGATCCTGCGCGAAGATGGGGATCATCCTCTCCCAGGACATGTCGGCCGATGCCCCCCACCCGCCATCGTGGAGTAACAGGATCGGCGGCGCCTCGGGAGCCCCTGCGACCAGCACTCGCGTGCGCACCCCGCGGACTGTGTAATGACGTTCTTCGATCATCGTGCGATCACCACGTTCCTCGTCTCTCCCAGCTGGATCGGGCTCTTCCCGAGTACGCCGCGCACAGCGTCCCGGAGCGCTCCGGTGAGGTCGTCTGGAGCCTCCGCAACGCGCCAGCCGACGAAGTTGTCGGGCCGGACGAGGATTGCCCCGCTGTCATCGATCTCGCCGCGTACCGAGTGCCAGTCCCCGGAGACGAGGCGGTGACCTCCGTCGCCGATGACGGTGACCGTGATGGGCAGACCGATCTCCTTCGAGATCTCCGCCGCAGCGCGTGACCACCCAGGACCTTGTGCGGAGGTGATCACCGTGAACCCGTTGAGCGGCGCCAGGTCATGGGTGGATACCCGCTCTCCGTCGGGCGACTTCAGCCAGACATGCGGCAGGCGATGTCCGGGCCTGGCCTCGGGCGTGTAGACCGAACCCATCGGATCGCGGGGCGGCGGCACCGATCCGTCCGGGACGACCGCCGCGCCGCTATCCGAGTACACGTATCCGAGATCGAGATCGTGTGGGTTAAACTCGATTCGCTGAGTCTGCCAGACCTCGTCCAGAATGGCTCTGCGAGCCGCGCCCATCGGGGTGTCGGCCACCAGCTCGGTGAACACGTCGCGGCGCTGTTCACGCGACATCTCGGGTCCGATGCCCAATCCTGCCACGAGAGTCCTCCCGAGGTTCTGGAAGGTGAACATTGCCCACTCGACCTGCAGCGCGTCGATTGCCCTCCGCTCGGTCGAGTAGGAATCGAGTAAGGAATCCGGTGCGACGCCGGAGGTGACCGCGGCGAGCTTCCACGCGAGATTGTCTGCGTCCTGGAAGGCCGAGTTCAACCCCAGTCCGGTGGTCGGTGGTTGGCGGTGGGCCGCATCGCCTGCGATGAGCACGCGCCCGGCGCGGAATGTTTCGGCGATCACGGCCTCCAGGGACCAATGACTGATGCCCATCATCGACACGTCGAGGTCGTCGATCTTCAGCAGGCGACGGATCAGTTCGACGGCACCCTCATCATCGATATCGGCTGCCGGGTCGCCGGCTGCGAACCGGATGTTCAGACGCCAGCGTCGGACATCTTGCGGCCCACGGCCCCAACCGGCTTCGCCGGATCCCTGAGGTACGAGAACGCCGCTGCTGTACGGACCTCCGTCCGGGTTGACGAAGAACCAGATGATCACGTCGTTCTCAGGGAGATGTGGCCCCAGGTCTGCTTCGAAGATGAGACTGACCATCTCCGCGAGGCCGCTCGGACCCTGGGGGACTACTCCGATCTCCGGACCGATCGTGCGCCCTCCGTCGGCAGCCACCAGATAGTCCGCATAGACAGTGGTGCGCTCGCCCGTCTCCTTGTTGAGGATGGCGGCGGTGACTCCGTCGGCCGCCTCGTCGAAGGCGATCAATTCGTGCGAGAAACGGACGCGGTTCGGATTCCGCTCTTCGGCAGCGCGACGGAGGATCGGTTCGAGATCCCATTGTGGCAGGATCGCGCACCGTTCCGGACTGTCTTGCTCATGGATGGCGCGGTCGGGATCGGCGAAGCCGAGGAACGGAGCGACATGCAGGCGCTGCCGGTCGATGTCATCATCTCCCGCAAGGGAGGTGTAAAACGCTACTTTGGACACGCTGTCGGGATGAGGACCGAGACTGTAGATCTCTTGCGCCAGACCATGTCTGCGGAAGATCTCCATGGTCCTCTGTGTGTAGGAGCCTGCTTTGGGCAGGACTGCAGTCCCGGGATGCTTCTCCACGAGGAGATGCTCGACGTTCCGGTCAGAAAGAAACGTCGACAGTGCGAGTCCGCACCCGCCACCCCCGACGATCAACACGGGCACTCTCATCTCAGTTCTCCTCCATATGGGTTAGGTGTCTGCGGTGGACCGGAAGTTGCACTTCCTCGTCCACCCGCGGGAGCGTGACATGCTCTTCGTGGATGTCGACCGTGATCCCCGGTGTGAGCCGTCGGACTTCGTCGAGATCTGTCGCCAATCCCAGTGCGATCAACCTGTCGCCTGCAGGCTGGAAGATGCCGAGCTCGGTGTAGATGCGGGTGACCACACCGGGTGCGGTGAGTGGTAACGAACAGCGGGCGACGATCTTCGGCGCACCGTGGCGTCCGAGATGTTTCATCAGCACGATGACCTCACGCGCTCCCAGTGCGAGGTCCATGGCGCCACCGACAGCAGGCGCCTTGGCGCCCCCGGTGGACCAATTCGCCAGATCACCGGCGACGGACACTTCGTAGGCACCCATTACGCACGCGTCGAGATGTCCGCCTCGGATTAACGCGAAGGACTGCGCGTGATCGACAATTGATGCTCCTTCAACGAGCGTGATCGGACGTTTGCCCGCGTCTATGAGGTCCATGTCCTGCTGTTCATCGGTAGCGTTCGCACCAATACCGATGACGCCATTCTCGGCTTGCAGGATCACTTCTCGACCGCGCGGGATCATTTCTCCCACGCGTTGCGGCATCCCTATCCCGAGGTTCACCACGGAACCGTCGGGAAGATCGATCGCCACCTCCCGCGCGACCGCGACTGGTTCGAGTCCGAGGGATCGATCTTCCGACGACGCCGGACGCAGCGTGCTCATCGGTCGACCTGCACGACTCGATCGACGAACGGTGCGGGCGTCACGACATGATGTGGGTCGATCGACCCCAAAGGCACGACCTCCTCGACCTGGGCAACAGTCAGAGTCGCGGCCGAAGCCATCGCAGGCGCGAAGTTCCGCGCCACGTACCGGTAGGTGAGATTGCCCCACCGGTCACCTAGCCGGGCACTGACGAGCGCGACATCGGCTCGGAGTCCGTATTCGAGTACCTGTGTGACACCGGCGATCTCGCGATGCTCTTTTCCCTTCGCGAGAACAGTACCGACCGTTGTCGGAGTGAAGAATCCGCCGATGCCCGCACCCCCTGCCCGAATGCGTTCTGCCAGCGTTCCCTGCGGAACGAGTTCGAGTTCGATCGATCCTGCATCGTAACGCTGGTCGAATGCCACCGAGTCAGCTGAGCGCGGATACGAGCAGATGATCTTGGCGACTGCCCCGGTCTCGATTAGCCGGGCGAGCCCGTCCGATCCGATCCCGGCGTTGTTCGAGACGACCGTAAGGCCAGTTAGTCCTAGCTCACATAGACCCTCGATGAGCGCTACTGGAGACCCTGCCCCGCCGAACCCGGCGATGAATGTCGTCGCGCCGTCTTTGATGCCTGTCAAGGCATCGAGTACGTCGGGCCTCACCTTGTTGATCACTATTCACTCCTGCTCCTCTACTGACTAGCAAAGTAGAAGCCGGGAGCTGACGTTGCAGCCACTTTGGTCACACATCCAGCGCCGAGCAGATCTCGCCACAGATCAGCTTCGGCGTCCCCGGGATCGCCGGAGCGGTGACCAGAGTCCTACCGCACACTTTTGTGCATGGACACGAGTGGGACGGCCAACCTCGCATAGACGAACTCAATGCCTTTGCTCGATGAACGAGGTCCGGCCCGGCTGCGTAGCCTTGGAAAGGGCGGAGAAGAACGCATGACCCGGCAATAACATCCCAACATCGGTCGTAATGGGATGAGGTGGATCACGTCTTGGGCGGTGAGGGTGCCGACCTGATCTGTAGGAGAGAGGTCCGTTCACGCAATCGCGACCGCATTGCAGATGGCGGAACGCACTCCCTTACAGGTGAGCTTCTCGGGTCGGTTCACCTGCACGTTCAAGCGCATCGACGGTAGATTGTGGCGGATCACGCATGCGATGTCACCGGGCCTGATCAGCGATGTATCCCGCCACCGCAACTGCGCGCGGGCATGGATCTGACGCATCTGAATCGTGATACGAGAGGGACTGAGAGACGAGATGCACCATCTCCTGTGACTCTCGCGCGGTCACCCGACGGCTGCCTAATAATTTCCGGGGTGTGACTTCAGTAGTCGCCGGCGAACTCGTGGTCAACTACCGTCTCGACCTCGGGGTCGAAAGGTGAGCCGACGAGGCTCCGACTACGAAGGGACGAGAAAGTGAAACTAGCACGGTACATGTCCGACCATGGACCGCGCATCGGGATAGTGGTGGATGAGCGACTGGTCGATGTCCAGCAACTCGGTTATCGGCTAGAGGTCGAAGGCATACTCGAGGGTGGGCTCGACTTGTGGTCCCGGATGAGCGCCGATGCACGGGCCGACGGCCGACTCCCGGTGCCAATCGATTCGCTCGAACTGCTGGCGCCGGTCTCCCAGCCTAGTAAATACTTCGCCGTCGGCATGAACACCCGCGACCATCTGGCAGAGGTGTCCGGAGGAACGACGGCACGTGCGCAATCGGCACATCGACGTAATCAATTGGTCGCGCAAGCCTATCCCGATCCTCGGTTCGCGATGATCTTCAACAAACAGGTCTCCTGCATCAGCGGGCCCCACTCCCCGATCTGGCTCCCGCGAAAGTCGACCTTTCTGGACTACGAGGGCGAAGTAGCTGTGGTCATTGGCCGACGCCTGAGAGATGCCGACGAATCTGCGGCGCGGGCAGCGATCGCCGGCTACGTCGTCGCTAACGATGTGTCCGTGCGCGATTGGCAGACGACGACGTCCCAGGCGTGGCTCGGTAAGAGCTTCGATACACACGGGCCTATCGGCCCGTGGATCGTGACCGCCGACGAGTTCGATCCTGCTTCCGCCGAGATCAGGACATGGGTGAACGGAGAGCTCCGCCAGTCGGGCACTCTGGCGGACCAGATCCTCAGCCCATGGGCGATCGTCAGCCAAATATCACAAGTGTGTACGCTCGAACCCGGCGATCTTATCGCCACCGGTACGCCTGCAGGTGTCGGCGCCGTACAAGAGAAGTGGCTGACTCTGGGCGACCGTGTCCGAGTGCAAGTCACTGGCATAGGCGTCATTGAGAACGAAGTCGTCGCCGAACCGTCTGCAGAAGGACGCTGAGTAGCTGAGTCTTGCTAGCATTCCACCCTACGGACCTGTGCAAGCGGTGGCGGCAAGCTGACTGCATCTTCGTGTCGCTCGCGACAGCGACCTACTGTGGAAAAGTCGATAGTAGTTGGTGCGAACGCCTGGTCAGTGTTAGGGACGCCTTTCGAGTAACGCGGTTCTGACGATCGGTAGAAGTACTGAGATCCGGTGTCACCAAAGAAGTGAGACTCAGCGCCTACGATGTGCCGAAAATAACCGCCTATGCTCATACCCGCGCTATCGGACCATCAAAACCGTGTATTCCGAAAAGCGTCCCTAACATTGCGTCGGAGCGCCTCCAGCACGGAGCTGCGCCGGCCGATGGCCGCAACCGAGATATGTTGGGACAATAGTCCATTTGAATCGCTCTGGTCGAGATTCAAGCACAAGGAATACTATCGGCACCTCTATGCCGAAAAATCTAATCGCATTGCTGCAGTTGACATCTAGATTCGCTTCTTTGACACTCGATGGTGGACATGCAAAGCTCCGGCAGCTACGAGATGTCATTTCAGGCAGCAGCCGTCGGAAGCGCGGTAAGCCCTCTGCCCACTGTTCGAGGGAACCTCCTGCGGTTGACTCACATCGAAAGGGATATTATGAGTGCGAACGTTAACAACGAGCGGGACAATGGATTCCGTTTCTCACATATCGGATTGTGTGTGTCGGACATGGAGCGGGCAGTGGCCTTTTACCGTGACGGGCTTGGCTTTACCGAGGGCATCGCGCTGCCGCTGAACGACGAGCACCGCGACCTCGTCGGGGTGGACGATGGAGTGGAGCTGCGGGGCCGCGCCCAGTATGTACGGTTGGACGGACTACTGCTTGAGCTCATCGAGATGGAATCTCCGGAAAGCGTGCCCGCTTCCGCACACGCGGTACGCCCCATGCACCACCGCGGCATGACTCATCTCTCGCTCCATGTCGACGATATTGACTCTGCGATCGAGACCTTGACCACCCACGGGGGAACCTATCTCGAGCAGACCAGGCTCGACCTTGAGTGGCCCGAAACTTCGGGGGTCTGCCTCTTCTGCCTCGATCCGGATGGCAATCGTGTCGAGCTCATGCACTTCACGAACAAAGTTGACTTCGGTTGATAGCAGTTTGCGCAATCGCAATGGCCACCCCACCCACACCAAACGAATCATCGGCGAGGTAACACATGATCCGAATGTCGAACGTCTCCCGTCGCCGGCAGGGCGACACTTTGGAGTGGTTCTACAAGGAGTGGCACGGCGAGCATGTCGACATCATGCGCCGCTCTCCGGGCGTCATGAAACTCGTGCGACGTTACGTCCAGAACCCCGCACTGCATGACGGCGCCCTCCCTAGCCCGCCCCTGCCGCTCGGACTGGAAGGGTGGGATGCCATGAGCCAACTGACATTCACTGGAATCCAGGAGTTCATTGACTGCTTCAACGATCCTGACTACATCGCCAACGTCCGAGGTCATCTGCTATCCGATCCAGAGAAGGTGGTAACGGTCCTCACCGAGGACGAGGTCGTCATCGACGGGATCGCGAACGACTCAGCGGTCAAGGCGGCCGTCTTCTACGAACTGCGTGATCCGGCTGATCGCGATGCATTCGAGTCCAAATGGGCGGGCGAGTTCGCCGAAGAGGTCACCGCAGCTGAGCCGATCCTGCGTCACGTTCGCAACCGCGTCGCCGGATCAGTACATCCAGATGTATTTAAGAACACACGCTGGGAGAACGTACCGATGAACGAGTTCGTCTGCTACGACGAATTCTGGTTTGCCAATCATTTGGACATGGCAACCTTCCTCGACAACGAGCAGGTACGCAAGGCGAACTCACGGCTGCGCAAAGATTTCCTCACCGATCGAAGCTTCACGTACTTGTGCCGCGAGATCATTCCGATTGACAGCCTGACCCCTGCACCTCACTGACCGCCCTACGAGCGAAAAGCGGTCATCAGGCACTGACCCATCGCCCGAACAATTGCGATACAGCCGAGCGTGTATTCATTCCTAAATGTCGATGGCGCCCCCTACTGGCGGTGCCGATTCAATCGGCGTAATATCCTGGCACTCGAACACTTCCACTGCAGAGCACCCAACACTTTGCATGCAAGACGATTTGGCTCATCAGTCCAATCGGGGAGGATCAATGGACAGTCGAATGGATGGACGCCAAAGGTGGCAGATCGTCCCACGAGGCGCGGACATGGATAGCCGTCTACACGTCCCTCGCCGCGTCCGACCCTTCAACTCCAGCCTCGGCTACCGCATCCTGGCCCGAGCCTGGGCCGACACACACCAGACCGCCGCCGACGACCTCGCTAGGGCGGCCTGACACGAACGAAAAGCCGAGGACTGTCTAAATTCCTTGACACAGCCTAGTCGGGGCTCGTGTGACAAAAGTCGCTGATCGGGCCGCAACGCGGCGCTAGCGTGTCCTCTCGGCGACTCCTGACGGGTGTTTCGCGGCTTTTGATGAAAGGGAGAGTGCATTGGAGTGGTCACGGTCTGTGCCGATCTCGGCTCCGCGGTCGCCGGGATACGTGTCGGCGATCGGCGCCCCATCTGGGGAATGGAGGCGCCTGCTGGGCACGGACAAAGACGCGGTGCTGGTCCGATCCGACGGACTCTTCGGGTGGCACGCCGCCGCACCGGACGATCCTGAAGCCGCGTTCCGCGAGGCGATGCGGACGATCTGCGGCTCGCCGGTCACCGCACCCACCGCGCGCGAGTTCGCCGGGGAGGCCTCGCGATGACCGCCGAGCAATGGATCGACGCCCGCGGAGTGCGCACCCGCGTTCTGACAGCCGGATCGAACGGCGCGCCGCCCGTGCTGCTGCTCCACGATGGCGGTTGGGGGGCTTCCGCGGACATGTCGTGGGAACGCGTGATCCCGGTCCTCGCGCGCGAGTTTCAGATCGTGGCCCCCGACATGATCGGCTACGGCGGTACCGACAAGATCGGATTTTTCGACCGATCCGGAGTCAAGGTCCGTACAGAGCATCTACTGGCGGTCCTCGATCGTCTCGGCATCGAGTCGGCCGCGTTCGTAGGGAACTCGTTCGGCGGGACGATCGCGGTGCGCGCCCTCGTCGACCCGGAGGCGAGGAGCCGGATCAGCGCAGTGGTGAGCATTGGCGGCACGGGCGGTCCCTGGAAGACCGAGAAAGCGCTCTCAGAGCTCACCCGATTCGACGGAACCAGTAAGGACATGGAGCGTTACGTCGAATTGCTCGGCATCGACCCGAAAGACGCCGAATACGTCGACCGTCGACTGGCATGGGCGCGGGAGCCCGGCCACTACGAAACGCTGTTGGCCGCGCACCTAGAGGTGCCCGACGTCTTCCTACGATCGAGACCGGTTTCGCGGGACCCTTTCCCCGAGTCGCTGCGCGGCGTCGGCACGCCCACGCTGCTGATCGCGGGGCGAGACGACGACCTCTTACTCTCCGAGTGGACGCGGCACCTCGCAGACGAACTCGTGGCGGCGCAGATTACGGTGATGCCGACGGGCCACAGCCCGAATGTGTCCCATCCCGACGACACCGCTCGCGTGCTAGGCCAATTCCTGCGCAGCCGCCTCGTCCCCGCGCCCATGGCGGAGTAATCGGGACAGACGATCGATGCCCGGTTGTTTGAAGGTCTGGCGTTGCTGTTTCCAACGGAACGGGGATGGGCCTCCGTAGCCTGCGGCGTTCAGTCGGCCGCGGAGGGCGTGGTGCCGCCGTTGCCGTTGGAACCCGGCATGGCAGGCCTAATGGGAATCGATCTGTGAGCCTTCGACAGGGAACGGATCAAGAGGGGGTAGCTGATCACAGAGCCAGCCAGCCGGTGAGCACCATGAGACCCGGGAGTGGAGGTTGATTCCTAACCGGTCTTCGTCGATCTCGGTGCCGATCATTCACCCGTCACATCAATCCGGACACGAAGAAACGCAAACATATTCGTCAACTCGAAGCTCTCGGGTACTGCGTCACCCTGACTCCGGCCGCCTGAACCGCGTTGTTCGAACTGACCGACGCCACTGCTGTGTGCGGGCGCGCCGGTCCGAACGCTGTTGGAGTTGTCACTGACCGGTGAGCGTCGTCGCGGACTCGGTGCCCTCTACGACGGACTGAACGGCGACCGAATTGATTTCAGCCCGGCTGCGACGCTCACTGCGCACCCTGACTGTACCCCGCGACCACGACGGCCGGATCGTGCTTGCCGTCGATATCAGTGCGTGGCTGCGCCCGGATGCCCCGGCCAACCCGCAGCGGGCGTTCTGCCACGTCTATGGGCGCGGGAAGAATGCGGCGCAGCTGATCCCGGGTGGCCGTACTCGTTCATCGCCGCCCTCGAACCCGGTCGTAGTTCGTGGACGGCAGTCCTCGATGCGGGGCGCCTGCACCCCGATGACAACGAAACAGCAGTTGCCGCACTACAAATCAGTGACGTCGTCACCCGTTTGCAGGAATCCGGGCAGTGGAAAGAGGGGGACCCGGACATCCTGCTGATCTTCGATTCCGGCTACGAGCTGGCCCGGCTGGCGTTCCTGCTCGCCGATCTACCGGTGGTGGTGTTGGGGCGGATGCGGTCGGATAAGGTGCTGTGTTTCCCGGCACCACCGCCAGGCCGGACCGGGCGCCCACCTCGACACGGGGCGAGTTCCGTTTCGCCGACCAGCAGAGTTGGCGCACCCCGGCGGCCACCACCAACACCGCCACCGACCGGTACGGTGCCGCCACCGCGCAGGAATCGAATCGGTTGCACCCGAGGATTACCCACAGTGGCTCCTGGGCCGAGCATCCGGGACTACCGCCGATCGTGGAGGGCACGGTCATCCGGCTGACCGTCGACCATCTGCCCGGCGACCGCCATCCGACCCCGGTATGGCTGTGGTGTTCCGACCCGGACATTGGCGCCGGACAGATCGATCGGTTGTGGCAGCTGTACCTGCGCCGCTTCGACCTCGAACACACCTTCCGACTGCTCAAGCAGACCCTTGGCTGGACAGCACCGAAGATCCGCAGCCCCGAAGCCGCCGATCGGTGGACCTGGCGGGGGATCGTCGCGCGCACCCAGCTACGGCTGGCCCGCCCGCTCGCCGAGGACCTCCGCCGGCCGTGGGAGAATCCACCCCACCTCGCCGGCTCGCACCGGCTCGGGTGCGGCGGGGGTTTTCGCGCATCCGCCAGACCATGCTCTGTCCGGCCGGTGCGCCGAAACCCACCAAGCCCGGTCCCGGACCCCCACGGGGTCGAGGAACAGTTGCCTCGCCCTGAGGCTATGACGTGGGAAACGACGCACCACCGACAGCAGCAAACGGTCGAAAAGAAGAAATCGCACAGGATAAACCTCAAGCTTAGACCGGAACCCTCTGACAGATCCAGGGAGATTCAAAACTCTTGGTGTCAAGCACCAGAGTTCAGAATCACGCACGCCGTCGAACCCGGGACGCACCAATAGCGAGCACGATGGGCATGGGCATGGGCGGGCGACGATCGGTCCCGCGATCGTATGCGGCATGCGGGCTGGCCACCGCGCCGCGACCGGCGAGTCATTCTCTGTTTAACCCTTTAACCCATCATCACACATCGGCGTGCAGCCGAAAATGTGGACATCAATGACTGCGAATAATGGCCCCGCCAGACATCCGGCGTCACTGTGACCAATGTCGCTGAGACCCCTGGCGAAACCCGTAATGTCCACCAGGAAAGCTCGATGGCACGGAAGGTCGGGCCGCCCAGAGGCGAACGTTTCGGAACCAGACGTGACGATACAAAGGAACGCTGCACATGGTGATTCGCACGCGCACGAATGGGTCGGGCTATGACCCCGGCTCGGGGCAGGGGAGAAACGCCCACGAGGAGGTCGTGCTGTGAAGCTTTTCGAGCCGCTCGAACTCGGTCCGGTGATACTGAAGAACCGGGTCGCGGTCACATCCCACAAGTTCTCGTACCGTCACTGGGAAAACGACCACGAGAGGTCGACGGACAAGTACCTCGGATATGTACGACGACGCATGGAGGGTGGCGTCGGGTTCTTCGGTCTCAGCGCTCTTCCCGTCTGGGGTGTCGACGACCGGCATCCGTTTCAGCTCGAGCACGTCGGATCCAAGCTACGTCGCTTCGCGGATGTGGCACGGGAGCATGGATGTGGCACGTTCGTGCAGCTGCATAACGCAGGAGTGCAGGGTAATTCGTCACTCCCGGGTGTCAACTACGATGAGTCGGCTCCCTCGGATGGGGAGGGCCTCGTCGCCTTCTCGGCCGCGCCGTCGACTTCAGGCACCGAAGTTGCACACGAACTGAGCCCGGATGAGATCGATGCGATCATCGAAGGTTACGGCAGGCTTGCCGAGCTTGCTGTCGCGAGCGGCATTGATGGCGTCGAGCTGCACGCTGGACACGGCTACCTGCTGCAGCAATCCTTCAGCCCTTGGCGCAACCAGCGCACCGATGATTGGGGACCGTCGACGCGCTTCCTCAGGGCTGTAACAGCACGCGTCCGGGCTGGGCTCGGACCGAAAGGCGTGCTGGGCGTGCGCATCGCGACCAAGGACTTCCAGCCCTCAGAGGCCGGGGGACTAACCGAGCAGCGACTCCTGGAGATTGCCCTCGAGCTCGCTGACACGGGAATGGTCGATTACTTCAACCCTACGCACGGGTCCCAGGCGTCGGACTACGGGCGGGTGGTGGGAACATACCGGCGTCCGCTCGGGGAGTTCCTCCCATCAGCGGCAAGACTGCGGCGGGAGCTCGACGGTAAGGCAGCTGTGTTGGGCGTCGGCAGGCTGACGACGGTGCAGGCGGCCGAGGACGCGCTTCAGCGTGGCGACTGCGACTTCGTCGGGCTCACAAGAGCGCACATCGCCGACCCCGACATCCTGGAAAAGTCCAAGCGCGGCGAAGCGGATCGCGTGCGTCTCTGCGTGGGCGCTAATCAAGGATGCATCGATCGGCTCGGCGCAGGGGGTGATGTCTATTGCTTCCACAACCCCGACGTGGGTCGCGAATACCGACGTAATGACCCGCAGCCGGTCGCCTCGCCGAGGTCCGTGCTGGTGGTGGGGGCAGGGCCTGCCGGGCTCAAGGTGGCCGAGATCGCAGCGCGTCGTGGTAACGATGTGGTGGTCTTGGAGGCAGGCAGTCAAGCTGGGGGACGGCTCGGCAGCATCACGAATGTCACGGGTGCGCACGAACTAGTGGCTTCCACCGCGTGGCTTGAGGCCGAACTGGCCCGCATGGGTGTGCAGGTGCGGCTGGGCGTGCACGTCGACGAGGAGGTGCTCGCCTCGTCCGGGGTCGACGTTGTAGTCCTTGCCACTGGGTCCATCGCGCCGCCGCCACGGTTCCCGACGGATGGCTCGGTCGCCGTGTACTCTCCGGAGCTCGCCCTCAAGGAACTCGTCGGGGCACCGAAGGAAACCGTCGTCGTCCACGACTCTCTCGGCACCGAGGAAGCGATGGTTACCTACGAGCAGTTGGCGGCGAGCGGACACCAGGTCATCATCACGTCGCCGTTGCCGACGATCAGCCAATCGACCGGCTTCACGCACCGCACGGACCTTCTGGACCGACTGAAGGGCGGGGGCTGCACCCTTCTAGAGCGCACCGATCTCGTCTCGGCCACAGGCGGCCGAGTCCGCGCGCAGCGTACGTTCACGGGCGAGATCATTGAGCTCGGACCAGTCGCGGCCGTGGTGCTCGCGCAGAGCCGGCTACCCGAGACTTCGTTGCTGGATGCCGCGCGCAGGCACAGCACGGAGGTCCTGGTCGTCGGCGATGCGTACTCGCCCCGGGACGCGATGATGGCGTTCACACATGGCGACGTCGTAGCGCGGCAGATCTGAGCGGCGTGAGGCGAGCAGAGTTGCTGGGGATTCGGAACAGGTCGGTCACGGGTGAACCTAGAAGAAGGAGAAGAGATGCCGGATTATGACGTGATCATCGTGGGAGGCGGCCTCGCGGGTCTCGTGGCGGCGCGTGAGCTTCGGATGCTCGATCAGCGCGTGCTGCTGTTGGAGGCCAAGGATCACCTCGGCGGGCGGGCGTGGACAGCGGACTGGGATGGCTCTCCCATCGAGATGGGTGCCATGAACGTGCACTGGCTGAACCCACACCTGTGGGCCGAGATCATGCGCTATCGGCTCGAGGTCGTCGAGGTCGGCTCCTTTTCCACGTTCGCGCTCGCGCACGACGACGGTTTGACGCGCCTCGCTGCCCACGAGGCGCTCACTCATCTGGGCAAGGGGCTCGAGGCGTTCTTCCGCGGACTCGGCGAGTCCATCCCTCGTCCATTCGACCCCTGGTTCGACATCGACGCCCTGGTCGCTATGGACGAACTCTCCGTCAGCAGTCGTGTGGAGCAGCTGGACCTCACCAGTGAGGAGAGGGCGTGGCTCGAGGCCTGGATGACCGTTCGCACCAGCGGGCTGCGAGATCAAGCCGGGGTTTCGTCTCTCGTGAAGCACTATGCGATGGCCGGCCACAGCTTGAATCGGATGCTCGAGATGTCAAGCCGATTCCGTCTGGCGGGAGGCATGAAAGCACTGGTGGATAGCATCGCGGCCGAGTCCCGCGCCCATATACGGCTGGGATCGCCGGTCGCCCGGATCGTTCACGACGAGACAACGGTGGCGGTGCACACGGAGGCCGGCGAGACCTACACGGCGTTGGCGTGCATCGTTGCCACGCCACCGACGATCTGGCCTACCCTCGACGTTGATCCAAAGCTTCCCGCCCGGCGTACCGATGCGGACGAGGTCTATGCGACGCCACACCTGACCAAAATCTGGGCGCTGGCCGAGGGCGAGGTCGAGGATCTATTCGTGTTGCGCGCAGACCGGACCGATGCCCCGCTGGTGCATGCCCGAAAGGACATCGTCCGACCAGACGGTCTCACCACGATCCTCGGCTTCAGTCTCAGCGACGGCCTCGACACCGGGGACAAGGACAAGCTCGCTAAGGAATTCGAGACGATCTTCCCGCTTCCGCGCGCGAAGATCGTGGACGTCTTCTCGCACGATTGGGGCAGCGACGTCTACGCACGAGGCGGGCAGCATCACCTCCGGCCCCGCCAACTGTCTCAGACCGTGCCCTACCTCCAAACCGCGGAGAGTCGTCTGGTGTTCGCGAGCGCGGAGCTCGCGAACGCGTTGGTCGGAGTCGACGGCGCACTGCAATCGGGAACCCACGCGGCGCGTCGCGTCGGCGAGCTCCTAACGACGCATCGTCGGTGAACGAAACCCTGCCGCATGGCAACGCCGGCTCCTCGATCGCGCCGATGTTCCGCGTGGATCCCGCGTCGCCCTCGGCGACGGCTGCTCCAAGACCGAGATCCGGGGCAAGCCGGATCGCTGGAGCCCGTAACCCAAGGTGGACCTGGATATTGGAGAGGAATTGGACATGGTGGAAAGGATGCTGCACGTGACGCTCATCCCAATAGAGAACGAGCTTCGTAGTCTTGGCAGGGAGATCGTCCGGTGATTCCGAGAGTCATTTCGGCCGTGGACGAATCGGCTGCGTATGCTGAGGAGCGCCAAATGGTGACCGCGTTGATCGCCAAGCAAGCACTTTACGAGAACATGGCCAGCTATTGCCGCGGGATAGATCGCAAAGACCTTGAGCTTGTAAAGTCGACTTTCTGGCCGGAGTCCACTGACGACCATGGCAGTTTCGTCGGACTCTCCCATGACTTCTGCACTGAAGCATTTGAAGCTCAGAAGGTGTCGTCACACAAGGCCAGTCACTACATTTCTAACATGTTGGTGGAACTTGACGGTGAGCAGGCCAAGCGTGAGACCGCATTTATATACATCAAGGTGCCGACTGATGGCGCTGCGGTCGATCTGCTGTGCGGCCGATATCGAGACCTCTGCGAGCGACGCGACGGCGAGTGGAAGGTCCTGTCGAGGACGTGTATATGGGATCTCGCACAGCGGCTGAACCCAGAGTCGGACTACGCCGAGCTGTTCGGTATCCCTCCTAGTTCGAACTTTGGTGCGCTCTACCCGCACGACCCGATCTACGCCGAGCGTTGGTGAGTTGGAGCTGCGAGATCAGCGGGAAGCGGTGAACGCGACAAGGCGCGAACGCAGAATGGCGCCACAGTGCGCACGTGAACAGAGTGGCGCAGGCGGAACGTGACGAACATCGAACCCTTCGACATATAGAAAGGAACGAGATACATGCAGAGACTCGGAATTATCGGGAGCGGGAACATCGGGTCGGCGGTCGCCCGCCTCGCAGTAGCGGCGGGCATACATGTCGTTGTGGCCAACTCCCGCGGCCCAGAGAGCCTCACAGGTCTTATTGCCGAACTGGGGCCACTGGCATCTGCAGGTTCTGTCCACGATGCGGCCGAGGCTGGTGATCTCGTACTGCTCTCCGTGCCTCTCACGGCGTACGTGGCGATTCCCACCCAGGGCCTTCAGGGCAAGACGATGCTGGACACCAGTAACTACTACCCCTTCCGGGACGGGCGAGTACCCCAACTGGACAGTCACGAAGTAACCACGAGTGAACTCATTCAGGCGCACTTCGACGGGGTTCCTCTGGTCAAGACCTTCAACAACATCATGGCGCACCACATCTCTCAGCTGGCCCGCCCAGTCGGTGCTGCTGACCGGAGCGCGCTGCCAATCGCCAGTGATGATGAGGCTGCCAAGGCAGAGGCCGCTGTCCTCATCGACAGGATCGGTTTCGACACCGTGGACGCCGGCCCCTTGGTGGACAGTTGGCGGTTCGAGCCCGAGTCGGACGCCTACTCACGGCTCTATCTCGCCGATCCGGCCACTTCCATGGAACGGATGTTCGAAGCTCCCTCGGCTCCGGTGCCCGCTACCAAGCTGCAAGCCGCACTCGCTCGGGCCGAGCGTGTCCGGGTGGCGGACCGTACGTTCTGATGGGTCATCTCGCGAGTGGACGTTCGGCGCGCTGGCGCAGACGCGTCCATGGCGAAGGGGCCTGCAGCGTTCCCGAAAGGCGCCGATGCCACGAAGTACTGAGATCCGGTGTTGCCGAAGAGGTGAGATCCGGTGTCCACGATGTGCCGAGATAACTTGGGTCATTCGTGGACACCAGGACTGAGGCAGGACGCCGTTCTTGTCTCGGGGGATGGTCCGATTCGTCGGGCGCACCCGCAGCGCCCACGAGCCGCGACCGTATCGCCGCGGCCGCCGATCTTGGTGCCGCGCCAGATGATCTTGGTCAGTGCCTGCGCGCATGGAGTTCTGCGGTCTTCGCGAGATCGGAGGCTGCACAACAATCTTACAAAGGCCCACTAGTACCAAAGGCCCACTAGTGTCCCGCGTCAGAAATTCGTGAGATATATATGGCGAGGGAATCGAGGATCTCCTCGGCGGTCTTGTGCCAGACGATCGGCTTCCGGTCGTCGTTCCAGGTCTTAATCCAGTTGCGAACGTCTTTCTCCAGTGCTGCAACGCTTTTGTGTACACCACGGCGGAGCAGCTGATCGGTCAGGAATGCGAACCATCGCTCGACCTGATTGATCCAGGAGGACCCGGTCGGGGTGAAGTGGACGTGAAAACGTGGGTGCTTGGCCAACCAGTCGCCCACTGCCGGCGTCTTGTGGGTGGCCAGGTTGTCGCAGACGAGATGCACGTCCAACTCGTCGGGGACGGCCTTGTCGATCGCGGCGAGGAACTTCTTGAACTCCACGGCCCGGTGACGTCGATGAAGCTCGGAGTTCACCGTGCCGTCGGCGATGTTGAATGCCGCGAACAGGCTGGTGACGCCGCTGCGGGCGTAGTCATGACTGCGCCGTTCCGGCATGCCGGGCATCATCGGCAGCATCGGCTGGGAACGGTTCAATGCCTGCATCTGGCTCTTCGCGTCCACACAGAGGATGACGGCATGCTCGGGCGGATTATGGTAAAGGCCAACAGTATCGACGACCTTGTTCACGAACTGCGGATCCGTGGAAAGCTTGAAACCGTCGGTCAGATGCGGTTTGAGTTCGAACTTGCGCCAGATCCGGCCGATCGTCGACGGTGACAGGCCGGTGCGCTTGGCCATCGAGGTACGCGACCAGTGCGTCGTCGCATTGGCCGGGGTGGTTTCCAGTGTTGCGGTGACCACGTCTTCGACCCGGTCCAGCAAGATCGAGGGCGGACGACCCGGTCGAGGTTCGTCGACCAAGCCGTCGAGGCGTCGGTCGACGAAGCGCCCGCGCCATTTCTTGACCGTGTTGGCGGATATCCCCAGGTCTGCCGCGACTTGCTTGTTGGTCATCCCCGGACTCCGCGCAGGCCAACACGATCCGCGACCTCAGTGCCAACGATTGTGGGGTTTTCGCTCACCGCGACCATCGAACGAGTTGTTCGCGTTCGTTATCGGTCAACATCAACTCAGCCTTCGGGCGTCCGGTTCGAGGCATGCCTCAGTTCATCCAAGCCCAACGCCTGCCCCGCAACGAGAACGTCGTCCGCCTCGCCCGTCATGTTCAACCGCGGCCAAGGCCCCGTCCCGCATCCACGGAAACTGTGGGCCGCCCGCACGGTCCCAGAAATCGGCTGGGACCGTGTCGAGGACGCAGCGCCCGTCATGGCCGCCACCATGCGCACCACGAGTCTGTCCAAGACCACCATCGGGATGCGGATGGGCCACCTGAGCGCGTTCTACCAGCGCATCATCGAATGGGACTACCCCGACATCCCGCCCGGGCGCCGGTCTACTCGTCGGACCGGTCGATCAAGGACGAGCCGCTGCCGAGGTTCCTCGACGACGGCGCCGCCGCGAAGTTCCTCACCGCGGCCCGCAACCTGCCCGACGAGTTCGATCGTCTCTGCATCGAGTGCTCTCGCGCACGGGCATGCGCAAGGGCGACTCCTGGGCCTGACCGTCGATTCGGTGGTCCAGATCGGCTCGGCCTACTGGCTGCGGATCCCGATCGGCAAGCTCCACAACGACCGCTACGTCCCGCTGCACCCACAACTGAAAACAATGATCGACGCCTGGCTCACGCACCGCCCGGACTGGCAGGACAGCCCGCTGCTGTTCACCGACCGCGGCTGGCCGATCCCGGGCACCCTCGTCGACATGGTCGTCCAATCTGCTTCTGCCGCAGCGGGAATCGGACACGTGCACCCCCACCAGCTTCGCCATGCTCTCGCCACCCAGGCGATCAACCGGGGCATGAGCCTCGAGGCGATCGCTGCCTTGCTCGGGCATAAAGCCATGACGATGACGATGGTTTACGCCAACCCTCGGGAATTGCATCAGACGGGAGCATTTCCGCAGGTCGCCTGATGGACGCGCTACAGTAACAGTTCCTCGGGCGCTGGATGACACGCCGTCTGAGCTGCACCACTTGCACAATGCACCCGTTTAATGCAGTTTCCATGGCTTGAAGGGTCTCAGCAGATCGGCGTTGGGAGACGGCGGTGGGGCGTGGTGATCTGGCGGGTGCAGCGCACCTCGAGTTGGTGTCCGGTGTGGTGCAGCTGCGTCCAGAGGGCGCCATGGTGGAGGCGATGCTGTTGCCTGTCAAGTCTGCGTGTTGAGATCCTGAAGCCATGCACCTGACCAACCTGCGGCAGCCAGCGTGGTGGTGTTCCTTGGGCAGATGAAGCTCCCCGCGGCCGGGATTGGTAAACGTTGAAACCGCCGCGCACGATGAGGTCCTTGGCGCGAGGCGGTGGCGAACCCCAGCGCTGAGGTCATCCCGATTCGGCGACGGCAGCGACACCACACAGAAGAATGATCGCGCCAGCAGGCGGCCGAATCGCATTTCCGACAACTCTGCCCCGTGCCCCCATCCCGCAGCACGTGATTCTCAAGCGTGAGTCTATTTCACCGCCTGGACAAGGGCGGGGACGTCGGCCCGAAGTTGGACGAGTTCGGCGTTCTTGTTCGCGATGGTCTTCAGTGCGGCGATGGTGGGCCCGGAGGCGGGTCTCGACTTCCGGTGGCGCCCCGCGATCGGCCACCCGCGTGTAGGACTCGTTCTTAAAGTCCGTATGTCGCTGTGTCAGAGCGTTTCTAGGGGCATCCGCCTCCAGTGCGAGGGCGACGAGCGTGAGCGCACCGTTGGATCGCTCGGCGGTGCCGGACAGGATGCGGTCCATGGCTGCGCGGATCTGGTCGCGCTCGTCGGTGTTCATCCTGCGTCCTCGGTCAAGGTGATGCGGGTGCGGTCATGAGTGTCGGCGTAATCTCGAAGCTTGTCGGCGTTGGCGCGCAGCCGGTCACCCAGCGGACCAAGAACCCGGGCGGCTCGGGTGTCCATGACAGTAGCGCGCTCGCGGAGCTGGATAGCGTGCTGATCGGTTCGGATAGTGTTGCCGCAGCCGGGGACCCAGTGGTCCAGGCTGGGTGTGTCCTTGACCCCGTCGCGGTGACAGAGGGCGGTGGCCCGCTTGTAGTGGCAGAGCAGCAGTGCGTGCGGGTTGTCGTAGATCATGGCGTCATCGTTCGCGATCAGCCGCCAGGCCGTGGTGGCGGTGATGACTGTGCCGACGAAGCGAGGTGCGGTCGCGGCGGCCTTGATCGCCCGCCGGGCGGCCGGACCAGACACACCCTCACCGGACCCCAGGCTGTCGTGGAGGTTGGCGACGGTGTCGGCGACCACACGGGCGGTCTCGATGTCGATCAGGTCCTGGATCCCGCCCCGACTACGAGCCGCATTAATTGCCCGATACGGCCGTGCGAAGATGCCCATACTGAATGGCCAGCGCGACAGGGCCATTCGGGCGGCGGCCGATATGCCAGGCAAGGCCGCGGCGGAACCGGGCGGTTCCGATCGCGCCATTCGGATCAGGTGGGATGATCTCACCGGGCAGCCCGTGAGCAGCTGCTTCGGCGTTGACCCAGGCGACGAACGCTTCGATCCGGTTTCGAGGGTGGCCGTCATGAGCGACCCTGCGCCTGGCCGCGACATGATGTCGTGAACGTAGTGGTCGAACAGGAGCGCTCCCTCGGGAACCATTCGCTCCAGCACGCGAATGGCGTTGACGACGGGACGAATCGCGACCCAAGGCATGTCGCGTTCCACCCCGGAAGAGTCGTTGGTTGCCGTGCTCGTCCACGGCGTTCTTGAACATGGTACTGCGGATCAAGTGCCGGCCAACCTTGCCGTCGGCATCAGGTGCCGGGTCAGGGCAGCCCCCGGACCGAATGCCCAGGACCTCACCCTGCCGGGCGCCTGTGAGGTAGGCGCATCAACGTTGGCACACTGATATGTACGCCGGTTTGTCAAGGGCGCAGGGGCGAGGCGGGGACCAAGGTGAGGTGGTGGTGCCAGCCCAGCTCGGAACGGCCTTCAAAAGAGCGAGACCGAGCCCGGCTTCACTTCCCGGTAGTCGAGTTCGATACGCCAGCGGATCTTGGCCCGCCACACCAGCTCGGCGATCGGCGTGGCCTCGGTCAGGGCGGACAACCAGAAGTCGGTGGGTTGGCCGGACGCATCGGCAGTGCTAGGAAACTCGACTGAATGATCGCGACCGGATTGTCGGGGCCGGCGGGCCTCAGCCAGTCGCATCACCGATACAAGTCCGACTGCTGACATGAGATTGAATTATCGAAGACCGGCGTGATCGTGTGAGGTGCTTCTGTTCTTGGCTGCCCAGATTCTCCCGCCTGCAGGGTCACTCACGTTCTACAACCCCTTCACATCGTCAGTAGATCAGCTCAGACATCCCTGGATCTCGGATGTCAAGCAGCGATGGTGTGCTGACGGTGCGACCACGCGGTCGCCTGGTCGTAGGCGGCGTGGGTCTTGAGGCAACCGTGAAGGATGCCGACGAGCCTGTTGCCGACCTGCCGCAGAGCAGCGTTGTGGCTGACGTCGCGGGCGCGGAGCTGGTCGTAGTAGGCACGGACCTGCTCATCGTGCAGGATCGCGCAGGAGGCCTGCATGTGCAGGGCGTCGACAAGCCGATCGTTGTGCACGTGCCGGGCGGAGACCACTCGCATCTTGCCGGACTGCCTGGTGATCGGACTGGTCCCGGCGTAGTTCTTGCGTGCCTTCGCGCTGGTATAGCGGCCCGGGGCGTCCCCGAACTCGGCAAGCACCCGGGGACCGAGAACGACGCCGAGACCGGGCTGGCTGAGCAGGATCTCAGCGTCCGGGTGCTGACCAAAATGCGCCGTCACGTCTTTCTCGAGGTTCGCGATCTCGGTGTTCAACGTCGTCAGAATCGCAACGAGCGACCGCACCGTCGCCGCATACGCCGTAGTCACAGGATCGGGTTGGCCGAGGTGCTCGGCGCGCAGCACCTGCTGGATCGCCGCCGCTTTGGTGTCGATGTCGCGGCGGCCCTTCAACGCGGCGGTGATCTGCCGGAGGGTGAGCGTGGCTGCCGCGTCCGGGGCCGGGGCCTTGGCCAACAGGGTCAACACCGTGGTGGAGGTCAGCCCGAACCGCGTGTAGGCCTCGAGCGCGGCGGGGAAGTAGTCCCGCAACGCCACCCGCAGGCGCAGCAGGTGTCGGGTTCGTTCCCAGATCAACGTCTGATGCGCGCGGGTGACGACCTTGACCGCCTCCGCGATCTCGGAGTCGGCGGCGACCTCACGAAGTTGATGTCGGCGGGTGCGGAGCATGTCGGCGAGGGCGTGCGCGTCCCCCTTGTCGCTCTTGGCTCCGGAGTTTCCGAGGATTTCCCGGTGTCGCGCAGCCTGTTTCGGGTCTACAGCAAACACGGTGTAGCCGGCGGCCAGCAGTGCTTGTACCCAGGGTCCGCGGTCGGTTTCGATGCACACCAGCACGTCGGCGAACTCGGTGTCGTCGTCGGCGAACCGTCCGACGAGTTCCCCGAATCCGCGGATCCCCGCTATCCCTTCCGGTAACCGTTCGCGCCGCCGGACTCGGCCGTGTGCGTCCTGGACCTCCACGTCGTGGTGGTCTTCGGCCCAGTCGTCTCCGATGTACAACAACCTGCACCTCCTGGGATCGTCGAGCGTCCGGCCGGCAGCCTGCAGGAAGTCGTTCGCGGACTAATGGTCGAGTGCTCACGACCTCGGCCGGGCACGACATCCCATCAGCGATGCAGACCTCCTGGCGCGCCGGTGGGGGCACGGTCTGACCTCAGGACTCGGCTAATCGGTCCAGTCGACGAGAGTGCTCATCCACCAGCGGCTACCAGGTACCAAGTCTGCCGGACTGGCCAGGCTTGGTACCTCCCATTAGTCGTCGGGGATCGACGCTCGCAGACCGTCACGATCGAGAATTCTGAGTGCACGACCTTCTCGGACCAACAGTCCCGCGTCACGGAGTTCGGACAGCGCTCGTCCTGTCACCGCTCTCACTGAACCGATGGCGTCGGCTAGATTCTGTTGCGTCTCGTAAACAAGCCAGCGCCCGCCTTCCTGCACGGCGAGATCCAGCAGTGTTCGCGCGAGCAACTGCTTAACGGACAAGAAGATCTCATCGGCGAGAAGCATGTGGCCGGCAACCATGTCGTCGACCAACCACTGGCCGATCCGCCACGCGATCGCGCCATCGCGCTGGGCCACGGTGGCCAAACGCTGCGGCGACAACTTCATGATCTGGGCAGGCGTTGCGGCCTTGATGATCAAGGGCAGCCGTGCCGGGCTCAGCGTGGGCCGGAAGGCGGATGCTAAACCCGTCATCTCGCCCGGCCCTAAATGACGCATCATCGCGAGGCGCTCGGTTGAGCTGACGTAGATCCCGACTCGACCGGTGGCGATAACCATCAGAATGGGAACGTCCCACCGAATCATCTCGTCTTTGGCCAGGGAGGTTACCGTTGCGGTCGCCAGTAATTCCTGCTTCACCGACTCTGAGAGCTCGCCAAACCGGCTGGCTTCCCATGCGGCTTCGAGCAGAATTCGTCGGCCAGATAAGTTCGGCTGCGATGACCGCGACGACTCCATTGTCGAGACTCCTGCTTCCCATCTTCTTCTATACTCGCTTGTAGTCTAGGGTGCTCGCTGATTCATCGAGGTGGTGGGGGGGTGGCCGTGTAGGAGGAGCTCAATCCGCGGCCGGTGAGCCGCTGCAGGTTCATCGCCGCCGCCGGTAGGTTTCACCACGAGTCGTACTTGGCGACGCCCGGTACCGCAGTCTTCGTGCTCCGCGGGTCATCCACGCGATGCTGCGTTCGATCATCGAACGATGCTGCCGGAGTCTCGCCGCCTCACTCCATCGCGGGCCCACCGGCCCGGTAGGCCCGGTGGGCCCGCACCCGACGGTCGTGTTCCCGATGTGGACGGTGCGGCCCGCACAGAGTTGGTGCAGCGAGACCGGAATGGGTATGTTGTAGCGCTCGCGGTCCAGGGCTTGTTTCGCGAACAATACAGTCACGCCGTTAGGGCAGGCCACCGTCTTGCGGTCGTGATCGCGTCCTCGAGGCCGGTAGGAGTGGGGGACGGGCTTGGGGGTCCCAGGTGGTGTCGGGTTTGCCGGGACGGGTGTAGTCGGCAGCCGTGCGGAGCCGGGTGTGGTGTTCGTCGGCCGGGCGCAGGAGAAGACACCGCTGTTCCGCACGGAGAAACGCCGCGACGCCGACGGTCGGAGCTACCCGTGGATCGTCAGGTCCACCGGCATGGTCAACCACTACTACTTCTACTGCGTCGACGCCGACTTCGGCCCGTTCTTCCTCAAGTTCTGCTCGTACTTCCCCTACAACGCCAAACTTTGCATCAACGGCCACCACTGGGCACAACGGAAGGCCGCAAGGGCTGGGCTCGGGTTCACTGCACTCGACAACGCCTTCGCCGCGGTCGATGACCCCGACGCGCTGCAGGCGATCTGCGACCGGCTCTAGGCGGCTAGGGTGTGGTCGGGCAGGGTCGTTGCCATCGCCAGCAGAGCGGTGACCTGACTCCGTGCCAGGTGCATTTCAGCCGGCGGCGAGTTCGGAGGCGACGACGTCGATCAGCTCGGGGGTCGGGCGGATCGGACTAAGGCCGTTTGTTCGGGGACGGAGTGGCCCGACCGAAGCCATTACCACCGTGAGCGATGTTTAAAGTCGACCGCGCCATCGCCGCTTCGATACGCACGCTCAATTCTCTCAACGAGAGCTTCGACGTCGAGAATCCAATACTACTCGTATTAGAAACGTGGACAGTGAGCAACTGGCCTATTCAGAGCGCACATGGGGTGCCTGTCATCCTCAGGCAATTCCGACGAAACGCACATCGGCACCGACGCGCGTCGGACAACAACCCTTTTACTTCCTCCACATGATGGGTGACGTGGACCACATCTCGCCGCAGAATGGCTGCATGACAAACTTTCCCACACTCGACCCCGAACTGGCCGCAGCGGTCACGATGCTCCCGAAGATCGACTTCGGTGACCTCCCGGCGGCCCGGGCCACGTTCGATGCGTTGACCGGGACCCTGCTGACCGACCTGTCGTACGACGGCGTCGACTTGCGCACTATCACCGCCCCCGGCCTCGACGGCGACCAGGACGTGACAATCAGATTCTTCACACCCCAGAACGTCGAGGGCCCGCTGCCGGTTCTTGTGTGGATTCATGGTGGCGGGTTCGCCATCGGCACATCTGAATCCAGCGATCCCTATTGTGTGGATGTCGTCCGAGCACTCGGTTTGGCGGTCGCCAACGTGGAATACCGCCTCGCACCGGAAACGCCGTTCCCCGGGCCTTTGAACGACTGTTACGCGGCGCTGTCCTATGTGCATGCTCACGCAGATGAGCTGGGTATTGACCCTACCCGAATCGCGGTCGGTGGTCAGAGCGCCGGTGGAGGTCTCGCCGCGGGAGCCGTGCTCAAGGCGCGCGACGAAGGAGTCGTCCCTGTCGCTTTCCAGCTGTTAGAGATCCCGGAATTGGACGACCGGCTGACCACCACTTCGATGACCGAGTTCGTGGATACACCGTTGCGGCACCGTCCCAATGCGATTCTGTCGTGGCAGTTCTATTTGGGCGAGGGCTACTCCGGCCCCGAGGATCCGAATGTGTCGATCTACGCTGCGCCCGCGCGCGCAACCGACCTTGCCGGTCTTCCCCCGACATATCTGTGCACGATGGAATTGGACCCGCTTCGCGACGAGGGCATCGACTACGCACTCCGCCTGCTCCGTGCCGGTGTCAGCGTCGAGTTGCACTCCTTTCCCGGGACCTTCCACGGTTCTGCTCTACTTGAGACCGCTGAAGTCAGCAAGCGAGGTCACGCGGAAGCCCTCGACGCTCTCCGGCGAGGCTTGCGCACACTGGCCCCTGCCTCGTAGTTTTCCTGAATGCAAGGATTGATGTACCGCCTCGCGGAGCTCGACGCGAACTCCGCGGGCCTGGTACGTGTGATCGACTATTTCGACGCACTGATTCGCCACGGCGCCGACGCCGCGGCGATGATGCGCGCCAGTGCAGCGCTCGCCGACTGTGTCGTCGGTATGGACGTCTCCGGATGGCCTGGGATCGGCCACGGCGCGAGGCGTTGCGATTCGCGAGGCCGCTGGTCTCCGCAACCCCAACGGCCGCCATCGTCGAGCAAGGACGTGGTGATCGACGACGTCGTGGTCGGCACGGTATGGATCGAACGCGTCGGTACACCGCTTGCCCTCGACGAGATGCTCGTAGACCGCATGGCGTTGACCGCGGCGTCCATCCTGCAACCTCGTCGAGCACCGACGGCCGCGGAACTCACGCTCAATTTGTTGTTTCCCATGGATGAGTTGGCGGTGCTGACGGCTTGCGCAGCACTCGGGCTCGATCCCGCCGCCGACGTCCGAGTCCTCGTCCACGCCACCGATGCGGGTCTTCACACTCCACGTACCTCGGCCGGGCGTGCAGTCCCTGTCACCGTCGACGACTGCGTGCTCGTCCCTGTGACGGGTTCCGACCACTTGACCGACCCGTCGGTCAACATCGGAATTTCTCTGGCCGCAACAGCGTCGACAATTCACCTCTACGTCGGATCCGCCTATTTCGCATTGAGTCAGACCTCGGATGAGCAACGGTTCGTCGACGCCGCAGAGTTGGGAGCACTCAACCTCCTTGCACCCGGCAACTCGCTTGCGCATGAAAGCATTCCGGACCTGATTCGCGCGCACGAACTGACCGACACAGAATCCGGTGCCGAACTTCTGTCCACCCTGCGCGTGTATCTGCGTTCAGGGACCTTGCGCGCCGCTGCCGACCGGATGCATCTACACCACAGCAGCGTTGCGCATCGCTTGGCGAAGCTCTCTCAGATTCTCGGATTCACCGTCGACGCCATCGAAAACCGACCTCGCGCCGCGGCGATGATCATCGTGATCGATAGCACGAGCTCCTCCACACGAGCCGAATGAGCACCCGCGCGACATAGCGGCAGCCCAGACACCGACGAGGTCGAGCCCTACCATTGCGCCATCAAGGGCCTGTAATCGAACAAGCTCGTCGGCTACTCGACCCGGGTGGTGCGGAGCTGCGACTTGATGTAGTCAAGCAACGCGCCGTATCCGGCGGGCTCGATCTCGTCTGCTCGGCGGAGAAGACCACCACAAAGAAGCTGCCGCGAAGACAGCCGCCGACAACACAGCCACGAAGACGTTAGCTGTGAAGGAGGTTGTCGCGGAGATGGCGGCTGCGGCGAAGTCGACGACCAGGAGATTCGTGAGTGGGCGATCGGGGAGGGCCACGCAGTGGCCTCCCGCGGTCGGATTCCGGCCGAAATCGTGCAAGCCTTCTATGGCGTTCAGGCAAACGAAGGTCAGGCAAAGGTAAGAACGACGCCGGCGAAGAAGACGGCCGTAAAGAAGGCAGCCGCGGAGAAGGCGACTACGAGCAAGGTGAGGAGGACGACCAAGGGCCGCGCAGTGTCGTCCGTGGTCGGACCCAGCCGAGTTCGAGCGGTCCTTCTGCAACGCCAGACGAAGATGCCGGTCGCGTGAGTCGCCCGCCTGCCTGATGGAACCTGCGGATATCCGGTGTTGTGGGCGAGCGTATTCACGCGTCCGTCGGGTTCCATATTGATCTTGTATCGGAAGCCACGGGTGTCGAAGGTGGCGGTTTGAGTGCTATGGACTTGAGGGGTGCCGGAAACGAACGACGTGGTATCACTGGGGTGGGAAGCTCCATGAGCGTCCCGGGGTGCGATCGTTCCTGGCCTCGTCTGCCACGATCACGGAGTAACTGTTCAGAAGCCCGAGTCGTCGGCTCGGATCCTCGAGAATTGTCCGCCTTAGAAGGTTCGGGGAGGTCCGAAGCATCGGTAGGGATGTTGTCAGGCGAAGTCTCGGCAGATCAGTTGTGCACTGTCGGCCACTCGGTTACGGTAGCGGACGAAAAAGCAGGTGGTGCAGGTGAATTAGTCGGATTGTCTGGAGATGACGCGGACGGTGAAGTCTTCGCTGGGAAGGTCGGCGACGGGGCAATTCGAAGAATTCGGCGATGTAGGTGTTGTCGACGTCCACGGCGGGGGACTGGGATCCTTTCCGGTTGGCCGTCAGTTGTTCGGGGGACATGTCCGTCAACTTGTCGGATTCGGTGACTCGGGGTGCGTCGTAGTCGGTGGCCATGCCTGTCCGTTCCTCGTACTTGAGGTGAATGTCTGCGTGTTCGGACTCTCAGATCGGAGGGTGTGCCGGTGCGACACGTCCGCGGCAGGGTTGCGTGGCCGCTCCTTCCGCGGCCGAAAGACGTCGCGCTTGGCCCGGATCCGATCTCCGTGGATGTCGGGGCCGAGTAGAAGTGGGTTCAGAGGTTCGAGAGGCGGCAAGGACGGTCCCGCAGGTCGGCGGAGCGGGTCCGGTGGCCGGTGTGCTGGCTGGGGTTCGTGTGTCCGAGGTCGGCGAGCAGGATATCGGCGTCGGTCACCGTGATAGATTCGAGGTCGATGCGGGTGCGCAGCAGATAACTACGGCGGTGCGCCTGTGCACCACTGCTCACGGGCGTCGAGGAGCTCGGCGAAATTGGTTATCCTCAAGTAGATTCGCCTCGGTCGGGATGAGATCGGTCTTCGCAATCTTGACCGTGTGCTCGGAGCCGCCCTTCGATTCCGAGTCGAACGGTTCATAGGTGTGTCACGACGCAGCCGTAATGCTTTCCTGCGGAGACGATGTCGGGGTGGCGGACGGGGATGCCGGCGATCCGTTCTATTGTGACGGTTCGGGGATTGTCGGTCAGCAGATACGTCGGTGCCCCACCAATGCGCCGCGCACACTGGGTCAGGTCGTAGGCCTGCAAGATCTCCATCCCTCCCTGGCACACTTGGTCATGGGGGTTCCTTCGGTCGGTTGGTTTGCGCGGCAAACCAAGCCAACTCGGGCGAAGGAACCCCGTCCTGTATTTACTCCAGCGTGTCAATCAGCTGTTTCGTGACCGCCGAGCCGGAATTCTCGTGTCCGCCCAACCGGAGCGAACTGACCGCCTACAAGGAGTCTGACGTGTCCGTTGGCGCGGGGTCCTCCGGCCGCTTGGAAGGGAGATTTGCCGAGCGGTGATCCCGCATGCTTGGCAGTGCTGCTTTGTTCATTTGCGCGGCGTGGTGCACCTTTTTGCCGAAGAGGCGCTGGACCTGCGCGGCTTGCCTTTTGCCGACAACTCGGCATCGAACAGCAGCGCGGTTGCCGGTGGCCGGACCGGACTCGAGGGAAGGGAATGCCGCTAGCGTGGTTTACCCGCGTAGGCCGCGATGTCTGAGCATGCGCAAACGCCGCGCCAGGCGACAGAAATTACTCGCCCGCCGTACTCGCCCGGGTGGCTTTGTCGCCGTAGAGTTTGGCCTCCTCACACGAAAGTCCATCGTCCGTCAGGATCATGTCGACTTCGTCTATGGCCGCAACTTTGGCGAGGGTGCGGTGTCCGAACTTTGAACTATCCGCGACGACGATCGTCTGGGTCGCTGCCGCTATGATTGCCCGCTTGAGTGGAACTTCGAGGGTGTTGGTGTTGGTGATGCCAGCCTTAGGATCGAGGGCGTCGGCGCCGAGAAAGGCCCAGTCGGCGGAGTAGTCGGACAGGAAGTCGACGGCGCGTTCACCGACGAGTGTGAAGACGGATCCGAGGAGCTCGCCGCCGGTCACCAGCAGTCGGACGCCGGGGATGGTGGCCACGTATTTTCCGATGCGGAGGTCGTTGGTGATGATCGTCAGATCCGCCTTGTGGCGCAGTGCGAGTGCGACCTGATAGGTGGTCGACCCGCTGTCGAGAATGACGGTTTGTCCATCCATCACCTCTCGTGCTGCAACAAGTGCGATCGCGACCTTTTCTTGTTGCCGTTCGGTCTGCTTGACCGCATAGGGTATTTCGGATGACGCGTCTGTGACTGGGCGTGCTCCTCCGTGGGTCCGTTCGGCTTGGCCGGAGCGCACGAGTGTGTCGAGATCGCGCCGGATCGTGGAGGAGTCCACACCGAGCTCGCGTGAGAGTACCTTGGCCTCGACGTAGCCGTCGATGTGGAGGCGTTGGAGTATCTGACCCCGTCGTTCGGTGGCGGACACCATTCTCTCCTCGTCAATCGGTGCTTCGAACCCTGTCGGGGGATTCTAGCGATCGATGCGCGGTTATTGACAGTTCAGCTGGCCGAACGGCATCATTGTGTGCACTCAGTGCGCGAAATCGTGCAGCGCGGATTTGTGTCCCGTTCCGATCGCTAAGCAATTGTCGAGGAGCTCCCCATGCAATTGGGTTTGATAGGTCTGGGACGGATGGACGGGACCATGCGTGAGCGTGTTCGTGCTGCGGGCCATGAGGTCGTCGGGTACGACTGCGAACCGTCAGCTCGGGATGTCGGTTCATTGGCGGAGATGGTCACTCGCCCGAGTGTTCCTCAGGTATGTGGGTGATGGTGCCGGCCGGCGAGCCGACTCGTTCGGTGATCAGCGAACTCAGATATCTACTGGCGGCCGGGGACCTCGTGATCGAAGGCGGGAATTCCCGGTTCTCCGACGACGAGAGCCATTCCGCGTCGCTAGGCAAGCGGGGGTCGGCTTATTGGACTGCGGCGGCGTGTCGGGCGGTGTGAGGGGCCTGACGGAAGGCTACGGGCTGATGGTCGGCGGCGACGAGGTTGATGTGGCGCGTGCGATGCCGATCTTCGATGCCTCCGACCGGCTGGGAATCGGGAGGAGAGCTTTGTGCACGCGGGTCCGGTCGGGGCCGGTCATTACGCGAAGATGGTGCACAACAGTATCGAGTACGGGTTGAAGCAGGCCTACGCGGAGGGTTACGAACTCTTGGCGGCCGAACCCCGGATCACCGCTCCCGACAATGTGATGCGGGCGTGGCAGCGGGGCACGGTGGTGATTTCCTGGCTACTCGAACTCCTGGTGAAGGCACTCCGGCACGATCCAGGATTGAACTCGATGTCCGGGTATACCGAGGACTCAGGGGAGGGTCGCTGGACCGTGGAGGAAGCCATCACGCATGCGGTGCCGGTGCCGGTGATCTCGGCGGCGTTGTTCGCGCGATTCTCCTCTCGACAGCGCGATTCGCCGACGATGAAGGCGGTGTCGGCGCTGCGCAAACAGTTCGGTGGACATCAGGTTCGGAGAATGGAAGCGGTGAAGTAGTGATCAAGTTCGGTTATAAGGCGTCTGCGGAGCAGTTCGGTCCGCGGGAGTTGGTGGAGCTGGGTGTTCTGGCGGAGGCGCACGGGATGGATTCGGCGACGGTGTCGGATCATTTCCAGCCGTGGCGGCACGAGGGTGGTCATGCGCCGTTCTCGCTGGCGTGGATGACGGCGGTCGGTGAGCGGACGGAGCGGTTGCAGTTGGGGACGTCGGTGATGACGCCGACGTTCCGGTACAACCCGGCGGTGGTGGCGCAGGCGTTCGCGACGATGGGGTGTCTGTATCCGGGGCGGATCATGCTGGGTGTGGGGACCGGTGAGGCGCTCAACGAGATCGCGACGGGGTATGCGGGGGAGTGGCCGGAGTTCAAGGAGCGGTTCGCGCGGCTGCGGGAGTCGGTGCGGTTGATGCGGGAGCTGTGGCTCGGTGACCGGGTCGATTTCGAGGGCGAGTACTTCCGGGCGAAGGGGGCGTCGATCTACGACGTGCCCGAGGGTGGGATTCCGGTGTACATCGCGGCGGGTGGTCCGGTGGTGGCCCGGTACGCCGGTCGCAGTGGTGACGGGTTCATCTGCACGTCGGGTAAGGGCATGGAGCTGTATACGGAGAAGTTGATGCCGGCGGTGGCGGAGGGTGCGGCGAAGGCGGAGCGGGATGTGGCGGAGATCGACAGGATGATCGAGATCAAGATTTCGTATGACACGGATCCGGAGTTGGCGCTGGAGAACACCCGGTTCTGGGCGCCGTTGTCGTTGACGGCGGAGCAGAAGCATTCGATCGAGATGGAGAAGGCGGCGGATGCGTTGCCGATCGAGCAGGTCGCGAAGCGGTGGATCGTGGCGTCGGATCCCGATGAGGCGGTGGCGCAGATCAAGCCGTACCTCGATGCCGGGTTGAACCACCTCGTGTTCCATGCGCCGGGGCACGATCAGAAGCGGTTCCTGGAGTTGTTCGAGAAGGACCTCGCTCCCCGATTGCGGGCCCTGGCATGAGTGGCATGAACCGCGCGGAGGTCGCCGGCACCTCGTTGTGGGAGAAACTCGCCGACCACCAAAAAACCGTTGCGCCGCTGCATCTGCGGGAGATATTCTCTACCCATCCGGACCGGGGCCGGGATCTGACGGTCACCGCCGCCGATCTCTACATCGACTACAGCAAGCACCGCGTCACCCGCGAAACCCTCGGGCTGTTGCTGGATTTGGCTCGGGCCGCGGGCGTGGAGGAACACCGGGACGCAATGTTCTCGGGCGCGCACATCAACACCTCCGAAGATCGCGCGGTGCTGCACACCGCCCTGCGGATGCCGCCCGGCGGTGAGCTGATCGTGCACGGCCAGGATGTGGCCGCGGACGTGCACGCGGTGCTCGATCGAATGGAGAAGTTCACCGACCGGGTGCGGTCCGGTGAGTGGCGCGGTGCCACCGGGAAACCCATCCGCACCGTCGTGAACATCGGCATCGGCGGCTCCGACCTCGGTCCCGCGATGGTCTATCGCGCCCTGCGGCACTACGCGGACGGACCGCAGGTGCGGTTCGTGTCGAATCTCGACCCCACCGACCTGCTGTCCACGCTCTCGGACCTCGACCCGGCGACCACGCTGTTCGTGGTGGTGTCCAAGACGTTCTCCACTTTGGAGACGATGACCAACGCGCAGGCGGCCCGCCGCTGGGTCACCGACGCGCTGGGGGATGCCGCGGTGCCGCAGCATTTCGCTGCCGTCTCCACCGACACGGAGCGGGTGGCGGCGTTCGGGATCGCCCCGGATAGCGTGTTCAGGTTCTGGGATTGGGTCGGGGGTCGATATTCTGTGAGCTCGGCTGTCGGCCTCGCGGTGATGGCCGCGATCGGGCGGGATGGGTTCGCCGAGTTCCTGGGTGGGTTCCGGAAGGTGGATGAGCACTTCCAAACCGCTCCGCTCGAGACTAACGCGCCGGTTCTGCTGGGCTTGCTCGGGGTCTGGTATGCGAGTTTTTTCGGCGCCGATTCTCGCGCGGTGCTGCCCTATGCGCACGATCTCGGACGGTTCCCGGCGTATCTGCAGCAGTTGACGATGGAGTCGAACGGCAAGTCGGTGCGGGCGGACGGCAGTCCGGTGGCGGTGGCGACCGGAGAGGTGTTCTGGGGTGAGCCTGGTACGAATGGTCAGCACGCGTTCCATCAGCTGCTCCATCAGGGCACCCGGTTGATTCCGGTAGATTTCCTGGGCTTCGCCCAGCCGATCGAGGATCTACCTTCCCTAGACGGGGTGGGGTCGATGCACTCGGTGCTGATGGCGAACCTGTTCGCCCAATCTCGGGTGCTCGCGTTCGGCAAGACCGCCGGCGAGATCGCTGCCGAGGGCACCGAGACAGAGCTGGTCGCGCACAAGGTGATGCCCGGCAACCGGCCCTCCACCACGATCCTCGGTACGAGGCTCACACCGTCCACGCTGGGCCAATTGATCGCACTCTATGAGCACCAGGTATTCGTCCAGGGCGTCGTGTGGGGCATCGACTCGTTCGACCAGTGGGGAGTCGAGCTCGGCAAGACATCGGCAATGGAACTGGGACCGGCGCTGTGGGATCGCGACGGTCCCGCTCCGGCCGGGGACAGTTCCACCGACGGATTGATCCGCGAGTACCGCAGAGCACGGGACGCACGGTAATGCCCGCGTTGATGTTGAAACTTCCGTCACCGGTCGCCGAGTCCTGGGATTGGCAACTGGCCGCGGCATGCCGGGATGCCGATCCGGCGGTGTTCTTCTACCTCGACAATGAACGAGGCGAGCCCCGAGCAGATAGAGTACGCGCGGCCAAGAAGGTCTGCCTGCGTTGCCCTGTGCGGGCCCAGTGTCTGAACTACGCATTCGAAGCACGCGAAACCCATGGCATCTGGGGCGGTTACACCGGGGACGAGCGAAGGAAACTTCGACGTTTGCGTGAGTCGGAAAGCTCATCAACGTCCACCCCACGAGGAGACGACGCCGACAGTAGGACCTCATGGGACTCTGTTCTTCCTGCACAGTAGAACTCAGTAGCGACGTCGCACACCGGGCAAGGCATGCGCAGCGCGGTTCTCCGGCTGCTGAAAGTCGTCGGGCTCAGGCACCTTTAGGTGCAACATCGCCGCGTCCAACCCGATCGGTACTTCGCTCGGGAACCAGCCGTAGACAGGACACCTTGTGACTGAACGCTCAATGCCCGCACCCGACCCGACTCCGTCCGCGATGCGGCGGGTGCTGCGCCGTGCCCGCGACGGTGCGACGGTGAACGTGGACGAGGCGGCGGTGCTGCTGCAGGCCCGCGGCGAGGACCTGGCCGATCTGTGTTCGTCGGCGGCGAAGGTGCGCGATGCCGGGTTGCTGGCGGCGGGCAGACCGAAGGCCGTCACGTATTCGCGGAAGGTGTTCATCCCGCTGACCCGGTTGTGCCGGGACAAGTGCCACTACTGCACGTTCGTGACGGTGCCCGGCAAGTTGCGGGCCGAGGGACGCGGCGCGTATCTCGAACCCGACGAGGTCCTCGAGATCGCCCGGCAGGGCGCCGAATTGGGCTGCAAGGAAGCCCTGTTCACATTGGGCGACCGTCCCGAGGACCGGTGGCCGGAGGCGAAGCAGTGGCTCGACGAGCGCGGCTACGACTCCACCTTGGACTACCTGCGGGCGATGTCGATCCGGGTGCTCGAGGAGACCGGGCTGCTGCCGCACCTGAACCCGGGGGTGCTGAGCTGGGAGGAGATCTCCCGACTCAAGCCGGTCGCCCCGTCGATGGGCATGATGCTCGAAACCACCTCCACCCGGTTGTTCACCGACAAGGGGCAGTGCCACTACGGCAGCCCGGACAAGGATCCGGCGGTGCGGTTGCGGACCCTGACCGACGCGGGCCGGCTCAGTGTGCCGTTCACCACCGGCATCCTGGTCGGGATCGGGGAGACCGTGCGCGAGCGGGCCGAGTCGATTCTGGCGATCCGCAAGTCCCACAAGGCGTTCGGGCACGTTCAGGAGGTGATCGTGCAGAACTTCTTGGCCAAGCCGGACACCGCGATGCGCGACACCCCGGACGCGGGCCTGGAGGAGTTCCTGGCGGCGATCGCGGTGTCCCGGTTGCTGCTGGGCCCGGGGATGCGGATCCAGTCGCCGCCGAACCTGGTCTCGACCACCGAGTGCGCCGCGTTGTTGGGGGCCGGGGTCGACGACTGGGGTGGGGTGTCACCGCTGACGCCGGATCATGTGAACCCGGAGCGGCCGTGGCCGAACCTGGACACCCTCGCCGAAATCACCGCGGCCGCCGGGTTCGTCCTGACCGAGCGGACGGCGGCGCAGCCGCAGTTCGTGCTGGCCGGTGCGCCGTGGATCGATCCGCGGATCACCGGGCACGTGCAGGCCCTCGCCGACCCGAGCACCGGGCTGGCGCGACAGGATGTGACACCGGTGGGGTTGCCGTGGCAGGAGCCGGACGAGTCGTGGGAGTCGGCGGGGCGGGTGGACCTGCACACCGAGATCGACACCGCCGGCCGTCACACCGACACCCGCAGCGATCTGGGCAGTGCGTTCGGGGACTGGGACACCGTCCGCGAACAGGTGCTCGAACTCAGTGGCCCGGTGCGGGTGGACACCGATGTGCTGGCGGCGCTGCGGGCCGCGGAACGGGATCCGGCCGGGTTGTCGGACGACGAGTATCTGGCGTTGGCGACCGCGGACGGTGCGGGGCTGGAGGCGGTGGTGGCGTTGGCCGATGCGCTGCGCGTCGATGCGGTCGGGGACGAGGTGACGTATGTGGTGAACCGGAACATCAATTTCACCAACATTTGCTACACCGGCTGCCGGTTCTGTGCGTTCGCGCAGCGCAAGGGGGATGCGGATGCGTTCACCCTGTCCACCGACCAGGTCGCGGACCGGGCGTGGGAGGCGCACGTGGCGGGGGCGACGGAGGTGTGCATGCAGGGCGGTATCGATCCGGAACTCCCGGTGGCCGGGTATGCGGATCTGGTGCGCGCGGTGAAGGCGCGGGTGCCGTCGATGCACGTGCACGCGTTCAGCCCGATGGAGATCGTCAACGGCGCCTCCCGCGGCGGGCAGAGCATCCGGGACTGGCTGACGGAGCTGCGGGAGGCCGGGTTGGACACCATTCCCGGCACGGCCGCGGAAATCCTCGACGACGAGGTGCGGTGGGTGCTCACCAAGGGCAAACTGCCCACCGCCACCTGGATCGAGGTGGTGACCACGGCCCACGAGGTGGGGTTGCGGTCGAGTTCGACGATGATGTACGGGCATGTGGACAATCCGCGGCATTGGGTGGGGCATCTGCGGGTGTTGTCCGGGATTCAGGACCGGACCGGCGGCTTTACGGAGTTCGTGCCGTTGCCGTTCGTGCATCAGAGTGCGCCGCTGTATCTGGCGGGGGCGTCGCGGCCGGGCCCGACCAACCGGGACAATCGGGCGGTGCATGCGTTGGCGCGGATCATGTTGCACGGGCGGATCCCGAACATTCAGACCAGTTGGGTCAAGTTGGGGGTGACGGGTACGCAGGTGATGTTGCGGGGCGGGGCGAACGATCTCGGGGGGACGTTGATGGAGGAAACCATTTCCCGGATGGCCGGTTCCGAGCACGGCTCGGAGAAGACCGTCGAAGAGTTGCGGGCCATCGCCGAGGGCATCGGCCGCCCGGCCCGCGAACGCACCACCACCCACGCCCGCCCGCACACCCTCCCCGCGCTGTTATGACCGCGACCGGGGCCGGCCGCTACGCGGTGGTGGTGCCGATCAGATCGTTGAGGACGGCGAAGAGCCGGCTTCGGGTATCCGGCGCGATGCGTTCGCAGCTGGCGTTGGCGTTCTTCCTCGACACCATCGCCGCGCTCGAAGGCTGCACCGAGGTGGAGCGGATCGTGGTGGTCTCGCGCGACGCTACCATCCAGGCGTGGGTGCGGGGGCGGTGTGACATCGTTCCCGACGGTGAGACGGGTCTCCCTGCCGCGATAGACTGCGGTATCGAAAGGCTCCGAAGAATAAGACATTCCGGGCCGGTGGCCGTCGTCCTCCCGGACCTGCCCTATGCGACTGCTGACGCGGTCGACATGCTGTTCGACTCTGCACGCGAACACCTGCGGGCCTTCCTGGCTGACGCCACCGGCACGGGCACAACATGCGTGACAGCAGCATCGACCGACGCCGTGGTCCACCGTTTCGGTCCGAACTCGGCGAGCGCTCATGCCGAGGCCGGCCTCGCAGCACTCGATGCTCCAGTGCCCAACTTACGCAACGACGTAGACGAACTCGCCGATCTTCGCCGACCGCGAGCACACAGGGTCGGTGACGCCACCAGTATGGTCCTGAATCGCTGGCGAGTACCCGTTTAGCTTGGTTCAGTCCAGGGCGATTTCGCTGATGGCGATGCGCCCAGCCTTTTCGTCGACGATGGTGGTCGGCGGCGAAGGCAGCGGTCAGGCCGCCAGGCGCCGAGGGTGTGGATCAGCTGCATCCGGGTGGGATTGCGGATCTGATCACGCAATTCCTCGGGCGCGGAAGCGGTCTGCCACTTGATCATCTCGAGCGCGCGTCGGGCTCGCCGACGCGGCCCGCATCACCGAGGACGACCGCAGCCAACTCGATGCACTGCTCGCGCGCAGTCCCGCATTGGCCATCACCCGCCGCCTCGTACACGACTTCGCCGCGATCATGAACGAGCGCGAGGAAGCGACCTAACCGCAAGGATACGGCTGAATCTGCATCCGCATCCCGGCCGACAGTGGGCCGACGCGGCGGCAGGCACAGGGATCCGGAGAAACAGCGGCGCCGGCGGCGTGCCCCTAAATTACATGTACCCGCGCGGGGAAGGAGTGCGATCGCGGCCGCGAAATGAGCCTCCCGAACTCCGGCACCCCAGTACGAACCAGTCGGTACGGCAAGGCGCGGAAAATATATCGGGGCACCGTGTCGGCGACCGGGACAGTCTGCGAACGATCGCCGCGGTTGGACCGCGATCCCTTCCGGCCCGCACCCGCAGCCGGTCGCGCAGCGTGTCGAGGATGCGCTGCCAGACACCGCCACGGATCCTACGCACGAAGATCGCGTACACCGTCCCGAGCGGCGGAAACTCCGCCGGCAGCTGCCGCCACGCGATCCCACCCCGAACCAGGTACAGGATCGCATCCAATACGATCCGGCGGCAGTGCTTCTCGGGTCTGCCGCCGCGACCCGCGGTGTTGCCCGGCGGCGGCAGCGGCTGCAGGATCTCCCACTGGGCGTCGGTGACCGACGACGGGTACACAGCGCAACCGTGCCCGCCGATCGCGTCGGGCGGACACGACGGGCACGGTGAGATGGACGATGACGGCATGGGCGGGCTCCTCGGTTCGGCTGTGACTTCAACCTCACCAACCCAACCAGGAGCCCACTTCCATGCACTGACCACAGCAGAGGCACACCTCGGCGAGTCCTCAATCACGCACTCAGTCGATCCCATCCTGACACCGGTTGCCGTGGCAGGGGTTAGGCCGTGGTGGGGATGGTGATCTGCTCTCGGCCGTCGATGGCAGAGAGCAAAGCACTGAGATCCGACGTCCGTGTCGGCGACCCCTGGGAGTGTTCACCTCGGCGCCGGTCATGGTCATAGTCTCCTCTGCTCCTCGATTCAGTGCGTGGTCGCCGGCGCCCGCGCGGCGGCTCGGGCCGCAGCGAGAGCGAGCACGTCGCCAAGCACGCCGCGGGTGCGGCGACCTATCGGAGGACGTGCCGTCACCGCAGGTCTGATTAAAATTTCGGGACAGCGGGTGCCGGTCCGTGAAGGCACAGCCTCACCCCTCCATGTCCGCGCAGCCCGGAGATCTCAGCGCCGATTCCGACCCGGCGCTGCCGAACCTGGCCCTGGCCCTGGCCGACAGCTCGGTGGATCCGCACACCGTCACGGTCGCGGCGCGCACCGCAGCGGAGATCGAACTGCGTGTCGGTGTCTCGGAGCCGCGATCGCACTCGTCGTGATCATCGGACTCTGGACTGGTGTCGCCCTGGCCGTGTCCCGGGTCAACAAGCAGACGCGATGCCTCCGCATCTACGCGGCACGCAGTGGGATACGCGGCGAAGGGGCCCGGCTCGAGAAGATTGCCACCCAGCTCGATTCCCTCGACGCGGCGAATCTCGACCCGGTGCACTACGAAGCGGAATGGGGTCGCATCTACCGCCAGCTCACCGCATAACGACCGTGACCTGCCGAGTGCATCAGAATCCGGACGGCGTCCGAAACCTGTAGGGGGAAATCTATGATTTGGGCCAGAATCGCCGGATCGGCTGCAGTGCAACTAGTGATGTTGCCCTGGGTGGCGTTCTCGTTCGCCTCCCTGGCGAACGGTGTCGGTGACGCTCGGGGGTGGGGGTTATGGATATTCGCGGTGTTCTTCGGAGCCCCCACGACGCACACCTGGCGGTAGGCGGTGAAACGGTGGCGCCCCGGAGGGGTTCGCCCGGGACCGAGAGGATGAGCTAGGCATCCGTCAACGCCGCTGCGGAGCGAACAGCCCGCAGCTCTCGTCCCCGGCCCGGTACGGTACTTCGACCTTTCGGCAACACCTTTGGTCGTCCTGCTCGCGATAGTTGCCGAAAGGTCCGGTCCGGGGTTCTGTTGTTCCACGGTCTTCTGTCGGTTTCCAGATTTCGTGTCGTGACGTGTCAGTTTCCACATTTCATGTCGGTCGGGTCCCGATGCTCAGTTCAGGAGTGAGGCGAGTTCATGAGCTGAGCGAAACCCCGACTTTCGACGCACCGAGGAGGTTCTCTGCTGGTATTCGTATGTCGGTCGGCATCTTTCTCCTCTCGGTGAGCTCGGCGGGAGCGTCGGCGACGACGCCCCCGCGTGGCGGCGTCGATCAGACGCTCTCGGTCTCGAGAGCGACCTGGTGTGTGCCGGCGCGGCCGGGATCGGACTTGTCGAAGAACTGAGCTGATCGTTCACTGATCGCGGGGTTGTCGCCGCAGAGCGCGTACCCGAGTAGGGCTTCGAGTTTGAGTTGGTCGTCGAGCGGTCGGCCGATGACCTCGAAGATCGTTTCCTTGGCCGATTCCATGGCTTTCTGGTCGTTGCGCAGGATCTTGGCCACAAGATCGTTGGTCGCGGACTCGAGGTCGTCATGCGGAACGACCCGGGAGACCAGGTTGGCGCCCAGCGCGCGCTGGGCGTCGATCGGCTCACCGGTCAGTTCCATCTCGAGGGCGATTCCGACACCGGCGGTGTTGACCAGCCGCACGATGCCGCCGTCGGCGGGGTGCATGCCCCGGCGCAGTTCGAACGAGCCGAATTGGGCCTTGTCCGAGGCGATCCGGATGTCACAGGCGAGGGCGAGCTCGAGGCCTCCGCCGAGGACCCAGCCGTTGAGCGCGGCGACGATCGGCTTGTAGATGCGGTGCTGGCCGCGCGTGATACCCCCGGCGAAACCGTCGGGCAGCTTGTTGCGGGCCAGCATCGGTCCGCCGTCGCTCCACGTCGGCACGTGTGTCTTGAGATCGGCGCCGGCGCAGAAGGCGTCGCCGGTTCCGGTGAGCACCGCCACCCGCAGGTTGTCGTCGGCGGCGAAGTCCGCCCAGATCTCGCGGAGCAGTTCGTGGGTTTCGACGTCGATGGCGTTCTTGACCTCGGGGCGGTTGAGCCGGATGTGGGCGACGGGACCGCGCTTGTCGTAGACGACCTTGGACATGATGTTCTCCTTATCGGATTTAGGACGAGACCGCGGTGAGGATCTCGGGGGCCGTCGAGCGGTGGAATCCGTCGAACGGCTCGTTGTGGACGGCCGGCTGCAGTTGCCACCAGCCGCGGCGGGCGTTGGGGGCGCCGCCGTCGATGCGCAGGCAGGTACCGGTGACGAACCGGGCGGCCGGGGAGAGCAGGTACACGATGGCGGCCGACACCTCGGCCTCGGTACCGAAGCGCTGCAACGGAATACCGGGCGTTACCTCCTCCTGGATGAACTTGCGGTCCTTCTCGTCGTAGGTGTCCAGGCCGCTCGAGGCGATCGATCCGGGGGCGACGGTGTTGACCCGGACTCCCGCGGCCGCCCACTCGGTGGCGGCGCTCTCGCTGAGGGTGAACATGCCGCCACGTGCGGCGGCGGAGTGCGAGAAGTGGGGCCAGCCGTGCCAGATGTCGGCGATCATGTTCACGATCGACCCGCCGTGCTGGGCCATTGAGCGGTTGAACACTTCCCGCATGACGATGAAGCCGCCGGTCAGGTTGTTGCGTACGACGGCTTCGAAGCCCTTGGTGGAGATGTCCTGGAGCGGTGACCGGTACTGGCCGCCGGCGTTGTTGACCAGACCGTCGATGCGGCCACGGTCGGCGATGATGGCGTCGACGACCGCGCCGACGCCGTCCTCGTCGCGGATGTCGGTGACGTGCGTCGACACCGATCCCCCGTCGTCGGTGATCTCGGCGCGCACGTGGTCGAGCTTGTCCTGGTTGCGGCCGACGATGGCCACGTGTGCGCCGAGCGAGGCGAGTTCGTGCGCGGTGCAGCGGCCGATGCCGCTGCCCCCGCCGGTGACGACGACCGTCTGACCAGCGAACAGCCCTGGTGCATATACGGATCGATACGGCATGGTGACTCCTTCTCAGGCGCGGTCGCCGTACTTGGCGCGCAGCGCAAACTTCTGGATCTTGCCGGTCGCGGTGCGCGGGAACTCGTCGACGTACTCGACGCGTTCGGGGACCTTCCACACGGCGATCTTGTGTTCCTCGGCGAGATGGCGGCGCAGGTCGTCGACCGTGAGACGGGTATCGTCGCGCGCCACGACGACGGCGCAGGCGCGTTCCCCCACCGCGTCGTCCGGCAACCCCACTACCGCGACATCGGCGACCGCCGGGTGCAGCAACAACGCTTCTTCGACTTCGCGGGCGCTGATGTTGAATCCGCCCCGGATGATGATGTCCTTGATCCGGCCCGTCACCCGCAGGTAGCCGTGCTCATCGATCCGGCCGAGATCGCCGGTGCGCCACCACCCCTCGGTGTCCTGACCCTCAGCCGTGAGTTCGGGACGCCCCCAGTACTCGAGCATCCGGCCCGGCCCGCGGTACCGGATCTCGCCATCGGTCCCGGGGACAGCCTCCTTCTCGTCGAAGTCGACGATCCGCAGTTCCACACCGGGTACCGGTGCCCCGTCGGACGTAGCGACGCGTTCGACGGAGTCTTCGGGCCGGCAGACTGTGGCCATCATGATCTCGCTGGACCCGTAGGCGCTGACCACCCGGCAGCCCGAGAGCCGGTCCTGCGCCTCCTGTACCAGCGACGCGGGAATCGCGGCGCCGGCGGTGAGCCAGAACCGCAGCCGCGACACGTCGTGCACGGCCGGGTCGTAGGCGTCGAGGAGCATCCGGATGAACGGTGCGGGGCTGGCCGTGCCGGTGCAGTGGTATCCGTCGATGCGTTCGAGGGCGGCGGCCGGGCTGAAGGCATCGAGGAGATGCGCCTGTGCCCCCGCGATCGTGGGGGCCATGACGCCGAGGGTCAAACCCAGCGTGTGCGCGACCGGCGACGGCACGAACATCACATCCGACCGGACCATACCCAGCACCGGCACCGCCTGTTTCGGCAGGAACGCCGCCGTGTTCCAGGTGTGCAGACAGCCCTTGGGGCGGGACTCGGTGCCCGAGCTGTAGAGAATGAGATGCGGGTCGTCCGCCGCAGGCACCGGCGGGAGTGCCGTCGTGTCGTGCTCGGCGGCGAGCAACGCGGCGAGATCGACTCGACCGTCACCACTGCCCGCGCGGACCGTCACATGGAACGACACACTCGGGACCGCGGCCGCGATCGTCGCCCCCATCGCCGCATGGTCGAACCCCCGGAACTCCCCGGCGGTGATCAGACCGACGGCCTCGGAGTTCTCGACGATGAACTGCACCTCGTGCTCACGGTAGACCGAGACCACCGGCACCATCACGGCGCCGATCCGTGCGATCGCGGCGTAGACGAGGAAGAACTCATTCCAGTTGGGTAGCTGGACGACGACCCGGTCGCCGGAACGCACTCCCAGCCCGACGAGGCCCCCGGCGAGATTCCACGCGCTCCGGCGGAACTCTCCGTAGCTGTAGGTACTGGTGCCGTCGGAAATGTACGGGTGGCCGGGATCGACCTCGGCCCAGTGATCGATTGCGGTAACAAGCGTCGAGTGATCCCAGTAGCCGGCCTGGTGGTAGGCGCGCACCTGGTCCTCGAAGTCGGGGTCTGCGCTGACAGTCATGGTTTGCCCTTCTGGCTGTGACGCGGCTCGCATCTGCCACGTAGAAAAAGTTATACACCATTAACTATTGGACCAAAACCCCTCTGGTGTATTCGGTCATCGTCGAGACGCCCCTCGGCGAGCGAAGCCCAGTGCACCGACAATTCCCAACGCGGCCGCCATGATGCCGGCGCGCCAGGCATAGGGTCGTTAGACTCGGTAAAGTTATGTATGAGTAACTTATCGCCGGGGCTGTGGAAGTCAGGGTTCCGAGGAGACCACTCAGCTCCGGTCGGACAGGCCGAGCACGGCGTACGCCGCGCGGCGCAGCATCGCCTTGAGCCGATCATCGGGCATGCCGACGTTGTGGACGAGCGCCGACTGAATCGTGCCGATCGTGGCATGGACCAGCACACGAGCGGCGGACTCGTCCAGCGACGGATCAAGTTCGCGCACTATGTGCACCCACTCCTCGACATACTGCCGCTGTTTCCGGCGTAGCCGGACCTGGTCGTCGGGAGAGAGGTGCTCGACCTCCCGGTAATAGACCCGGGCGAACTCGCGCTCGTCGACCACGAAGTCCACCTGACGTTCGACCAGCCTCCGCAGCGCGGCGGGGATGTCCTCACGGCGGCTGACGATCACGCTTTCCTCGAAAAGCAGACCGTCGAGGGAACGATCGAACAGCGCCAACAGCAGGGTGCCCTTGTTGTCGAAGTGTCGATAGACCGCCGCACCACTGATTCCGACCCGGGCGCCGATGTCCGCCATCGATACGGCGTGAAATCCCCGCTGCGCAACCAACTCGGCCGCCGCCGCAAGGATCTTCTCCTTGCGGTCGGGGTCGCGGCGACGAGCCACCGGTGCGGCATCGGCCATGAATTCAACCTCTGGATCGTTCGTCGGTACGGGTGACCGAAGCATAGAGGCCCAGCACGCCCGGCAATGTTCGCCTCGAATGCCAGAGCACGGCGACTTGGGATCCTTGCCAAGATCGCCGGAATCCATCACCGACACATCGCCGGAAAACAGCAGGTCACCGGACCGTGCGACTGACATCGACCGGCGGAAGCTACACGTCTTCTTGGATCTTGTTAGAACATCCCAGGGGTCCTCTGCAAAATGATCCGAGGCATTGCCATCCCGTCCGGAGCACGGGCAAAGGTTCTGCCACCAAGACAAGACATGCCATGGCTTGAACTGGGGCACTTGTTGGACCTTCGCTCCCGTCCGGCGGGCAGCTATCAGCGTGTCGCGCCTCGAGGGGGCAGCGCCGTGCCGCTTGTCTTGGATTGGCGACCTGCGTCGAGCTGGAACTCTGCGCAGAAGTCATATCTACCCGGTGTGACGGCGGTCATATTTTGTGCAATCGGCGCAAGAAGCACGTCGCTGGGCGGGCGTAGATTCTGACATCGTCGGCTACGGCGGTCACAAGCGGACCTCGCGTAAAGACTCGCTTCGGCCGGCGACGGGTGTGAAACACATCGTCGGTCGGTCAGCGTGGTCGGTCGGTCAGCGAGCACATGTGTCGGCGGCGGAAAGATGGGGCGATGTCACGTACGCCGCAGAAACGGACGTCGCAAGAACCACAAAACATCAACGGCGGCGTCGCAACGGACACACGAGAAGAGAAATATTGATATGACCTGTATCGTCGGCGAGCCCTGTATCGATGTCCTGGACAAAGCCTGGATGGACGTATCCCCGATTTACTGTATCCACACTGGGCTCCGTGAGAACTACATTAACGTCGATGGTTCAGCGAAATTCGGCGTCGTCGGCCCGGATAACCCGATGGTGGCAACTATGCCACGAGTGGCTCCTAAGCGGTGAGTGACGTGCTGACGGTAGAGGCGGCGACGGCGGGTGACATCACGCGCGACGGAGTGGCAAAGATGTCGATCGCTCACCCCGAAGTAGCCCTGCAGGCCATCACGGAGGCGTACGCCCCGTCGAAGCTTGACGTCTTTGGTACCGACCGGGATTTCGATCTCCGGTTGCACGTGCTGAGGATTCCCGGTATCACCTATGGGCACATCCGGTTCGGTACCGATGTGCGAGTGACGGCACTCCCGCCATCGTGTTATGTCGTGTGCTTCGCACCCTCCGGCGGACTCCAAGTCGCAACCACACGGTCGGTTCAGGAAGTTTCCGGCAGCAAAGGCGCGGTGTTATACCCGCACGAAGCGACCTTCTTCGAGAATTGGAGTCCCGAATCCGAGCTCGTATCCCTGCGGATCGAGGACCAGTATCTCGAAAGAGGACTCGTCCAGCTGACCGGGGAGCCGATGCGCGAGCCGATTCGGTTCGAGCCCGGATGTGATTTGGACAAAGCCGGCAACACGTCTTTCCGTCGGGCACTGCGCCTTCTCGAGGCAGAACTGACGGACGTCAGCTCGCTGACACAGAACCCGACAGGTGGTGCGCGACTGGCCGAACTCGTCACCACGTCCCTGCTGCTCTCACAGCCCAGCAACTATTCAGAGTTGATCCACAAGCTGACAATGGCCGTGCCCGTCGGACCTACTCGGACAGCCCAGGAGTTGATCGACGCGGATCCTATGTCGATCAGCACGGTTGGTGAGCTGGCCAGCAGAGTGCACACCAGCGTGAGATCCCTAGAACACGGTTTCCGGACGCACCTGGACACGTCACCGATGGCGTACCTACGTCGGACTCGGTTGACTCGTGCTTTCCGAGACCTGCAGGTCGCGGATCCGTCGATGTGTACGGTCAGGGGGATCGCGAACCGATGGGGATTTCGGCACCTGGGCCGCTTCGCTCGGTGCTATCACGAAGCGTTCGGCGAGTTTCCGGCGGAAACCTTGAGGTCCGTCCGCCGGTAGCCGACTGCGTCGATTCCCCGCGGGCGCCGCACGCGGACCCGATTATCCCGGATCAACGATGAACCGGCGATCGACGGCACCCGTGCGCGTCCCGCAGGTCCGCGGCTGAACGCGAGGACCCCCACTGAGTGGCACGGTCGCGAGCAGATCTTCCACCGCGCGTAGTCAGCCCCACAGCGTCCGCGGCATGTATTGCAGGACGTGTTTACGTTCTCGATTGACGCCACGCCTAAAAATGACTGTCCCGCAGCAGGTTCCGAAGATCAAGCACTCGGATTCCCAGCGTTCAAGCAGGGTAGATGAGGCTCGTCGAAACGATCAATGAGCGCCGCAGGCTTGCGCAGGCCGTCCGGCCATGACCGCGCTATGGGTTACCAGCCGCGGTTTGACAGCACGCCTCGGCGTGCTGTCACGTGTCGCGGTAACCACGTCTTCGACCCGGTCCAGCAAGATCGAGGGCGGAGACCCGGTCGAGGATCGTCGACCACGTCGGGGAGACGGCGGTCGACGAAGCGCCCGCGCCATGTGTTGCCCGTATTGACGGATATCCCCAGGTCTGCCGCGACTTGCTCGTTTGGTCATCCCCCGGCTCCGCGCAGACCAACAGGCTCCGCGACCTCAACGCCAACGATAATGGGGTTGTCGCTCGCCGCGACCATTGAAAGCGGTTGTTCGCGTTCGTCATTGGCGAACACAAACTCAGCCTTCGGGTGTCCAATTCAAACCATACCTCAGACTGTTAAAGCGCGAACTTTGGCGCAGGGCCTAGGCTACGTCCTGAACAACCCGATCGTCCGCCCGGCCGACTCCCGAGGCGCGAACGTGAATGCAGCCTCGAGTGCTACTGCGGTCCACCGGGACAGAGCTTTCCGAGAACGCGATTGACGACTGTTTGCTGGGGCTCGATTCGCTTGTTCAGCGCGGCGAGTATCCGTGCCTGCTGTAGTCGCTCGTCCACCTTCAACGCGCTGGTGAGCGTGAACCTGGCGGTCTCCATGACCGTCACTGCGTGTGCGGCGCCGGTCACCCGTGGCAAAGCAGTCGATGACGTATGCCACGTCCACGCCGGTGGGCCGAACGACGCTCATCTGCCGCGGTGCTGAGCGGGAAGCGGCCGTATACCCGCAACCATACAGACGCATCACCGGCGGCTGCGTTTTTGGGCTACTGCGTTGCGATTTCGGGACTCAGGGTCGGCGCGGCACCGAATACAGTCGTCGATCAGCGCCCAGTTGTGACTCCCGTCACGAACGACTATAACTTCGGGCGATTCAGAGGAATGAGAGGAACACCCAAAGTGAGTGCCAGCGAGGAAAACAAAGAAATCGTTCGAGGATTCGTGGACACGCTCCTCAGCGAGGGTCCTGAGGCAGCGTTCGACAAGTACTGCGATGCCGAGAAGTACAAGCAGCACAACCCGCGCCTGGTGAATGGTCGTGAGGGATTCCTCGAATTCGGTCGCAACGCAGCGATGTGTGAAGGTTTCTCTTTCACGGTCCGTCGGATGGCCGCAGAGGATGACCTTGTCTGGATGCAGGCCGAAACGACGGGCTTCCACTGGGCCGACGAGCCCAACCCGGTTGACCCGGCGTCGCTGCGACACGTTTTCATGGACATCTTCCGCGTCGAGAACGGGAAGCTGGTCGAGCATTGGGACATCTACCAGCGTATTCCTCCGTACACCGCTAACGGCAACGACATGATCTGATTAGGAGTTTTGGAAATGCTGCTGAAGAATAAAGTCGCCCTCGTTACCGGCGGCGGGCAGGGAATCGGCGCCGGAATAGCGTGGTCTCTGGTGCGAGAAGGCGCCAAAGTTGCCATTCTCGATCGCGCGACCGGCCCGGCGAAAGAACTCGTCGATGAGATCAACTCTTCGGGAGGAACGGCGGACAGTTGGCAGGTCGACGTCACCGACTACGCCGCCCTGAACGACGTTGTCGGCGAGGTCGACAAGGCGTGGGGATCAATCGACGTCCTGGTCAACAACGCCGGTGTGGTTGTACCCCCGGGACCGTTCATGGACAGCGACCCGGCGGACTGGGATCACATACTCGACGTCGATTTCAAAGGCGTCCTGCACGGGGTGAAGGCATGTGTTCCCCGGATGCTGCGAGCGGGTGGAGGCGCGATCGTCAATATCGGATCCGACTCGGCGAAATTCGGTGAGCCCGGTATCGCTGTCTACGCAGGAGCCAAGGGGGCGGTGAACTCGATCAGCAAGTCCCTCGCGAAGGAACTCGCACCCTCGGGTATTCGGGTCAACGTCATCACTCCGGGAATCATCGAGACCCCCATGATCGATCTGGCACGTTCGACACCGGATGGACGAGCAATGATCGACGGCACAGTATCGACGATCCCACTTGCGCGGATGGGTGCGCCGCGCGAAGTCGGTGACGTGGTCGTCTTCCTCGCGAGCGAGCTGTCGAGCTACCTCACCGGACAGAGCATCAGCGTCAACGGTGGAATGTTGATGATCGGTTAGACCCGACTGGCACTGCAACCCTCCTGTCTCTCCACACTGAGCAGGAGAGTTGCAGTGCCGGCAACCGGCGTATATCAGGACCTGAACCCCGCGTGAGTTTTCCGCTCGGTGACACCTGGGCCTCGTAACGGGGGGTGCCGGAGCCCGTAACGGTGAGTGTCGCCCCGAGGGGCACCGCCGTGCCGCTTGTCTTGTATCGGCGACCTGCGTCGGACCTTGGAACACTGCGCAGAAGTCATATCTAACCGGTGTGACGGCGGTCATAGTTTGTGCAATCGGCGCAAGAAGCACGTCGCTGGGCGGGCGTAGATTTTGACATTACCGGCTACGGCGGTTGCAAGGGTCCGCGTGAGTGCCGCGCAGCGGACCGCGAGCGAGAAAGACCCGCCTCCGGCCGTCGGCGGGTGTGAAACACATCGTCGGTCCGATTGGCCGGCCAGTCAGCGTCAGCGAGCACATGTGTCGGCGGCGGAGGGATGCCGCGTTGTCAAAACGTCCGTAGGAGAAGCGGACACCGCAAGGAGAGCAGGAGACATGAAGAGAATCGATTGGCGGGAGCAAGCATGAGCATCGATCAGGAAGCTCGAGACACGTCCGGGGAAACCGAACGGCGGTCCGCGTACCCCGCGGAGTGGAATGTCGAGTTCAAGCCGTCGACTCCTCTGCCCGAGGGCTACAAGATCGGTCGTGAGACGACGCGTCTGACGGCCGGCTCGGTCCTCATCGAGGGAGGCAAGCCTCTGCCCTGTGATGTTGTGTGGGAGCAGGACATTCCGATCACGCTGCGCGACGGCGTCGTGATCTACACCGACGTGCTGCGCCCGGCAGATCAGGACAAGGACCTGCCGGCCATCGTCAGCTGGAGCTCGTACGGGAAGTCGTTGCCCACGCCGCCACCGAGCGGGGTGTTGCCGGAGAACTTCTCGGGGTTGGGGAAGTTCGAGGGAGCCGACGGCGCTTTCTGGTTGGACAAGGGATATGCACTGGTCAATCCCGATGTTCGGGGCGCGGGCAAGTCCGGTGGGGACATCCATTACTGGGGCTGCGTGGACTCTCACGACGGTTACGACGTTATCGAGTGGGCCGCCGAGCAGCCCTGGAGCAACGGCAAGGTAGCGCTGTACGGCGCATCCTGGCTGGCGATGTCGCAGTGGGGTATTGCAGCCACAAAGCCCCCGCACCTCGCCGCGATCGCGCCCTGGAACGGCGTATACGACATTTATCGCACGCACATGGTGTGGGGAGGTATCCCGGACCCCGGATTCTTCGACTTCATCAACGGAATTCTTCCCGGGGATTCGAGTTCCACGGAGCAGATCGGCGCCATGAGCGTCCGAGAGCCTCTGATGAACGAGTACTGGGAGGACAAGACCCCCGACCTTTCTGACGTCACCGTTCCTGCCTATGTCGTGGTGGACGGGGTGACCGGGCTGCACTCCATGGGAGGGCCCGAGGCCTTCCGGCGGTTGGGGTCGGGCCAGAAGTGGTTGCGGTTCAACAACACACAGGAATGGACAGACCAGTACAGCGACGTTTACCAGAACGACGTGTCGCGGTTCTTCGACCGCTACCTCAAGAACATCGAGAACGGATGGGAGCAGACCCCACGGGTGCGGGCGTGCATCATCAACGCCGGCGGTGAGGACTTCGTCGACGTACCGTACGCCCAATGGCCGGTAGAGGAGACGCGCTACCAGGAGCTGTATCTGGATGCCGGCAGCGAGTCCCTGTCGACGAGTGCTCCGGCAGAGGTGTCGTCGGTGAGCTATCCCGGCGTCGACGGATCGACCGCGTTCACGGTCACATTCGATCAGGACACGACCCTCGTCGGGTACATGTCCGTACGTTTGTGGGTGGAGGCGCAGGGCGCCGACGACCTGGACCTCTTCGTCCTGGTCGAGAAGCTCGACGCTGACGGTAACCTGCTTGCCCCGCACCTGGACATCGCCGACAGCTACCCCATCTCGCCTCCCGGCGCACCGGGTCGACTGCGGGTGTCGCTGCGTGAACTGGATCGGGAGCTGTCGACCGAGTTCCTCCCGGTGCATGCATTCCGCAACAACAAGAAACTGAGTCCCGGTGAGATCGTCCCGGTCGACATCGGACTGACTCCTCGCGGGTACTACGTCGAGGCGGGGCAGCAGCTGCGGCTTACCGTTGCCGGCTGGAACATCCGCGGTACCGGTGTGGACGTCCACGGGCCCGAAAACCCTCTCGTGCTCGGCGGCCGCGTGGCCGCGGAAACTCCACGTGCAGAGAACCGCGGAACCCACGTCATCCATACCGGGCCGGGGTACCTCTCGTACCTGAGGGTGCCGGTGCTGGACAACCCGCACTGACCCTGCGGACGGCGCTGCGGTCCGACTCGGGTTTGACAGTGCCGTCGAAGCACGACAACACGTGGTGGTGTTTCGGCGGCACTGCTCACCGCCGCTGGATCGGCCGCTGAATGCTCGGTTCTCGGACCGCAGATCGACGACTGACGAGGGAGAGACCCCATGATCGATGGTCTGCCCTTTATCGATGCAGTTATCCACCCCTACAACCGAACACGCACCGCAGCACGAGAGAAAACTCGGATGCCACCGATCACGTCGGACTCGATGACCCGCGAGGACATCGTCAGATCCGAACTCTCCCTCGGTGGCGTGCCGAGCACCGCGGAGGGTGGCCGGTACATCACCACGAACAAGGCTGAACCCGATCTAAGCGCAGCTCCCCCTCTTACACAGTCGACTCATCGTGCGCACTGCGCTCGCACCCACATACCGAAGGGACAGAAGAAGTGACTATCACCGACCCTGCCGTCGTCGCGGACGGTCATCTCGACCGCATTCTGGAGCGTGTCGAAGACGGCCTCGATAAGGACGTCATCCCCGCCGAGATCTTCAACGACGAGGCGGTCTTCAAGGCCGAGATGGAACAGATCTTCGGCACGTGCTGGGTGTTCGTGGCGCACGAAAGCGAGATCCCCAACGCCGGCGACTTCGTGCAACGACGCATCGGCCTCGACCCCGTGATCGTCACCCGCGACGGACAGGGCGGGATCAACGTACTGTCGAACTACTGCCGTCATCGCGGCACTCAGGTGTGCCAAACCGACACGGGCAATTCCCGGTTCTTCAAGTGCCCCTACCACGGGTGGACTTACTCGAACACCGGTGACCTCGTCGGGACGCCCAACATGGCCGGCGCGTACGGCGAGCGCCTCGACCCGAAGGCGTGGGGTCTGTACAGGGCGCCGCGGGTAGAGACCCGGTTCGGCTTGATCTTCGCCAGCCTCGCCGCAGAGGGACCTTCACTGGACGAGTACCTCGGCGGTGCCGGGTGGATGCTTCAGATGATGCTGGATCTTCACCCCGATGGGATGCGTGTCGCCGGACCGCCCGAGCGGTACAAGCTCAAGTGCGACTGGAAGACCGGCGCCGAGAACTTCGCCGGCGACGCGTACCATGTCGGGACGCTCCACTACAGCAACGAGCAGGTCGGAGTCATTCAGGGCCTCAAGAGCAACGTCGAGGCCACCCGCCTGTACGACTTCGGCGACGGGCACGCCTCCGTCAATATGCCGTTCACCGAGTTGGTCGCGCCCGAGATGGTGATGTGGGGCTATGCCCCGGAGACGGTGAGCAAGTTCGATCTCACCGGCCTCGACGACACTCAGCGGCACATCGTCACGCACGAACCTCCGATCGTCGGGACGATATTCCCGAACCTGAGTTTCCTGCGTGGGTCCCTGGCCATGGATTCCGAGGGACAGACCACCGGCAAGTTGACGGTAGCCACGACGTTCCGTCAGTGGCAGCCGATCGGGCCCGGTGAGATGGAAATTTGGAACTGGCAGTTCGTCTGGACGTTCCAGGACGAGAAGGATGCCCTCGACTCCTACGTCGTCGGCCAGTTCACCTTCGGTTCGGCAGGCACGTTCGAGGTCGACGACACGGTCGCCTGGGAGGGTGCCCCCAAGGCAGCCAGGAGCCCGTGGATGCTGCGGGAAGGGATGAACTTCAACTTCGAGCAGGCGCATCGCAGCACCGTCAATCGTGATCCGGACCCGAGCTATCAAGGACCAGGGATCAAGCGCGGCACGGGATACGGTGAACACAATCAGCTCAACTTCTACCGCCACTGGCTCAAAACCTTGCGTCACGGCGTCCAAACGACGACTCAGCAGGAGGGCTGACTCATGACTCAGGCAGATCTCAGTGCCACCGAGGCCGTCGAGGCCGACTCGAGCCTGCTTGCCCAGGTCACGCAATTCCTGGCCCTGGAGGCGAAGTTGCTGGACGAAGGGCGCGAGGAGGAATGGTACGAACTCCTCGACGATGAGCTTCTCTACGTGGTCCCGATCAGGCAAGCGACCGAGCAACGTGCCGACGAAGTCGACAGGAGCGCCTACCGCATCCGAGACACCAAGGCGCATGTGCGAACCCGCCTCAATCGCCTCGCCACGGGCAACGCCTACTCGGAGATACCTCCGTCGCGCACCATGCGACTCGTCGGCTCGGTGCTCCTGGAGGGTAGTGAGCCGCCAGACCTGATCAAGGCGACCAGCGCCATGCTCGTCTACCGGCAGCGCGGGATCGACGAGACCTTCGACCTGATCCCATGTCGCCGCAATGACACGCTCCGACGCACTGACGACGGACTGCGCCTGGTCCGCCGCGAGGTGCTTCTGACCGAGGTCGGTATCGCGACGCCCAACCTGGGAGTGTTCCTGTGAGTGCTGATCAGATCGAGATCCGACTCGATACCAACCTCTGCAGCGCCTACGGCGTCTGCGTGAGCATCCTGCCGGAGGTCTTCGACACGCCCCCCGGCAGCCCGGTGGCGGTGCTGCTACGCGACCGTGTCGGGGCCGACGAGCGAGAAGACCTCGAAGAGGCGGTTCGGGCATGTCCCGCCCAGGCGTTGGCGATCGGCGATGGACCGTCGTGACCGGCACGAAGTCACGACCGCTTCAGAACGTGGTCGTCGTGGGCGCATCCGCAGCCGGCCTCAGTGCCGCCGACGGACTTCGCGAGGGTGGTTATGGCGGCGGGATCGTCGTCCTCGGCAATGAGCTGCACCAGCCCTACGACCGTCCGACTCTGTCCAAGAAGCTGCTTGCCTCCCGGGGAGAGCCCCAGCTTCACGCGCTTCGGACGCCGGAACGACTGCAGGCTGCGCGGCTGGAGCTGTTACTCGGGCGTGAAGCGGTCGGGCTGGATGTCGACCGACGTTACGTGATCACCGACTACGGCGACACCATCGCGTGGGACGCGATCATCGTCGCTACCGGATGCCGTCCGAGGACCCTCATCACCAGCGAGGGGGAAGAGCTTCCCGCACTCCGCACGCCGGAGGACCTTGCGATCTTGCGCGAGGCCGCGGCACGGTACGGCGAAATCACCCTGATCGGTGCCGGTCTGATCGGCCTGGAGATTGCTGCCGCCCTTTCTGATCACCAGATCGAGGTGACCGTCATCAACGACCTCGAGCTCCCACTGCGCAACATCGTGGGAACCCCGATCGCTGAGGTCATTCGAGATCTGCACAGAGACCACGACGTCAACTTCAGGCTGGGAGTCGCGGTCCAGGGTGTGCGTGGCGGCCGCGGCTCTTACGCGGTGCAGCTCTCCGACGGGACCACCCACCGCACTCCGTTCATCCTGGTCGGCATGGGTGTCATCGCCAACGACGAATGGTTGCTCGGTTCCGGTCTCGACCTGGACTCGGGTGTCGTCGTCGACACCGCCGGCAGGGCCAATCTTCCCGGCGTCTGGGCGACGGGCGACGTGGCGCGACTTGCTCACCCGCATCTGCCGGGAGCGGTACGGGTGGAGCACTGGACTCACGCCATCGAGCACGGCCGCCACGTCGGCCTGAACGTGGCCGGGGGATTGAGTACGCCGTACTCGGGTGCACCCTACTTCTGGACGGAACAGTACGGACGACGATTCCACAGCTACGGCCGTTTGCGTCCCGGCGACGACGCCGTCGTGGCCGAAGGCGCTCTCGATGAGGACCAGTACCTCGTGCTGTACGGAGCCGGTGGTGAGTTCCACGCCGTTGTCTCCTGCGGATGTGTGAAGTCGTTGCGCGGCTATCGCAAGCTCCTGGAGCGAGGTGGGAGCTGGAACGAAGCGCTCGACCTCGCCGCCGCAAACGATCCAACCGTCTCCCGCATCCCCAGACCCATCATGTGACCTTCGGCAACAGCGAAAGGTGACAAGGTGGAACTCCTCGAACCACGTCGTCGTGACTGGAGGCTGATCCGGCTCGGGGTAGCCGCACTACCGTTCAGTTGCGCCGGACCTCGTCGATGAGGTGATTGCGGAGGTCGGTCGGTCCGAGTAGCGCCACCCGCTCCGTTGCGTGGCGCGGGTGGTGGCCTACTTCTCGATCGGGACGGCACTAACTCCGAGGGCTCCGATGGGGACGTGCTCGCGCGTACCAGCTGAACCCTCCCGCAACCATCGCCGCAGGTCAGCGCGATCCGCTGCCCAAGATCATGCGGCCGCGAGGCAACTCGGGGGGCCGGGGTACCTCTCGTAACAGAGGGTGCCGGTGCTGGACAACCCGCACTGACGCCACGGCGTTGCGGTCCGATGGCCGGTGGTGTCGAGGGACGATTCCGCGTTTCGAATCTGGGCCGCACCGCCGGCTTCATCGGTGTGACATCTACGATTGCTGCAGGCGCACCCCGCACCCGTGTTACGCGAGGCGTCGGCAGCGCTCGTCAACTCACCTACTCGAACTGTGGAGGGTCTGACGTGTACTCGTGCAGCACAAGAGCGGTCCACGTCTCGAGTTGCCGCTCCTCTAACGGGCGGCCAAGGATCTCGGATGCTCGTCTGAGGCGATAGGTAACCGTGTTTCTCGCGATGTGGAGCTTCGTCGCGGTCGTGTTGGGGCTGTGATTTTCGAGATACGTACGAAGTGTCAGTCTCAGATCTGCTGTCTTGGGGTCGTCCTTCATGAGATCGCCCAACTCGAAAGCAGCAAACTCTGCTGCCTCCTCCGGATTCTTCAGCAGGAGGCTGAGCAGGCTGATGTCGTCGAACAAGAATATTGACGGCCCGGACGTCCGACGCCGTTGGGCTATGCGGTGAGCCTCGAGTGCTTGCTCGTGCGAACGCCGAAAACCGGCCGGCCCGTAACCGAGTCGGCCGACGAGAATCCTGAGTCCGCTGAATCCCTGCAGTAGGCGGACATCCAGTCGTGCGGACGAATTGCCCCATGCCCACAGCGTCATGAGGCCGCGAGGCACGATTAACGTCTGCGTGGCGCCGAGAACGGCCAACACGTGACGCGCCGCCTCGACAAGAAGAGCATCGGATTCGTCCGGCGTCTCGTTGTAGACTGCAATGCCTACGTGGTAGCGATGCGCAATGTCGTAGGACAGACGGCGACCCGCGTCGTCGAGTTCCGTTTCGTCCCCTTGCAGGAGGTGCTCGAGTGCCTTCGCCCGTGCGGCATATACTGAAGCTCCCCAGTCCTTTTCGGCTGCTGCAAAGGCTGGTTCGACCTCAGTGACGAGACCTTCAACGTACTCGAACAAGACCCTGGAGATGCGCTGCAACTCTTCGGCGTGCTCATGTGCCGGTAGGAGGTCTCGGCAGGCGTCCATGAGTTGGTCTGCTATGTATGCGTGGCCCTGACGAATCTGAGTCAGCAAACGGGCCAGTGGGACGCGTCGCTGGATGAGATCAGCTATGTATCTGTTTCCATCCGCGTTCAGAAAGGGCGGTGTGGGTTTCCCCCGATACAAGCTCTCCAGCATGGACAGACACCCCAACTCGACGCCGAGGCGTTGTACCGTGGCCAGAGAATGGCCTCCCGCCAGTCCGACCGATCCTGTTACCGGCTCGAAGGCGGCGTCGGCAGCCACGCGGACAGCCCAGTTGACGGCGTCGGCCCCGACCAGTGCACGGATCGGTGCCACGGAGGCCTCTGTGCAGACTGGCGGCAAAACCTCGTCCTCCGGGACGCGGAGACCACGGATCCACGATGCCGAGGTCGTCATGTCGCCCCCTCCTGGTCTGTATGTCGTGTCGTAGACCGATTGTGGCATGAGGTCGACCCCGGACCGAGCCGCGTGAAGCGCGGAAACACAGTCCACCACCGGTGGTGTCCACCGGAGGCGTGTATCGACTACTGATCAGTGGTTTCTGGTTCGTTCACATAGTGGTGTGTGCGAGCACGATGTCGAAGCGAACCCGTGACCATGTGCTCTCCGGCAGGCGACCGTCGGGCGCAGGAGAGGTTGCGGGTTGTCTTGCAAATTCCTTGATGAGCGAGGGCTTGACGCCGAAAACGGCGTCTTTTTCCCCGATTTCGTCGCCTTCCGGAAAAATGTGTGTCACCAATGTGCGGCATTCGGGGTGGGTCACCATGAAGTGTAGGTGGCTGGCACGTAGTGGGGACCGGCCGACGGCTTCGAGCATTTTGCCGACGGGTCCGTCATGCGGGATGGGGTAGGGGGTGGGGGTCAGTCCCCAGAAGGCGTAACGGCCGTCCTGGGAGGAGTACAGATGTGCCCGAGCGGCTCGCTTGGACGGGTCGTATTGCACGTCATAGAGGCCGTGTTCGTCGGCCTCCCAGACCTCGATAAGCGCGCCGGAAAGTGGGTTGCCGTCGGTATCGGTGACTGTGCCTTCGACCCAGCACGGTTCGCCCGGTGCGCCGAAGGCCATGTCGCCGCCGATCTCGATCTCCGGGCTGTCCTCGACGAAGAACGGACCGAACACGGTGGCCTCGGTGGCCGACTGAAAAGCCTGGTTGTTGACGTTGATCGTCTGCATCGACGCACCCAACGTGTCGGAGAGGAGGATGAACTCCTGCCGCACGTCGTCGGTGATATGGCCGGCGGCGGTCAGGAACTCGATGGCGGAGCCCCACTCCGCCTCGGTCAGACGGGTTTCCCGGATGAACGAGTGCAGATGCGTCACGAGTGAGGTCATGAGTTCCTTCAGGCGTGGGTCCTCGCATGCATCGAAACTTGCCACGACTTTATCGACCAGTCTCTGCTCGACCGTCTGCTGCTCGTCGCTGACGATGCGGTCGATCGTCGGCTGGGGGCGGTCTCCGGTCGCGCCGGGGTTCACGTAGGCCGCGCTCACAGCGGGTCTCCTTCCCACGCCGCCGTCAGCAGGGCGGTGAGGTTCTCTTCGGTCACTGGTGTGGGGTTGCTACCGGGGATCGCCTCGATGATGGGGCGCACCGCCTTGGCGATTCCGTCGGCCGGCATCCCGTAATCCTTCAGCGCCCGGGGCGCTTTCAGGGTTTCGTACAGCGCGGTCAGGCCCGCAACCGCGGTCGGGGCGTCGAGGGCGGCCGCGATCCGATGTTCCGCTTCGGGTGCGTGAGGTGCGTTGAACGCCAGCACGTGCGGGAGTACCACGGCGTGGGTCTGCGCGTGGGGGAGATTGAACATTCCGCCGAGGACATGGCAGATCTTGTGGTGCATACCGCTGCCCGCGGAGGCGAAGCTGACCGCGGCCAGGTAGGCGCCGTACAGGGTTTCCTCGATACCGGTGATGCTGCCCGGTTCAGTGGCGACCTTCGGCAGGCCGGTCGCCAGACCGCTGATGCCTTCGCCGGCCAGAGACCGATCGATCGGGTCGACGCGCGGTCCCCACATCGCGTCGACGCTGTGCGCCAGTGCGTTGAGTCCACTGGCCACGCTCATGTCGCCCGGCAGGGTGGTGAGCAGTCCGGCGTCGTACACGATCGACGAGGGTAGAACCCTGGGGTCGATTCCGGTGGTCTTGCGTTCGCCCTCGGTGAGGCCCCATACGTTGGTTGCCTCGGAGCCGGCGTAGGTCGTCGGAACCGACACGATGGGCAGGCCCGTTGTCAATGCGACGGCTTTGGCCAATCCCGTCGTGGACCCGCCACCGACGCTGACCAGGATGTCGGCACCGGATGCCGCGGCGGCGTCGCGTGCTCGCGCGGCGACCTCGACGGGCACGTGCATCACGACCTCCTCGTGGCGCAGCACCACTGGGAGTTCGGCGCCGATCGGGCCGGCCAGTTCCTTTTCGCGTTCCGATGCGATGAGCATGACCTTGGCGCCGCCGAGCGCTGCGACCTCGGCGGCCACCGCAGCGGGTGCCTGACCGGAGGCGAAGGTGACCCGCTGCGGCAGCGACACGTGTGTGAAGTTCATCTGTTCCATCCTCCTCAGTGCGCGACCGGTGCGGTCAGCCGCCGGCCAGGAGGCTGCGAAGTGCGGACCGGACCGCATCGGTGTCGACGTCCGGAGCCTCGCTCGCCCAGCCGACGTAGGTGTCGGGACGCACGACCAGTGCAGTGATCCCGCGCAGCGCTTCGGGCCGACGGGCGGCGTGTGCCTCGACGAAGGTGGCGGGCAGCGCTTCTGCATCGGCGGCTCGGAGCATGCCGGTTCCGCTGAGGTCCAGGACGACGAACGGAGACTTCCGGAGGAGTTCGTACAGACGAACGCTCGAGCCGTCGCGGAGGAAGACATCGAAGTCCGGCGCGGGCCAACCCACGCAGGGGTGGCTGCCCTCGGGTGAGGGGTAGGCCGTCTCGAGTCCGTTGAGCTCCTTCCAGAGTTGGGCGGTGACCTCGGGTGTCGTGATCATGTGCTTCTCGAAGCGCTGCTTGAACGCCGTGCCCTCTGCGGTGAAGTTGAACTGGACTGAAACCTGCGCGTCGACGCTGTTGAGAAGGTCGTCGGCGATGGGGCGACGTTCGGACTCGTAGGTGTCGAGCAGTGCGTCGTCGGCGTGGCCCGCGAGGACGGCGCCGATCTTCCAGCCGAGGTTGAATGCGTCTTGAATGCAGTAGTTCATTCCGACGCCGCTGGCCGGGTAGTGGATCCGCGCGGCCTCACCGACGAGGAACACCTGCCCCTTCCGGTAGGTCTCGGCCTGGTACTGGGCGTCTCCGTACCTGCTGGCTGCGGAGAGCGACGGAACCTCGACGTGGTCGCCGAGGATCTCACTCGCATACTTCGATACCTCTTCCGCCGTGACCGGTTCGTTCTGTGCGGTCTTACGCCCTTCGGCGTGCACCATGGTGAAGCGGGTGATGCCGGGGCCGTACGGGTATGCGGCCACCCAGCCGTGGGTGTTCTGGCCGACCTTCATTCCGCCGGGCCACGGGAAGTCGATGTCCGCGTTCGCGATGATTCCGGTGAAGGTCGCGGGATGGCCGACCTGTCCGATTTTCGCTTCCTGACGGGTACGGCTGCGGCCACCGTCGGCGCCGACGACGTAGCGGGCGACCGTGGTGTGCTGTTGCCCGTCGGGCGAGCGCCAGCCGACCTCGACGCTGTCGCCGAGGTCGTTGAGGGTTTCGACCTCTGCTTGGAAGGTCGTCTGGACGCCGAGTTCGGCGGCCCAGTCGCGCAGAATGTTCTCGGTTTCGTGCTGGGAGAGGAACAGGGTGAACCCGAAGCGGGAGTCGCGGTCGGTCCAGTCTACCGGGTGCATGCCGGCCCAGATGTGCCAGGTCTGGAACGGGTGCGGGTTCTGCTCGCAGGTGCGCTTGATGAAGCGGTCGGCGATGCCGCGTGCATCGAACAGCTCCAGGGGCCGCGGGAGCACGGTACCCGCCCGCGGGATCGGCGCGACGGCACGCTTTTCGAGAATGTGAACGCTCGCGCCGGTGCGAGCGATCTCGGCGGCAACCGTCATGCCGGACGGCCCACCGCCGACCACCAGAACATCCACGTCGGTCATGGTTCTCCTTCACTGTGTGAGCTGACTGATACGTCGCTCGAAATCGGTGAGACGGGCATCACGTCAACTCGTCGGGGTTGAACACTAGTAGCGCTCGTGCTGGATCGTTGTCCGGATTTCGTGCCGGACTGTCCATTGCTCGCGGTCATCCACACATGATTCGAATGTCAGCGGAAGCGGTCACCGCCTCCGACGAAAGAGACTGTCCGGTAACGAATCCGGCACCTTCACTGGTGAGGTAGGCGACCGCCTCGGCGATGTCTTCGGGTTCGCCCCTGCGCTGGACGGACTGGCCGGCGAGCACCTGGTACGGATATTCACGACAGTGCCGTCGACGCTCGAGCGCGTGAGGACGGATCCTGGCTTGTGGGAGAACACGATCGGGGAAGGCCTTCGCCGGTTTGCCATCATCAACTGTCTGGACGCCGAACTCGGCGGTCGGATTCAGCTGCCGTGCTGCGGCGCACAGTGAGCTCAGACGGCTCCGCCGTCGATGCTGTAGGTGGCACCGGAGATGAAGCTCGACGCGTCCGAACACAGCAACAGTGTCAAGCCGTCGAGTTCATTCGGCTGGGCGAGTCGGCCGAATGCAGAGTCGTCCGCAAACGCTTGGGCGATCTCCGGGATGTCGCTGAGGCGGGCGCCACCGATGTTGGTGTCGAATGCTGATGGTGCGATTGCGTTGATTCGAATACCAGTCTTCGCCAGATCCTTCGCTGCGTACTTGACCAGAATGGAGATAGCGGCTTTTGAGGCGGCGTACGGGTACCCTGCCATGGACAGGAATCTCAGCGCGGCGACGGAAGACGTCACGACGATTCGGCCGCTGTCACCGGGTGTCAGGTGGCGGGCTGCGGCGCGGAGGGTGCCTGCAGCCCCGGACAGGTTGATGTCCATCACCCGCCGCCACACGTCGGCATCGAGTTTCGCCAGCGTTCCTTCGTCGGTCAACGGCCCATGGCTACCGGCGATTCCCGCGTTGGCGATCACGATGTCCAGACGATTGTGTGCCCTTTTGGCGGTAACGAGAGTCGACTCGACCGCATCCCAGTCGGACACGTCGACGAGCGCACCGTGCACGTCGAGGTTCTCGGCTCGCAACTGGCCGACGACGCGGTCGAGTTCTGGTCCGTTGACGTCGGCGAGGGTGACGACGGCACCCGCTCGGGCCAGTGCCGTTCCCATTCCGAGGCCGAGTCCGCTGGCGCCGCCGGTGACGACGGCGACGCGCCCGGTGACATCGAATAATCTGTTGTGGTTTTCGGACATACGAATGCCTTGTCTCCTTGATTGGTCGAGCCGAGTCGTGGCGTCCTATTTCACGGAATGAGCACTGCGCGTCCAGCGACGAGCCCACGTTCGAGACGGTCGAAGACGTCGTTGATGGCAGTGAGCGGGTACTCCTCGACGTGGGAGACGAGGACACCCCGTTGTGCCAGCGCGAGTACTTCTGCGAGCTCGTTCCGCGAACCCCAATTGCTCGTGGTCAACGATGCTTCTTGGGCGACCCCGAAGAAGGAGTAGGGAACGCTGCCTCCCGCGAGGCCTACCAGCACGAAGATCCCTTGCTTGCCCACCGATGCGGCGCCGAGGGCCATCGTGCTGTCCACCCCCACGAAATCGATGACCGCGTCGGCGCCCTGACCGCCGGTGAGTTCTTTGATCTGCTGTTCGGCGTCGTCGGAACGCGGGTCGATCACGACGTCGGCGCCCAGTGTCAGCGCCAGCTCACGTTTCGCTGGATCGGTGTCGACCGCAATGACACGCGCCGGTGTCAGCAGTTTCAGGAATTGGATTCCGTACTGACCGAGGCCACCCACGCCGATCGACAAGGCGCTGCTCCCGGGTACGAGGCGCGACAAGGTCTTCGTCACCGCCGAGTACGGCGTCAGTGCTGCGTCGGTCAACGTTGCCGCCATCACCGGGTCCACTCCACCCGTAGGTACGAGTACCCGGACGGAGGGCACGACAAGGTACTCGGCGTAGCCGCCTGCCGGGCCTATTCCACCCCACAAGAAGGTGTCGCAGAGTTGTTCTCGACCGCCGAGGCAGAACCGGCAGTTGCCACAACCCCAGCCGCCGAACACGACGACCGCGTCGCCTATCTCGAAGCCATGTGAATCGGCACCGGGTCCGAACTCTTCGATCCAACCGGCGTTTTCGTGGCCGAGCGTCTGAGGTAAGCGAATGGCAGGGACATCTCCGCGTTTGATGTGCAGGTCGGAATGGCACACCCCTGCCCCTGCGATTTTGATGAGTACTTCTCCGGGGCCCGGTCGCGGTCGAGGTAGATCCTCGATGATGAAGTCGGCACCCTGAGTGTGGAGTCGTGCAGCTTTCATGGTCATGTCCTGTTGTCGTTGACGTTCGTGGTGTGGGCTAGAAGTGCGGATAACAGCGAACTGCCGGAGGACTTGGTAGCGGTGAGTGCCGATTGCCTGACGGATCTCCCTGCCGGTCGATCACTGGACGAGAGTGTCGATGGTGTGACTGAGCTTGCGGCGCATGATTTTCCCGCTCGACGTCTTGGGTAGATCGCCGACGAAGCGGACAATGCGCGGTCGCTTGTAGGCGGCGAGGTGTTGTGCCGAGAAATCGATGATCTCCTGCTCGGTCAGGGTCGAACCGTGTGCGCGGACGACGTACGCGCACGCGAGCTCGCCTTTGGTCTCGTCGGGCACTGCACCGACCGCGACCATGGCAATGTCGGGATGTGCACTGAGCACCCGTTCGATCTCCGCGGGATAGATGTTGTATCCACCGGTGATGATCAGGTCCTTGAGCCGGTCGACGATGAAGAGGAAACCGTTCTCGTCACGTCGTGCGACGTCCCCTGTTCGTAGCCATCCGAACTTGTCGAGGACCTCGTGGGTAGCTGCCTCGTTCCCGAAGTAGCTCTTCATGACGACGGGGCCACGTATCAGCAGCTCTCCGGCCGCGCCGTCGGCGGCGTCCCGTGTCGGATCTTGCAGGTCGGCCAGCCGCACCTCCATTCCGGGGAGGGGGATGCCGATCGAGCCTCTCGGCCCCTGAGCGTGAAGGGGATGTGTCGTGCCCAGCCCTGCCAGTTCGGTCATGCCCCATAGTTCGATCAGGGGAGCATCTGATCGTTCTTCCCAACGCTCGATCGTGGCTTCCGGCATGGTCTGGCCTCCGACAGTGGATCGTGTCAGTGAGGACAGATCGGCGTTGTCCAGTGCGGGATGCGACAGCATGGCGGCATACATCGCGGGCACACCCTCGAACATGGTCGCGCGGTGTTCACCGATCCGCGCGAGGGCTGCCGCCGGGTCGAAACGCTCCATCAGGACCACCGTGCCACCCGCCAACCAGGTCGAATTGATGGCCACATTGCCGTAGACGTGGGGAGCAGGTAGTGCCGTGACGACGACGTCCGCGTCCGTGCGTCCGTGCATCGTGGCGGTGAGTCCGAAGTTCGCGATCACGGCGCGGTTGCTCTGCACGGCCCCCTTGGGGTGCCCGGTGGTGCCGGAGGTATATCCGATCGTGCACGTGTCGTCGAGACGCGGCCGGTGCTGGACAGAATCGGCTGGGGTGTCCAGAAGAGTTCGGAACGCCACCGTGCCGGGCACCTCCGTAGAACCGAACACGATCACATCGCATTGCTGGGGGATCCGTGCCGTCGCCTCGACGAGTGTGCCGGCCTGATCCGCACCGACGAAGACCGCTGCAGAGCGGGCGTCGCGCAGGACGTACTCGACCTCGTCCGTTGTCAGCATGACGTTGATCGGATTGACCACGGCGCCGGCCTTCAGCGCGCCGTGATAGGCCACGAGCCATTCCCACCGGTTCTGGGAGTACAACGACACGGTCTGACCGGGTTCGACACCGCGTGAGTGCAGAGCGCCGGCCACACGACTACTGGCAGCATCGAGTTCGGCGAAGGTCATGATCCGATCGTGCGTGACCAGTGCAGTCTTGTCGGCGAAGCGGGATGCGGCATACGGCAGGACCTGAGCGGGGCCGTTGAGCATGATGTTTGTTCCGTTCGTGGAGTTTTCGGGTAGGGCGAGGAACACCGACCGTCCCGAGCGGTCGACGTCGAGAGAAACGTGCGAGGGGTGGTCGCTAGCGGCACACGGATTTCAGTGTCTCGGCGGGAAATTCACCGAAGCTGTCCCGATAGAAACTGGCGAAGCGGCCGAGGTGTTTGAAACCCCATTTGTTGGCGATGCGGGCGACGGTGTGCGTCGCCGGATCAGCAACTTGCAGATCGCTTCGAACACGATCGAGACGTACTTGTCGCAGATACGCCATGGGCGTGGTGTCGAGATGCTTCCTGAAGCACACTTCCAACGACCGCACACTCGAGTGCACCCGCTCGGCCAGATCCCCCACCGTGGTGAAGGCCAGGGGGTCGTCTTCGATCAACGTCTGTGCGTCCCGAAGCGGACCTACCGGACACGACCTGACCGGGCCGTGGATCAAGTCGGAGAAGTTGCTGGGTTGGGACAACACCAGCGACGTGGTCACGACGTCCGTCAGTAACGCAGCACCACGCCGGTTCTGTGCGATGCCATCCGCCTGGGTCAGTTCGATACGAAGCATCTCGAGGGCCCTTCCGAGCGCGGCACTGTTGCCGTTGGACAGGTCGAACTCGGGGTGGAACTTCACGGGATCGGCGATCGGTCTGCCCAGCATCTGGACGAGTTGCCGTTCGAGGAGTTCGGCATCGATTCGCACGGTGAGCAACTCCGTCTCCGGTGCCCAGTTCTCGAAGTAGGTGGGCTCATGCGGACAGAGGATGACACCGCGGCTGCCGGACACGACATGGGTCGAGCGCCCGGAGATGACATCCAGGCTTCCCTCGCTGGCGAGCCAGAGGACGTACCACGACGGCGGCAGAGCTGTCACCCTGACATCCGTTCCGAACGAAACCTTGCCGAAGACCAGTCCGGGAAGCCTGGAGACTCGCACCTCGACGTTGACGTCCCGGTCAGTGCCGAGGACGTCGAGGCGGGACGGCGCGTACGTCTCGATGATGACGTCGAGAACCGTCTCGGGACGAAGAACCGTCAGTCCGGTGACCAGATCGGTCGATGAACGTTCGGCCACCATGGCACCTGATACCTCCGGATCCGGAGCGATTGCCTTACTCACTGTCGCGGTCATGCTTGTTCATCCCACGGCAAACAACTCGGCCCGACAACGCTGATTCGCGTGCCTGTTCTTTCAGCTCACACCCTCGCCGGGGTAGGAGAGCCCAGCCTGGCGGCAAGCCACGCTCCGGCGTCGGTGACGGACCGATCTGCTTCGGGAGCTCGACCGGCCATGAACTGGAAGACGTGCTGCTGCCCCTCTTCGACGACGAAGGTGACGTCGACGCCGGCCTGCCGGGCCCGCTCGGCGAACCTCTCCCCGTTGTCGAACAGGCATTCGATGTCGCTGGCGGTCAGGTACACCGGCGGGAAGCCCGTCAGATCCGCACGGAGGGGATTCGCACGCGGGTCGGCTGCAGCACCGGTGTCCTGGATGTATGCGGCAGCCATGTCTTCGCACAGCGGCCGCTTGGCCAGCGCGTCGAACTGTTCGTTGCTGTCGAGTGTGCCGGGCAAGGACTCCAGGTCTAACCACGGTGAGAAACCGAGCACGCCGGCCGGAAGCTCGATCCCGTTGTCGCGCAAGCGCACAACTGTCGCCAAGGCCAGGCATGCTCCCGCGGAGTCGCCGGCGAAGCCGATGTGTGCCGGCTCGAAGTCCTGGTCGAGCAGCCACGTGTAGGTGGCCTGCGCATCGTCGATGGGCGCCGGGTAGGCGAACTCGGGTGCCTGACGGTAGTCAAGAAGCAGCACTCTACGGTTGGCGGCCTTGGCGAGATGACCGGCCAGCTTGCGGTGGCTGTGAATGCTCTGGACCACGAACCCGCCGCCGTGGAAGTAGACGATCACACCGTCCTGGTCGCCGTCCTCGGGTTCGCACCACATCCCGGGTCGTCCGCCGGCATCGACGTCGCGGTAGGTGACGCCCGTCGGCTCTCCTGTGACGAAATGGATCTGGTCGAGCAGCGCCCGCCGAAGCGCGAGGTCGATGTCTGGAGCGACGCTGAGGACGGCGACGGTCGCTTCGTAGTGGGCTTTGAGCGCAGCAGATTGGGGACTGGGCATCGATACTCCTAGTTTTCGAGTGAGGTCACGTGTCGAGGGAGGTCACGGACGGTGGCGGTATGGGCTCCGAGAGCGCCGGGGTGTTCGTAAATTCGGTCGGGCACCGGCCACGGAGCAGACCCGCCGCCGAGGACAGGTGAAGTGCGATTCTCACCGTTCAGGGCATGGCGGAGGATCCCCCGCTGGTGCCACACAGGGTCGTTCGCGACTTCGTCGATCTCTCGGACGGACTGAGCAGCGATATCTCGTTCGGCAAACGCTGCAGACCAGTGCGCGCGGGTACGTCGGCGAAGGGCACTTTGGATCTGTTCGGTGAACTCCTCGTCGTCGCAACCGGTAGGTGCAACGGGAGTGGAAGTCGAGAGCCCGAGTGCCGCGCGTAGATCGTTCGTCTGCCCGGGCGCGGCGGCGAGGAACAACCAACCGTCCGAGGCCTGGTACAGCCGCTGCAACGGCGTCCAGCCGTGGCTGTCGGGCCCGGACGGTTCCGGAAGTCTCGCGGCGTCGGGCCCGCCGTCGAAGAGGTAGATCGCCTGTTGGAGGGTGGCCACATTGGTCAGGGACGTGCTGATGTGCTGGCCACGGCCGGTGCGGCTGCGATGGAACAATCCCAGGACCGCTCCGAGGGCACCCATGATGCCGGTGTTGACGTCGCAGACGAGGTAGGGCTGGTAGGTCGGCCATCCGTCGGAACCGCCGTAGCGGCTGGACAAGCCGGTAACGGCGACCGCTTGGTTCTCGTGACCGCGGCGGGCACGCCACGAACCGCTGCGGGCGTATGCGCCCATGGAGACGTACACCAGGTCGGGGTGTCTTTTTTGCAGACCGTCGTAGCCGAGGCCGTATCGTTCGATCGCGCCGTAGGCGTAGTTCTGCAGGAGCACGTCGCTCTCGTCGACGGCTGCACGCACGGCAGCGAAGTCGTCGGGGTCCTGAACATCGAGGAACACCGTTTGCTTGCCGCGGTTCGTGTATGAGCCGTGGAATCCGTTGTTACCGTGCGGATCCGGGTTGGCGATCTTGACGACCTCGGCCCCGAGGTCCGCCAGCAGGCGTCCGGAGATCGGCCCTGCGACGACCTGGGAAAACTCGAGTACCTTCACACCCGCGAGGGGCGGCTCGTCTACCGCTGTCGTCGGTGCGTGCGTCCGTGCCGGCTCTGCGAGGAGTCGCGCGATGGCGTCCGAGTCGCCGCCGAGGGGAGATCGGGGGCGAAGGACCGCTGGTGCCTCGCTGAGCTCCAGGGCGACCCCTCCCATCGTCAACGATCCGAACTCGGGATCGTCGAGCTCGACGACCGTGCGTGATTGTCGGGCATGGTCGTTCTCGAGCCAGGCACGCGGTGTCCGGACCTCGGCGGCCGGGCTGCCGAGCTCGAGGACAATACGCTCCCAGTACTCCGCCGGCCGGGTAGCGATGAGCTCGACGAACCGTCGCTCGGCGACTCGTTTGAGGATGGGATCGGTGAATACCTTCCTCATGTCGCCGAGTCCGTCCGCACACCAGGCCTCCCACACTCCTGCCTCGGTGAGCAATCCTTCGACGAACCGCGGGTAGGACACCTGATCGAGGAATCCGCCGTCGCTGCATCGGTAGGAACCGAGGAACGCCTTGGGAAGATCCTCCCGGGGACCGACGAAGTCCGGAAACTCGAGATGGAAGCCGACGACTTCCAGCATCGCCTCCGAGAGCGGCACTTCCAGACGATTTCCTCGTCCGGTGTGTTCACGGTGATATAGGGCAGTGACGATGCGGAGGGCGCCGAGAATGCCGGCGGTGTTCGACGCCAAGGGGAGTGCCGTGAGCAGAGGGCGACCGGGGTCATCGACGGGGGAGTTCGTGCGTGCCTTCCAATCCCAGTGCTCGGACAGACGACGGTAGCCTGCCGTCGCCGCCAGCACGACTCCTTCCCAGGCGGGAAGCGCCGAACGGGGGTCGCACGCAGCGAACCCAGGCAACGAGCAGTACACCAAGCTGGGATTGGCCGCGGTGAGCTCAGCGGAACCGAGACCCAGTTTGTCCATGACACCTGGGCGGAAGTTCTCGACAACGACATCCGCCCGTCGGCACAATTCGCGCGCTGTTTTCCGGTCCCCGTCGCGAGAGAGGTCGAGATTGATACGTCGTTTGCCGCGGTTGAGGTAGGCGTCCGGCAGCCCCGCCAGCCGGGGTCCTGTCGGTGGGTCGATGTGCACGACATCGGCACCGTTCTGCGCCAGGAGCTCGGCGGCGAGCGGGCCCGCGACGTACTGGCCGAAATCGATGACGCGAACGCCGTCGAGGGCACCAGGCATGCGTTTCCTCCAGAACAAACATCGAGTAGAGATTCACATCACATCCGATGTGGATGCCGACGTTAGTGGCTGAAATCTGAATCGAATGTCCGCGGAGCGCGGCGCAGTATCCACCGATCGCGGTGTTGCGACGAATCTTGTCCTTCCGGTTGCTGCTCCCCAGATGCCTGGTCAACATGCAACGACCCGTCTCCAAGAAATGCAACCGCCCCCGCGGTGCGGTATTCGGGAGGGGTTTGCCTTCTACGATCCCAGCCATCACGAGGAGTAGTTCCGTATGTATGCCATTACCGCAGCGACCGGTCGTTTCGGCCGACCTGTCATCGACAAGCACCCCGCCTGCAGCATCAGGGCCGCAGTAGTGCATCCGGGCACGTTCTTCTCCGGGGGACCGGCGTCTCCAAGATGGATGTCCCGATGGTGTGGGCGCCGGGTTCCGATGGCAGAGATCGATGACAGACGGCGAACTAGCCTGTAGCCACGTGTGAGCGCTATAACGCCGTGACGGCATGGCGCGGGAATTACCACAGCGCGAGCGGTGATCCGGCGGCCTCTGCGGCGCGGATCCGTTCTTCGATGACCTCGGCATCTTCCTTGTTTGCAAGGCCGATGCGGACGGCCGCCGCGACGGCCCGGGTTCGGCCGGCCGCTCCTCGGACCTCGGCGAGGGCGCGCAATGTTGCGGCGCCGAAGGTAGCAGGTTATGGGACGACCCTTAGGGCGTGTGACAAAATAATGTCGCTTTGCCCGGATTCGGGCGTTACGGTTGTGCTATGACGGATATGGCGGACTCGGTGGCGCGGCGGTATGCCGTGATGCGCCCGCATTTGACGGAGTTTCAGCGGCGGTTGTGGCTGGGTGCGGAGGCCGCCGAGTTGGGGTCTGGCGGGGTCGCGATCGTGGCCGAGGCGACCGGGGTCGCGGCCGACACGGTGCGTCGGGGTCGCAAGGAAGCGGGGAACGGGAAGGCTCCGAGTCCGGGGCGGTCCCGGCGACCGGGGGGTGGTCGTAAGCGCGCCGAGGCCCATGACAAGGGTCTGGTGGAGTCGTTCGAGTCGTTGATCGACCCGGTGACCAGGGGTGATCCGATGTCGCCGTTGCGGTGGACCTCGAAATCGATTCGCGCCTTGACCGCGGCTCTACGGGGCAAGGGGCATCAGGTCAGCGATATGGTGACCCGGCGGCTGCTCAGGGAGGGTGGGTACAGCCTGCAGGCAGGCGCCAAGACCATCGAGGGCAACCAACACGCCGACCGCGATGCCCAGTTCCAGTACCTCAACGACCAGGCCGCCGACCACCTCGATGCCCGCGATCCGGTCATCAGTGTCGACACCAAGAAGAAGGAGCTCGTCGGAGCCTACAAAAACGCTGGCCGGGAGTGGCGACCGTCCGGCGAACCGGAACAGGTCAAGGTCCACGACTTCGTCGACCCCGTTCTGGGCAAGGCGAACCCGTACGGGGTGTACGACGTCGGCGCCAACACCGGGTGGGTGTCGGTGGGCACCGACCACGACACCGCCGCGTTCGCGGTCAACACCATCGCAACCTGGTGGCATGAGGTAGGCAAACCCATGTACCCCAATGCTTCCCGTCTCATGATCAGTGCTGACGGTGGTGGTTTCAACGGGTACCGCACCCGGCTGTGGAAGACCGAACTCGCCAAGTTCGCCGCCGCCACCGACCTGACGATCACCGTGTGCCACCTGCCGCCGGGCACCAGCAAGTGGAACAAAATCGAACACCGGTTGTTCTCCCATATCTCGATGAACTGGCGCGGGCGGCCATTGACCAGTCACGAGGTGATCGTCGAGACCATCGCCGCGACCACCACCAGCACCGGGCTGACCGTCCTCGCCGAACTCGACCAGGCCGAGTATCCGAAGGGCGTCAAGATCCCCGACAAGGAGATGAAGGCCCTTGAAACCCAAGGAATCCTGATGCGCCATGAGTTCCACGGCGAGTGGAACTACACACTCACCCCGGCACCCGACGACACGCCCGAACCGAGCTAGATTAATTCATCACAAGCCCTTAGCGCTTGATCTCGGCGAGCTGCCGCTTGATTTCGGCCGGATCGAAGTAGTCGCGCCAGACGGTGATCATCCCATCCTCGACCGTGATCGTTCCCATGACCGGCAGCGAGATCACGCTGCCACTGGAGTGATAGAAGTCATCGACCCGCTCGTTGAGTACGACGTTGCCGACGGCCGCGATGTTCACGATCTTCCAGTCTGCGCGGAAGTCCGTACCCATCCCGAAATCGAGATGGAACTTGCGGACGTTGTGGCGGCCTGTGATGTCCGGATACGGCACATTGTCGTAGAGCACGTCGTCGGAGAGCATGGCCAGGGCCTCCTCGACGCGATTGGCGTTCCAGTGCGCGATGAATGTTTCAGCGATCTCGGTCGGGGTGGCGGACATGGCGTGTCTCCTTTGGTGTGTGGGATAGCGAGAGCGTCTTCTGTTTTTTGCGGTGTCCCGTCGACCTGCGATCCGCCCGTAGGTGGGCGAGGGCCGATCAGGGACTCGCAGCTGACTTCGTCTAGATGATTACGAGTGCTAGGCAGCGGCGTCGAGTTGCTGGGTGAGCTGAAGCATTTGTTCGACGTGGTAGATCTCGCTGATCTTGCCGTCGACAACGCGGATGATGTCGCATCCGTTGAGGGCTACTGGTTTGCCGGTGGCGGCGAACCCGAAGGCTTCTCCGGTATGGGTCGCGGTCATCCGCCAGTGAAGGACCACCCAGCCGCCGGGAAGCTCCCCCTGGAAAAGGATCCGGTGCTGTGTATCGGTGAATCCGTCACGCACCGCGGCGATCAGCGATCGCATGCCCTCGATCGCCGAGGCAGCACTGGGATCGGCGGGATTGTGGTCGATGAGATCGGGAGCGAACACCTCGTCCGCTCCGGCGACGTCGCCGGTGTCGTAGAGCTCCAACTCGCGGAAGGCGACCCTCAACGCGGACGAGGTGGTCGAGCGCACCATCTCGCTGGCGGTGTTGGCCGTAGTGATCGCGGTGGCCGTCGGGGATGTGGTGGTCGTGGTGGTCATGCGGTTCCTCCGTGGTGTGAAATGCGGCTGACGTCGTTTATAGTTCCCCGAGGGAACCGGTTCCCTCAAATGAACTAATGGGAGAATTGTGAGTGATCTGGAACACGCCCTGCCGGAATGTCCGGTCGCCCGGTTCCTGACGGTGTTGGACGGGCCCTGGGCGACGCTGATCGTGCGGGACTTGTTGACCGGCCCGAAACGCTTTACCGAGCTGCGCACCGGACTACCGGGTATCAGCCCGAAGACCCTCTCCTCAAGGCTCCAACGATTCGTACGGACAGGGTTGGTAACCCGCACCGCCTATGCAGAGATCCCACCCCGCGTTGTGTACGAACTCACCCCGGCAGGCGCACGGCTCGAGGTCGTACTGGACACGATGGCCGCCTGGGCCGAACAAGACCTACCCCGGATCGGCTGACGCACTGCACCTGTCGGGCGGTCGATGAACGTCGAGCACTACCCATCGCACAAGTCCGCCTACCCGCTACAAACCGTGTCCTGGTAAGGGTTCCGGTAGTAATGGTGCAGCAGAAAACAACGAAGTTCGCGTAACACCTGGGCGGCAGGACCGATACCGAGGAATCTCTCAATTGTCTACGAGAGTTACCGCTCCAACTTCCCGGCATCCGACTACCGGCATAGTGAACCCACGCAAGAGCGGAGGAGCAGAACTCGGTGTGTCGGCAGTCCCAGTTCCGACAGTGGAGGCTCAGCGAATTCCTTTCGGATCCCAGCCGAGAGCTCTGGAGATACTTGCTGCCACGATCTGCGCGGCGGGAAGTGCCGCCATCGCAGTACTTGCGTCGTTGGGAAGTAGCAGGGACAGCGCGGCTATGACTGCTTTCGTACTGTCGCGAATCGGCAGCCCTAGTCCGGTGACGCCCTCGTCGATCCATCCATCGGTTCGTGCGTAACCCTTCAATCGGACATCGGCCAGTACTCGATCGAAACCGGCAGTAGTACGCGGCGTCTTGCTCGTGAAACTCGGAAGTGGCGAGGACAAGACGGCTTCCTGAGTCTGCAGACTCGCGAAGGCGGTGAGGACAAGGCCAGCGGCTGTGATGGATGCCGGCATCCGGCCGGCCACTCGTGCGATGTTTGTGACCGCGGTCGGCGCGGAGAGGCGTTCGATGTACAGGATGTCTGTTCCCTCCAGAATAGACAGCTGAGTGTGCTGCTGAATGGCCTCTTGGAGGTCCTCCATGAAGGGAAGAGCGGTACTGCGCAGTTTCAAGGTCCGAGATTCGCGGGAGGCCAATTCCCAGAGTCGAACTCCGGTCTGGATACCTCCATCGGCAGGGTCGAGGAATCCCTCACGAAGCATCTCGTTGATGAGGCGATAGGTGCTTGCGGCTGGAAGACCGGTTCGTCGCACGACTTCAGCGCGTGTCATGATCGACTGTCCCTGGTTGAAGGACTCCAGGATCTTGACTATCCGACTCAATCCCGTCTCGCCGGGAACCTGACGTTTCATCCCGTAATCGTCACATCCAGGTGGGTTCCATTCCAGCGCGATCTGTTCCGCGCCCGGGCGCAGACAGTTCGGAAATTATACTCTCCAGGTCGATCGAGAAGGCTGCGGCGACGGTCTCCGGGCCAGTCCGCCGAGCGGTTTCCAGAGAAGCGCACAGTCGAGAATGTCGTCGTCGATGTGGCTGTGCCATCTTCTTTTCCGCGTAGGTTCGGCCCGGAAAGTCACTGATCGGCCTCATCGAGGAAGTCGAGGATCACCTTCGACGTTTCGTCGGGTCTGTCGAGTTGAGGTAGGTGGCGTGAGTCGAGGATAACCGCCTTGCTGTTGGGAATGGTCGCTGCCAGACGGGCCGCCCAGTCGGGTTCGAAGAGTTCATCATGTTCGCCGGCCACCAACAGGGTGGGGGTGACCGTTTCGCGCAGTTGGCCGAGCCAGTGGTCGGGCTGCCGATTTCGAAGTGCGTCGGGAATGGGCATGGCTGCAGAGGCGAGGGCCCTATAGTGTCCCGGCGCGTGTGCCCACTTCAGCCGAAGTTCGACCTGGGTGGTGAACTCGTCGGTTTCGGTCATCAGATAGCGGACTACTCGCGCGAGATCCGAATGGGTGCCGTCCCACCGCCCGAGTTGGTCCTGCATGACGGGTGTCTTCCACAGCCCTCCGGAGCCGCCGATCGATGTCACCGACTTCAGGGGGAATGGAGCGGTCGGTAGCAGCCGCACAGCGACCGAGCCACCGAATGATGCACCGATGACGTGAACCGGCTCGACCACGTTCGCCGATGCGAGGACCGCAGTGATCTGCTTGATCCTGGGAGCGTAGGTCGATCGGTCGAAGTAGGTTACTTTGTCGCTGCCCCCGAAGCCGAGGAAGTCCGGGGCGATGACGTGATAACGCTCGGCGAGGATCGGTATGCAGCGTCCCCAGGTCACGTCGCTGGCCCCACCCCACGCCCCGTCATGGAGGAGCATCACAGGGGTTTCGTTGTTCTCTCCCGCCTCGAGATACCGGGTGGTGAATCCTTCCGTGTGAACGAATCGTTCTCGGAACACTTCGGTCTTGTCAGGTGTATGCGTCAGCTTCATCGCAGTGAGATTTCCTTCGGGTGTGGTTGTGAGGCCGAGCCGTGCTCGGACGGGTCAGCGGAGTGGTTGCGCGAGCGAACGGTCGCGTCTGGCTTTTCTATGACCTCGCGGGTTGCTTCCTGTCGCCCAGGTCGCGCAATGCGGTACGGCTTGTTTCCGAGGTCGACAGCGACGCCACGACGGCTATCGCGGCGAGGCCGGAGATGATGCATGCCACCACTGACCACTGGGCCGAATTCGTGCCGACCCAGGCTGTCGCCAACAGCGGGGAGAAGCCGGACATCAGCATGCCAACTTGGATCCCGATGGCGGTCCCGCTGTACCGCACCCGAACTGTGAACAGTTCGGAGAAGTAGGCGGGCGTCGTGCCGTTCCCGATGGCGTAGATGATTCCGTTCATCAGGATTCCTGCCCCGATGATGAGGAAGTAGTTCTGGTGTGCAATTCCGAACATGTACGGGAACGAAGTGACGGCGCAGCCGACGGCCGCGGCCGCGAAGACGGGCTTGCGGCCGAACCTATCGGACAGATACCCGCCAATCGGAGTGAAGATCAGCGCGCAGAGGTTGAAGGCCAACAAGATGTAGAGCATGGTCGTACGCGACAGTCCGGCGGCCGTCGTCGCGAAGGCCAACCCGAAGACCATGACCATGGTGTATGTCGCCTGGTAAACGGCAAGGCCGCCGACTCTGAGAACGTCCGCCCAGTGGTTTTTCGCAAGCTCGACGACGGGAAACTTCGGTGCGGACTGCTCGTCCTTGACCTCTGCGAACACCTCGGATTCCACCAATGTACGGCGAACGAGAAACGCGATAGCCAGAAGGATCGCACTGGCCCAGAAGGGAATACGCCAACCCCACGATAAGAGTTGATCATCGGGCAGCGTGGAGATCGGAATGAAGACGATGGTGGCGAGCACGAAGCCGGAGACAATGCCGCTCTGAATCCAACTACCGTAGAACCCACGCCGTGACTCCGGGGCGTGTTCGAGCACCAGGGAGCTCGCTCCGGCCGTCTCGCCGCCCGCGGACAGCCCCTGCAGAAGTCGCATCGCCACCAGCAGTACGGGCGCAGCCACACCGATCTGACGGTAGTCAGGCAAGCACCCGATGACGAAGGTACTGGCACCCATGACCGCGAGCGCCCAGATCATGACTCGCTTGCGCCCGAACTTGTCTCCGAAGTGCCCGAACACCACCGCACCGAGCGGGCGGGCGATGTAAGCGACACCAAAGGACGCGAACGAGGCCAGTAGCCCGTGGGCACCAGCGGCAGGAAAGAAGACGCGACTGAAAATCAGGGCAGCTGCAGATCCATAGATGAAGAAGTCGTAATACTCCAACGCGCCACCCAAGTAGCTGGCGATCACGGCCTTCCTGGCCTCGCGCGCCTCCCGCGGTGATCTCTCCGCCGGTCGGTGCGGCACCAACGACTCGTGTACGGGGATGTCAGTGGACATAGTCGCTCCTTGTGACCGTGCCTGCCGAGCTGGTGAGAGCAGGTGGTGGCGGCACGTGTGAAAAGTTGACGGCAGGATCGATGCCATCTGGTTGATCGATCGCTACAGCACACTTCACGGAGGGGTTGTAATCTACAACACTCTCTCCCAGTCACCGATAATCCACACGCATTGGCCCTGCTCGACGAGGGCGAGCGTCGGGGAGCGTGCGGTGCCGGAATCCCGGCACCGACGCGGCCGCGACGTTGACCGAGCCTCCTCCGGGTGCCGCTCCATCCTGGCACGACGAAGCGCAGGCTCCTTTTTACCGCCTCCGGGACAACGGAGTTCGATAGGGGAGGGCGCACCTCGATCGACGCCGACGCATCCGGAATGGAGACTCCCTCGGTGGACCTGGCGCCGCGTGTTCACAGTTCACTCGCGAGGAGAATAATTCTCGGTCACCGAGAGTCGGGTGGTGCCGCGGTCTCCGTTCGCGACACCCTGTAACCACGACCACTTCAGGACGCACTTGCGGTTCGCGTCGCAGCCAGCTGGCCGGTCCGACGCTGCGGGAATGCCCGCCGGAACCGCCCTAAGGCGGCCTGCCGGGAACGCTGCAGCACTCATAACATTTGCGAGGAGTCATCATGAACGTCAACGAGCCACCGACCACGACCGTCCAGGAATTCGACGCTGTCATCGTCGGCGCGGGATTCGCCGGTCTGTACGCACTCAAGAAGCTGCGGGATCTGGGTCTTTCGGTGAGGGTCCTCGAAGCAGGCGCGGGGGTGGGCGGCACCTGGTATCACAACCGGTACCCAGGCGCTCGCTGCGACATCGAATCGTTGGACTATTCCTATTCTTTCGACAACGATCTGCAGCAAGACTGGTCTTGGTCCGAACGCTACGCAGCGCAGCCGGAGATCTTGCGGTATCTCAATCACGTGGCGGACCGTTTCGATCTGCGTAAAGACGTGCAACTCGAGACGTTCGTCTCTTCTGCTGCGTACGACGAGAACGCGCGCGCCTGGTGCCTCGAAACCGAGGGCGGGGATCGGTTCGAATCCCGCTACGCAATCATGGCAACTGGTGTCCTCTCCGTCCCCCAGGTCCCTGCCGTCGCGGGGCTCGAAGACTTCACCAAACCGTGGTACCACTCCGGTGACTGGCCGCGTGAAGGAGTCGATCTTCGTGGCAAGCGTGTGGCGGTCATCGGCACCGGATCTTCCGGTACTCAGATGATCCCGCTCCTGGCGCAGGAAGCGGACGAACTACTGGTATTTCAGCGCACCCCGAACTTCTGCATGCCGGCCCAGAACTATCCGATGAATCCGAGTGTCGAACGTGAGTGGAAAGCGAACTACACGCAGCGGCGCGTCTTCGCACGCCAGTCGAGTTTCGGACACAACCAGGCATCCAACCCCGCAGCGGGAAAAGATCTCACCGCATCACAGCGGCGTGAAGAACTCGAATCGCGCTGGAATCTCGGGGGACTGTACATGATGCGTGCGTTCAGCGACATTCTCACCGACCTGGACGTCAACGAGGAAGCATCGGAGTTCGTTCGCGCGAAGATTCGGAGCATCGTCGCGGACCCACGAACAGCAGAGGCCCTCTCTCCGCGCGGGCTGCCGCTGGGCACCAAGCGACTGTGCTCGGGCACGGGATACTACGAAACCTTCAACCGGGACAACGTCACGCTCATCGACACGCGGACCGCGCCCATAGAGCGGCTCACCGCGAACGGCGTGCTCACCGCCGACGGCGAGCATGCGGTGGACGTGATCGTGTTCGCGACCGGATTCGATGCAATGACCGGTGCCCTCAACCGCCTCAACCCTGTCGGGCGGGACGGCACGCAGCTCCGACAGCACTGGGCGGGCGGGCCACGAACCTACCTGGGACTAGCGGTGCATCACTTCCCGAACATGTTCATCGTCGCTGGCCCCGGAAGCCCGTCTGTGTTCAGCAATATGGTGACCTCCATCGAACAACACGTCGAGTGGATTGCCGATGCGATCGTCTACCTGGATTCTCTCGGTAATGCGACGCTGGAGGCCACGGAGGTGGCCGAAGAACGGTGGGTCGCGCACGTCAACGACGCCGCGGCCTCGACGCTGTACCGCGATGCACGTGCCACCTGGTTCTACGGTGCCAACACTCCGGGAAAGCCCGTTGTATTCATGCCCTACGTCGGAGGGGTGGGGAACTATTGGAGTCGTATCGTCGCCGTCGCACAAGCGGATTATGAAGGCTTCGATCTTCGACAGGTCGCCGCAGTCACTTCTTGATTCGAGCCCGCACCACCATCCCGGTAGCGGCGCACTTTCCGGTGCAGTATTTCCCGACAGCTCCCACCTCCGCCACCGTGGCATCACGGCGGCCTGAGCCAGGACGGCAACCGGCCCATCGCACTCCGACGCACCGCCAGCCAACAACCCGCCCGTCAAGTTGACAGCACCGTCGAGCTCGATACGGACTACTACGACCGCGGCAACCAAGCCCGCCACGTCGCCCACGGTCAGCTCACGGATGCCACCAACATCCTCGACGGCATCGAGGACGAAGCCGACAAAATTCTCGCTGACCTGCTTCGCGTACTCGACGACATCCGTTACCGAACCGCGAGGCTGATCGCCACTTCACACCGACGGGTGCGGCTCCATCGCGTCTGCCGGACATGGTTCGCGGATACGAGGACGTCAAACTCGCCAACGTCGACCTCTACCATGCCCGTCTCGCCCAACTCGGAATCAAATCGGACCGAGTAGGCAGTCAGCGCGCTGCCACCGCGCTATCGTCAGACGCTTTGGGCGCAAGCGAGGGCGGTGGTATCTAGAATGGGGTAGTTGAATCGCAAGGAGACCCTATGGGCAGGTGTTGGTCAGCCCGAACTGCGCGCATCGACGAAGCGGCCACGGCGCGCTGAGGGGCCAGCCATGCCGGACGACGCCACCGAGCACACACAACGCCAGGTCGACGCCGACATCGTCGCCGAGTTGGCGGCTGAGGGCTTCGAGGATGCGTGCATCGCCGGCCGTGGCGGCTTCGGCATTGTGTACCGGTGCCGGCAACCCGCCCTCGACCGGTTGGTCGCCGTCAAAGTTCTGAGCCCGGATCCGGACCACATGGATCGCGCACGTTTCCTGCGTGAGCAGCAGGCCATGGGAAGATTGTCCGGGCACCCGAACATCGTCCACGTCCTGCAAGCCGGAATCACCTACACCGGACGTCCCTACATCGTGATGCCGTTTCATCGCCGCGACTCCCTCGACTCCTGGCTCACCACCCACGGAGCGTTGACGGTCGACGAGGCGCTGGCCGTGGGTGTCAAGCTCGCTGGTGCTCTGGAAACCGCGCACCGCGGGGGAGTGCTGCATCGCGACATCAAACCGGCGAACATTCTGCTGACCGAGTATGGCGAACCGCAGTTGACCGACTTCGGTATCGCCCGGATCACCGGGGGTGAGGAGACCACCCGGGGTCTGGTGGCGGGATCTCCCGCCTACACCGCCCCGGAGCTGCTCAGCGGAGCGGACGCGTCGACCGCCAGCGACGTCTACGGGCTCGGTGCCACACTGTTCACCGCGCTGGCGGGTCGGCCGGCGTATGCCCGGCGCCGGGGGGAACAGGTCTTCGCGCAGCTGCTGCGTATCGGCTCGGAGCCGCTGCCCGATCTTCGGGATCAGGGTGTCCCTGACGCGGTGTGCACGGTGGTCGAGGCGGCGATGGCGCGGGAGCCCGCGGACCGTCCCGCCACCGCTGCGGAGCTGGGCGGCGCACTGAGGGGGGCGGGGGAACAGGTCGGGCTCGCTCTGGCGAGTATTCCGCTTCCGATCGTCGGTGACGAGGACCGTCCCTTCCGGCCCTCGGGCGAGGTGCAGGTCGGTGTGTCGGATTACCTTCGATACCGTCCCGGCAGCGGTCCCCGGCGGGAATCGGCGCCGCCGAGTGCGTCGACCAAGTTCCGTCCACCGGTCACGCCGGGTGTGGCGGTGGCGCGCACGCACCTGCTCGACCGCCTGCGCCGCAGCGGCCGTCCTCGCCTGGTGCTCATCCACGCGCCCGCCGGGTTCGGTAAGAGCACCCTGGCCACTCAACGCCTCGAGGTACTGCGGGGGGAGGGGGTGGCCACGGCCTGGCTGACGATCGACAACGACGACAACACGCTCATCTGGTTTCTTACCCACCTGATCGAGTCCATTGCCGTCGCACAACCGGGCCTCGGCCGGGAACTGGTGCGCGAACTCGAGGTCCACGGCGTCGGCCGCGAGCGGTACGTGCTCACCGCGTTGATCGACAAGCTCCACTCCACCGATCAGCACGTGGCCCTCGTCATCGACGACTGGCACCGCGTGAGCAACGACGACACGCGGGCCGCGCTGGCGTTCCTGCTCGAACACGGCTGTCACCACCTGCACCTGATCGTCACCAGCCGCACCCGGCTCGGCCTACCCCTCAGTCGCATGAGTGTGCGCAACGAACTCATCGAAATAGACTCCGCAGCACTACGGTTCGATGTCCGCGAGTCGACACAGCTGCTGGTCGACCGCTCCGGACTCGTGCTGGGAGAACCCGACATCGTCGAACTCGAACAGTCGACGGACGGGTGGGCCGCGGCACTGCAACTGGTCTCGCTGGCACTGCGCGATCACCCGCACCCCCGCGAGCTGATCGACCACCTGTCCGGGGGAAATCGGGCCATCGGGGAGTACCTCGCCGAAAACGTCCTCGGCAGCCTCGATCGACGCACACTCGATCTCCTACTCACCACCTCGATCACGGAGAAGACGTGCGGCAGCCTGGCACGCGCACTCACCGGCGAGCAGGATGGGCAAGCGGCACTCGAGGACGTCGAGGCACGTGATCTGTTCCTGCGCCGCCTCGACGACGAGGGGGAGTGGTTCCGCTATCACCACCTGTTCGCCGAATTCCTCCAACGCCGCCTCGCGCGCGACGACCCCGATCGCGTGATCGAACTCCATCGGAAAGCCGGCGGGTGGTTCGCGGGCCGGGACCTTCTCAGCCAGGCCGTCGATCACTACCTCCGCGCAGGTGACGAGCACGACGCCGCCGCACTCGTCGAGAACGCCGCGGTGAACCTGCTCGAGCAGTCGCAGATGGGAACGCTGCTCGGTCTCGCCGCGAAACTGCCGGCACAAAGCACCACCGATCGCCCCCGGCTGCAGATCGCACTCGCGTGGGCGCACACGCTGCTCCATCACCCCCGCGACGCCGAGCACTGTCTGTCCGTCGCGGAGGCAGCACTGACCAGCGGAGTCGAGGACAGCGCGGCAGCGGATATGCGCGTCGAGGCCGCCTTCATCCACGCTACAATCACCGTCTTCGACGACGAAGTCGACGGACTCGACGAGGCCGTCGAGGGATGCATGGCACGGGCGAGCACACTGCGACCCTGGCTGTTGTGCGGAGCAGCAGATGGCGCGTCGTTCCGCGCCATCTACCGATTCGACTTCGACGACGCTCTGCGCTGGCAGACATGGGCGCTGCCCTACCATCGGCGCTCCACCGGTCCCTTCAGTGTCATGTATGGATACTGCATGGCCGGAATCGCCGCACGAGAACAGCTCGATCTGCCGGCCGCGGAGGCGAGTTTCCGGCACGCCATGGATCTGGCCGCCGAAGCGGAAGAGGGTGTCGGCTACGGAACCCGGCTGACCGCAGCCCTGCTCGGCGACCTGCTCTACGACCAGGGACACCTCACCGAGGCCGACCATCTCCTCGACCTCAGTCACACATTAGGGTCAGAGGGCGGCACCGTCGACTTCATGCTCGCCACCTACGGAACGGGCGCACGACTGAAACGCCTGCTCAAGCAGCACGATGCGGCGAAGGAGCGCCTGGACGAGGGAGCCCGGCTGGCACACCAACTGCGGTTGCCCCGCCTGGCAGCCCGGATCACCAACGAACGAATCCGAGCCGGGACCGGACACGCGCCCTCCGATACTTTGGCCATGGACGCCGAGGGTGCGACGCTCCTCGCTGACGGGAAGCAGATCGACGGCCTCGGCGACGGCGCCGGTGAGAACCGGCAGCAACTCGACCGGGACAACGGAATCGCCGTCATCACCACGGAATTGGTGGAGGACTCGGTGATTCGTGAGGCACTGGCGGCACAGATCGAAGCGCAGGATCTCGAGATGGTCTACGACAGGGCGCACGCGCTGGTCGAGTCGATCGATCGACGGGTCCGTCCGCGAGCGTTCCTGAACGCCGCCCTGCTTCAGGTGGAAGTCTTGGCCGCCGCAGGACGAGACGACGTCGCGTTGACGGAACTGATTCCGCTCGTCGAGCAGTGTGCTCGTCTCGGGCTTGTACGGCCGGTTCTCGATACCGGATTCGCGGTGAGCCGGTTGGCACGAAGTCTTCGCACGCACCTGCACAGGCGCGCCGACGCTACCGCGTCCACCGTCCTGGACGAGTATCTCGCCGACCTGGGGAAACAACCGACCTGACCAAGACATCCAGGTGTCCGGCAGCCGACGTGGTGCTGTTATGGATCCCGATCCGCAGCAACTGGTGAGACAACGCACTGGCGACCGCACCCGCCGCGCGGTCATTTCGACTTGCATGCCCGACACTCCGAACCACTGGCCGAATAGTACGCAGTCCTGGACCGACTCGACCAGCCAAGAGCCGGGACCGTCGCGTGCCGATTTGCAGGCGGAGCTCGCCGGCTTCCCGTCCGAGCTCGACATAGCGACGCTGGCATCACCGCACCCCAGACCGCCACGACATCGAGCTGCTCGAGGGTCTAGTGGGCGAGCTGCCCACACTGTGATGCACTAACACCCTCTGGCGCCCTGAATCGATTGCAGATACGTGAGCGCGTGAGTCACCGATGGACGATGGCCGACCAGTCACCACCACAACGGCTATTCCGCAGCCGGAAGGCGGGGCCCCGGACGCCGCGGTCTGGCTCGGGTCACCCCCGCGTAGTGATGGTCTGTGGACGGAGCGTGTGGAATCTGGTCAGTGCGTCGGGATTGTCGATTGCCTGGGGGTTGACCACGGTCGCCGCATCGGCGCCCTGCAGGACTCTTTTGACGGGCACCTCGAGCTTCTTGCCGGTTCGTGTGTGCGGGAGGGCGTCGACCACGATGACGTCGTCGGGTACATGCCGGGGGCTGACACCGACGCGGATGGTGTCCCGGATGGTCTTGGTGAAGGTGTCGGTGTCCGGCACCGGATGGCTGGGAACGACGAACAGGGGCATCCAGTACCCGCCATCGGCGAGTTCGACGCCGACGACCAGGGAATCGCGCACCTGGTCGAGTTGCTCGACTACTTCGTAGATTTCGCCGCTACCGATGCGCACACCCTGCCGGTTCATCGTCGCGTCCGAGCGGCCGTGCACGATGACCCCGCCCCGGTCGGTGACGGTGATCCAGTCGCCGTGACGCCAGATACCGGGGTACCGGTCGAAATAGGCGTCGGTGTACTTGGTGAAGTCCGGGTCGTCCCAGAAGAAGAGCGGCATCGACGGCATCGGGCAGGTGACAACCATCTCGCCCGTCTCGTTGAAGACCGGGTCCCCGTCCGTTCCAGGCCTCAAGTGCGACCCCGAGCAGGGGGCCCTGGATCTGGTCCGCAAACACCGGTTCGGTGGGCACGCCGCCGGCGAATGCCGAACAGATGTCGGTGCCGCCGCTCGCCGAGGCGAGCCACACCTCGGGCAACATCTGCGACACCCACTGCGCGGTGCTCGGCGGCAACGGTGACCCGGTGCTCCCGATCGCCCGCACCCGCAGTCCGGGGGCGACGTCGCGAGGACGGGCGGCGAGCTTCTGGGCCGCGATCAGGCTGGCGGCGCTCGTGCCGAGGAAGTCGAGTTCAAGCTTGTCGGCGATGCTCCACAGCTGGGCGAGGTCCGGCCAGGCGGGGCTGCCGTCGAAGGTGACGATAGTCGCCCCACACAGCAGGCCGGAGACCTGCACGTTCCACACCATCCAACTGGGTGTGGCCAACCACAGGAACGTCGACCCGGGTTTCAGATCGGCGTGCAGACCCAGGAACTTGGTGTGCTCGAGGACGATCCCACCGTGGCCGTGAACGATGCCCTTGGGTCGGCCGGTGGTGCCGGAGGAGAACAGCACCCACAGTGGATGATCGAATTCGACGCGGGTGTATTCGGGTTCACGACCGGCCGCGGTGACGTCGTCGAAACGGGGACCGGCGGAGTCCGCGTCGAGGGAGCCGAGGTTGTCGATCCACAACACCGTTTCCACCGAGTTGAGGGCCGCGGCCAGTGCTGTCGCCTGCGCGCGGCGGTCGTGCTTCTTGCCGCCGTAGTGGTAGCCGTCGGCGGCGATGAGAATCTTCGGTTCGAGCTGAGCGAACCGGTCGCGGGCACCGTCTGCGGAATACTCCTGCGCGCACGACGCCCACACCGCTCCCACGGCCGCGCAGGCGAGCATGGATACCACCGCGGCCGCGATGTTGGGCACGTAGGCGGCGACCCGGTCTCCGGGCTCGATGCCCTGGCTGCGGAACCAGTGGGCGAGCGCTCCGACCCGCAGGCGCAGTTCGTCCCAGGTGAGGGTGGCGAGGGTACCGGTCTCGTCGAGGGATTTGACGGCGATACCCGGCCCCGAGGTGCGCAGCGCATTGGCGGCGTAATTCGTTGTCGCACCGACGAACCAGTTCGTGTGGGGCATACCCGCGTCGTCGTCGACGAGGCGATCGCGGTCGTCGATGTCGAGGTCGAAGAAGTCGCGGATCGAGCTCCAGAATCCGGCGAGGTCGGTGGTGGACCACTGCCACAGCTGCCGGTAGTCGTCGAAGGTGCGCCCCCGCTCGGCGGCGAGGTAGTCGGTGTAGGCGGTCAACCGTGACTGGGCGACGAATTCTGCGGAGGGCACCCAGAGGGCGCCCTCCGAAGGGCAGAAATCAGCCGGCATGGTGCGATCCGGTCATGTGTGCGGCGAGGTCCTCGGGCAGGACGAACGACGGCGGTGGCGGCGGCCCCCAGTTGAACAGGCTGTGCGCGACCTGCCAGGAGGTGTGGTGCAGGAAGTTCACCGGTGCCTGTTGGACGAGGACGTTGTGGTGGTCGGTCGAGCAGCGCATGAAGGCGGCCAAGGACGGGATCACGTCGCTGACTTTGAGTCCGATGCCGTCGGTGAAGAACTTCTGGGTCGCGGCTTGGTCGGTCGACCCGATCACGACGTGCCCGAGTTTGTGCGGACGCACCCGTTCGTCCCGCAGGATGCCTGGCGCTCGGCCGGTGCCGCGGTCGATGCGGCCGGGACCGTTATAGGGCGTGGCGGGAATGGGTTCCTGGGCCAGGTGCGGCATGACCTGCACGACGGCCTTGAACCCGGCGATCGGTTCGAGGGCCTCGACCCGGCCCTCGGTCACCGAGGCCGCCAGGTCCAGTCGGTCGATCTGCCGGGCGATCCGGTCGATGTCGTCCTGGTCCTCCGCGCCGATGGTGATCTCGACGACTTGCCGCCGAGGCGCGTGTACCACCCGCAATTGCTCGCCGCCGTCCGTGGTGGCGAACCGGTCCTGACCGAGCGGTGTGAGTCCGAAATCCTCGTAATAGGCCGCGGTTTCGGCGACGTTGGGGACGCCGATGGTCACGGACCCGAGTCGGTGAAGTGCCATGATGTGCTCCTGTTATGACGTGCTGCCGGCCGGGTACGGGGTGCCGGCGCGGCAGGTGGAGGTGATCGTGCCGATGCCCTCGACCCAGGTTTCGAGGACGTCGCCGTGGCGCAGGAACACCGGAGGCTTGCGGGCGCCGCCGACTCCGGGCGGGGTGCCGGTGAAGATCAGGTCCCCGGGCAGCAATGGCAGGATGGCCGAAAGCTTGGCGATGATGCGCGGAACCGAGAAGATCAGATCGCTGGTGCGGCCGTCTTGCATGACTTCTCCGTTGACCGAGCAGCCGATTCCGAGGTCGTCGCGGTTGCCGAGTTCGTCGACGGTGACGAGCCACGGTCCCGTGGGGGAGAATCGGGGAAGGACTTGCCCAGACTGAACTGCGGGGCGGGGCCGATGAGCTGGCGGGTGCGTTCGGAGATGTCCTGTCCCACAGTAAGTCCGGCTACGTGATCCCACGCCGTCGACTCGGAGACCCGGTGGGTGGGGCGACCGATGACGGCGACGAGTTCCGCTTCCCAGTCCACGGTGTCGGTGGGAAGTTCGAGAATGGTGTCGGGGCCGGTGACCGAGGTGGGGAACTTGGTGAACACGGCCGGTTCGGGGGGCAGGTCGAGTCCACTTTCGCCGGTGTGGTCGGCGTAGTTGAGTCCGACCGCGAACACCTGGCGCGGTTGCGGCGAGGGTGCGCCGAGTTTGGTGCGGTCGAGCACGAATCCGTCCGCCAGGTCGACGGTTTGCGACCATGTTGCGAACTCGTCCCAGACGGCGAAGATGCTCTGCGGGTCGTCGGCGTACTTGCCGTTGCTGGCGTCGGCGGCGAAGACGGCGCGCTGACCGTCGGTGACGACGGCCCGGCCGTCGTAATGGGCGAATTTCACTGTGGTGCTCCTAGGTCGTTGGTGGAAAGGATGCTGTCGAGGGCGTCGGTGAGTGCGGCCTGTGGGTCGGCCACGGCGCCGGCGGAGCGGAAGCCGACGAATCGGTCGGGGCGCACCAGTACCGCTCCGTCGCGGGTGATTTGGCGCTTGCGCAGCCACGCGAAGCGCGCGTCGGCGAGATCGGCGTCGTCGGCGCCGACGGTGACCGCCTCAAGGACGAGCCTGTGCGTCTTCACCGGCGATGAGCACGAACTTGCCGCCGTGGGTGAGGTTCTGCAGAGCGAAGGTCTCCCCTCGCCGGGAGACGAACGCATGAGGCAAAGGATGGCCCGGTTTGGTGCTCGGCTCGTACAGCCGGACCGGATCGATCGGCTCACTCGCAGGGCTGCCGTCGTCGACGATCGCGGCAGACACGTACGTGAAACCGAATTCGAAAAGAGCTCAACCCGTCCAACGCCGTGAAACTCATCGATCGCCACCAGGTCGAGGCCCTGTTCGGAGTTCCCCTGATCTACGAGGCGACCGCGCGAGCTCCGGAGTTCGACGATGCCGACCTGAGTTCGATCAAGACCGCGATCGTGAGCGGAGCCGCGGACCCGGTGCCCCTGCTCGAGCGCTGGGCATCCAAAGGCGTCCTGCTCCGCCAGATCTACGGCATGACGGAGGTCGGGGGAGTCGCGACCGCGACGCTTCCCTCCGAGGCCCGGGAGTATCCGGACCGTTGCGGCACCGGCAACATCTTCACCGACGTGACCGTCGTCCGCCCCGACGGAAACGTGGCCGAACCCGGTGAAGAAGGCCAGATCGTGGTACGTGGCCCGATGGTGACACCCGGATATTGGCAAGACGAGGAGACCACCGCTCAGGCGTTTCGGGACGGTTGGCTCCACAGCGGTGACGTGGGGACCGGGGACGAGCACGGTCGGATCCAGTTCGTCGACAGAATCAAAGACCTGATCATCTCCGGCGGCATCAACATCTCACCCGTCGAGCTGGAACGGGTCATCGCCGAGATCGACGGGGTTGACGAAGTTGCCGTCATCGCCGCCTCGGACGCACGATTCGGTGAAACCCCGGCCGCGATCGTGACAGCACGCGCCGACATCGACGAATCGACGATCACCGACCATTGCAGCACGGTGGTCGCGGACTACAAGGTTCCTCGCTATGTGGTCATCCGCGACACTCCCTTGCTGCGACTGCCCAGCGGGAAGCTGGATAAACGGAAGATCCGCGACGAATATCACGACATCGACACTCGATTCGCGAAGGTCAGGTAAGCACGATGCGCTACCCGCCAAGCACGTGGGCGGGTAGCACACAGGGACACTGACGACCCCGCCGGACGGCACCGAAGCCACCGATCTCCGCATGATGTTCGAGGCGGCGCTGGCCGCGCCCACGGTAGCGCCGCTGCTGTGCAACCGGGCCCGGCAGTCGGTGACCACCAGATCCGAGCGGCGGCGCCGACGGCTCCGCAGGCTTGGTTCACCCGCCCGCTCAGTGGGACGCCTTCGACAGGATTTGGTTCGATAGTGCACCTCCTACTCGATCGGCTCTGGGAGCGGCTGGGCATGGGGGGCGCGTCGCGGGCGGTCGGCGGCTGGGCGGGGACGCACCGAGAGGGTGATCTTTGCGTTGGTCGCCAGTGCTTATTGGAGCCGGGCAGCAAGCTGGCCTCGACCGGATGGATAGCCGCACGAGCCGGCATCGGGGGCTGCACCGGATTCTCCGACGACGCTGCCTACGCGGCGATGGACTTCCTGTTGGCCGCGCTCGCCGAGATCGCCGGCGAGGTGTTTGATTCGGTTGCGCACCAGTTTGACCTGGTTTTGGACATCGTCTTCGGGGATTAGACGAGCACATCCTTCGAGACCGAGGGCACGGACACGCCGCCGGAGCAGGCCGACCCGATCCGCGACGATGACTCGAGCAACCCGGTCGAGTCCGGTGTGCGGGAGTTCGGTCACTCCAAAGACTTTCGCGCAGACCCTCCGCCAGTGGTGATTGCGATGGCCGTCAACCGTGGCGGTATTCCGGTGCGCTGCTGGACCTTCCCCGGCGATACCGAGGATCAGAAAATCATCCGCACCGTGAACGGCGACCTGGACGGGTGGAACCTGCGCCAGCTGTCTGGGTCGCCGACAGGCAGTCCCGCGGCCGGAACCATTCCACTACGGATCCGACGGATCCGACGAATGGGCGATGGGCAATGGGCGATGGGCGAGCTGCCCTGCGGTGGCTGCCCTCTGGCGATCACCCGACCGAGAACACATTCGTTCACTTCGGTGACGCCGGCAGTGTCCGCCCAGCGCGTCCGCCGGGTACTCACTCTCTCGCCGCACGGGTGGTTCACTCACCTCTCGACGCAGCGAGGAGTACGGGATGGCCGAGGCTTCCGCGTGGTAGTCGGACGGCCCCTATTCGTCGGCCGTCACCTACCGATGCATAGCGCCGCGCAGCACGCGCACTTTCCTGCGCCTAATCGTGCGTCCGGTCGACGATCCAGGCGGCGACCTGCGTCCGGGAGGTGAATCCAAGTTTGGCCAGGATGTGCTCGACATGTCCTTGGGCGGTGCGAGGTGAGATCACGAGGCGGACGGCGATGGCCTGGTTCGTCAGGCCCTCGGCGATCAGTTCGGCAACTTGACGTTCCCTCTTGGTCAGGCGCATTGACGTTCCGGTTCTGGGCGCGGAGGTGGTGGGTGGTTGCTCGTTCAAGGCGTAAGCGATCGCCGCGCCGAAGCCGAGCTGTTCACCCTTGAGGTGCGCCGTTGCGAATGCTCTCTCCCCAAGTTGCTGTTGGACCTTCTCCGCACACTCCTCGTGGTAGGCAATCAGATAAGAGTGTATGACCGCAGAACTGCCAACCGAGCGTGCCAGCCCGTCTGCGGCTCCCATCAGAACTGCGGCCCGGAGTGGATCGTGTTGTTCGAAGCTGATCCAGGCGAGCGCCTCGATGCAGGCTGCGGCTACGCGCGGGCCGTGTACTTCCCGGGTCAGCTCGAGTGATTGTTCAAGAAGCTGCACCGCGCGATCGGTGTCGCCCTGCTGCCATACGGCAATTCCCAACGCCCACAGCGAATTCGATCGATACATCTTCTCGCCGTACATGTCCGTGATCGCAAGGGCACGCTCATGGCATTCGATTGCCTGATCCGTCTCGCCGCTCAGTCCATGGGCCGTTCCCAATGAGTACAGTGCGGCTACTTTTAGCCATCGTTCTCCGTGTTTGCTGAACTCCGCGAGCGCGGTTTCGAGGTGCGAACGGGCGTGTGGGAGATCACCGCTGACGAGGCCGAGCATTCCGTCGGCGAAGGAAACGAAGGCGTGCATCAGGGGGTCGCTGGTCTGCGCGGCGAGCATGCGCCCCTCTTCGACGAGTGTTGTCCCGGCACGGAGGTCGCCCTGCACGTTCGCCATCACGCTGGCGCAGCACAGCCCCTTGGCCCATTCGAGGGTGGGTGGGCCACTCTGGAGGGCGAGCAATTGTTCGAGCCAGCGCCGCCCCTCGCTGTAGAGTCCCAGGGAGCTCCAGAATAGGTACAGTGCGGCCGCGGTGCGCAGTCCGGCGGCGGGATCGTCGTCGACGCTGAAATCGAGGGCCTCCCGGAGGTTCGGTTGTTCCCGTTTCAGGCGGGCGATCCAGTCGAGTTGATCGGCGCTGGTCCACTCGCTTTCCGATTCGAGCGCCAACGCCTCATACCACTCCCGGTGGCGGCGACGCAAAGACAGAGCCTCGTCAGTTTGCTCGAGCTTCTTCGAACCGTACTCGCGGAGCGTCTCGAGCATCCGGAACCGTACCACCGATCCGTGTTCCTCACGGATCAGGATCGACTTCTCCACCAACGACGTCAGCGTGTCCAGCAACTCGTCCGGGTCGAGTCCCGCGCCGCACACCTGCTCGGCGGCCTCGAGTGCGAAACTCCCGGCGAACACCGCCACCCGCTCCCACACCAGTTGCTCACCGGCAGAGCACAACTCGAAACTCCAGTCGATACACAACCGCAACGTCTGCTGCCGCGTCGGTGCACCCCGGTTGCCCCGGGTGAGCAGGGCATAGCGGTCGGTCAGCCGCCGTAGGATCTGCTCGGGCGACATCGCTCGCAACCGGGCGGCAGCCAATTCGATCGGCAACGGCAGCCCGTCGAGCCGATGGCAGATCCGGGCCACCGACTGCGCGTTGTCCTCGGTGAGCGCGAATCCAGGAACCGCGGCGGCCGCGCGTTCGGTGAACAGCGACACCGCATCGTATTTGGGTACCCACCGGAGCGACGGCGTCCGGTCGGGATCGGGGACGCTCAGCGGCGGAACCCGGAGCACTGCCTCCCCGCCGATACCGAGGGGTTCGCGACTGGTGGCCAGAACCCGCAACCGCGGGCATACCCGAAGCAAGTGGCCCACGAGTTCTGCGATTGCGTCCACGATGTGTTCGCAGTTGTCGAGCACCAGCAACAATTCCTGCACCGCCAGGCGCTCCGCGAGGACCTCGCGCAGCGGCCGAGTTGAGTGGTCCCGCACCCCCACCGCGGCGGCCACCGCGTCGACCAGTGACGACTCCTCGCGCAGTTCCCCCAACTCGACCAACCGCACACCGTCGGCGTTTTCGCGCTGCACCGCCGCCGCGACCCGCATCGCCAACCGCGTCTTGCCCACACCCCCGATTCCGGTCAAGGTCACCAACCGGGATGCGGTCAGCAGGTTCTTCGCCTCGGTCAGCTCGTGCCGCCGCCCGACGAAACTCGTCAGCTCCAGGGGGAGGCTTCCCGTCGCGCCCAGCGTGGAGGAGGGCGGCGACAATCGTCCGCCGCGCACCGACGACTGTTGTCCGTTCTCGTGCGCGTCGGCTTCGGCGTGCAGGGCCATCTCGTCGACCGGGACGCCGTGGTCGCGTTGGAGCCGTCGCAGTTCCTCCCCGAAGTCGGCGGCGGTGGCCGGACGATCACCGGGTTCGCGGGACATCGCACGGGCGATCACTGCGGCCACGTCGGCGTCGATCCCGTGCTTCCGCAGGTCGGGCACCTCCTGGGTGGTGATCCGCAGGAACTGCGCAACCACCTGCTCCCCGCTGCGCCGCTCGAACGCCGCATGACCGGTCAACGCACTGAACAGGGTCGCGCCCAAGCCGTAGACATCGGCGGCCAGGCTCGGCGGATCACCACCGAGCACCTCCGGCGCGGTATATGCCGGCGACCCGGTGACCGCACCAGTGGCGGTCTCGAAGCCGCCGCTGATGTGTGCGATGCCGAAGTCTGCCAGCTCCGGCTCGCCGTACTCGGAGAGCAGAATGTTCGCCGGTTTGATATCGCGATGCAGAATCTCGAGCCGGTGCGCCGACTCCACCGCCCCGGCAATCTTCACTCCGAGCCGCAGCACCCGGTCCAGTGCGAGTGGCCCGTCGCGGCGGATCAGCGCGTCGAGGGAATCCTGCGGGTGGTACGGCATCACGATGAAGGGACGTCCGCTTTCGGTGGCGCCGACCTGCAGAATGCTCAGGATGTTCGGGTGCCCGGTCAACCGGCCCATCGCCCGCTGCTCCCGGAAGAACCTCGCCCAGTTCTCCTCGTCGAGGTCGACGGTGAGCACCTTCACCGCGACGGTGCGGTCGAGGTCGGCCTGCGTGCAGCGGTAGACCACACCGAAACCGCCGCGACCGATCTCCACGGCGTCGCCGAACCCGGCGCCCGCCAACTCCGCGGCCGGGGAGGGCGGGTATCGCTGAGTGTCGAGCGGATCACTTTCACCCATCGGACGGTCTACTCACTCCGTCGGCTCATCGGCCCGCGCGCTGGTTCCGACGGCACGACCAGCGCACATTCCCGTGGACTCACCTCTCGATGGTGTCCTTCCGAGGATATCGCTGACGGGGATCGGTGCGAACGATCCTGGCGGCGACCTGTGTGAGTCTTCCCGTTTAGTCAATTAGATTGATCAATTTGCGGAGCGGCTGACAGCCGAGGAGAAGACTCTCGAGTTCCGTTTCGCGGTCCTGTTCCTGACCGCCACCACCACCATCCTCGTCGTCTGGCGAGTCGTTCCCGCAGGCCCCGACGCAGGCACTACGCAACACGCTCGACGTGCCGGGTGCGCTGCTTTCGGTACCGGACTCGCATCCCTTCTCGTTTCCGTCAGCGAAGGCTCCCGGTGGGTTGGAACTCTCCGTGGACCGTCGGATTCTGCGCACTCCGTACCCGCTGATCAATCTGCGGGTACTGCGCAACGGTGACGTGCTGGTCGCGAACAGCACCGCGATCGGCCTCGGCGCCGCGATGTACATCGGACTCTGCATCGGCAGTCTCATCGCGCAGGCGCGGGCCTCGATCGGGTTCGCCCAGGACGCGGCGGCCGACCGATGGACGTGGATCGTCCTGATTTGCGCACACTCAACTCCGGCTCGCCCGGCCGCTCGCCGAAGACCTACGCCGTCCGTGGGAACGACCCGCCCCACCGCGACGGTTGACGCCGGCCCGCGTCCGTCGCGGGTTTCCGCGCATCCGCGCCACCATGCCCACTCTTGCCAGTGCACCGAAACCCACTCGATCCGGTCCCGGACGCCCACCCGGCTCGAGGAACATCCGCCCCGCCCAGCACCATCACGTCGGGAAACGCAGGAAATCGACGTCACGGAGCCAGAAAGTGAAACCCAACAATGTTAAATAACAAGCTTAGCGTCGCTATGATGTGCATGACGGCGAAGGGCCGTGCGACTGGGCGACCAGTTCTCAGCGCAGAGGTAAGGAATACTCCATGGAGATCGTCAAAGATATGTCCGCGGTAGTGACGGGAGCAGGCGGTGGGATGGGGCGCTCGATCGCACTCGCACTCGCCGACGCCGGCGTGAACGTAGTCGTTGCCGACATCGATGCCGATGCCGCCCGGATCGTTGGCAAAGAAGTTGCCGAGCGCGGCGTAAAATCGATCGCGGTCGCCACCGATGTCTCCAAGTTCGAGCAAGTCCAAGCGCTGGCCGAGCGCGCGTATTCCGAGTTCGGCTCGATCGAAATCCTTTGTAATAACGCTGGCGTCACCTTGCGTCCGTTCCGGGCCAGCTGGGACACGAGCCTGGAGGATTATGAGTGGATCATGGGTATTAACTTCAAAGGCGTGCTTCACGGCCACCTCGCCTTCGTCCCGCGAATGCGAGAGACTCCCGGTAAGAAACACATCGTAAACACGTCGTCCCTTGCCACCGTGGTGTTAGCGTCGGGGCACTCCGCGTACAACGCCTCGAAAGCCGCCGTCGACGCCTTCTCGATCACGGCCCGCAAGGAGCTGGCGGCCCAGGACATCGGCGTCACGCTGCTGCACCCGGGCGCGGTTCGGACCCGGATCGTCACCAGCGAACGTCTGCGCCCGGTTGAGGAGCAGTCTGAGACTCGCTATGTCAAACCATGGTCTGACTACAACAGCCCTGGTGGGAACCCGTTGGCGGACAAGAAGCCGGACCAGGTCGAGGAGCCGGTGAACGACCCGGACACCACCGACGACGTCTTCACCTACATCACCCCGAAGGCCACCGGCTGGCTCGTGCTCGAGGCGATCCGCCAGAACAAGCAGCACATCATGACCCACCCCGTCCCGAATCAGGTCCAGCAGGGCAACGCCGACGCGATCAAGGCCGGCAATCCCAACTATTCAGCCTTCCCCGGCAGCAAGTAGGTTAGCCGACGGCGGGCTCTTCTGTCAGGAGCCGAGCCTCGGGCGGTCGAGAAGCGCGCGGGCCTCGGTCTAGGGGTTCCTCCGTAGGCTCTGGACGCCGCTCAGGTTGTTCCGGGCGCACTCGATGGTTGACTCAACCATACGTTTGCCACGCCTCGTCTCGCGGGCTCTGTCAGCGATGCGAGGCGGGGCCCCACGCTTCAGCCCGTGTCATCGTACGGCCATCTGGTCCTCCGGAGGAGCGCATTCGGGATCTGACCGTCAGGGACCTCGTATGTGACTCGCCGCACTGTGCGCACGCAGAAAGGTCTCTCTATTCCGTCGGCCGCCCCGGTGATCGTGCTCGTGTTGTTCGTTGCGCCGGTGACTTCGGCCCCGGCGAGTGTCGAAGGGAAGGCGATCCGGGGGCTCAGCGATAGTGGGGTGCGAGGCGGAGTGTTCGCTGAATGTGGCGCCGCGCCGCGCCTCAGCCGTCCCGGGTCATGTGCGACGACGGCCTCGATAATCGTTTGATGCTGGGCTTGCGCTTGGTCGAGGATCTCCCTATACGATTTCTCTGGGTCGGTCGCGACCACGTTGACGGCCGCGCGCTCGCGCAGTAGCGGAAGATGCAGCGTCGCCGAGCTGGTTCGAATCAGTGGGGCGAATGACTCGACCTTCGCGTTGGCGGATGCCCGGGTTATCAGCTCATGGCGCGCGACTGTGTCGCACCGGGTCATATGGCTCGGACGACTCGGCTATGTCGCCCAGCATTGAGAAAACTCGGCCTCGGCTGGCACCAGGTTGTCGCACGTAACGAACCAGCGGCAGAAAGGGATTCGGACGCCCCCACACGACGGGCGGCTCAGGTTCCCGAAATGCCACTTTGCTTGTGCAACCCCGATCTTCGGTTCGCATTAAGAACGTGTCTCATGTGGGGTGCCTCTCTGTTTGTCAAGCGGCCCTGGCGGATATATTTGTCTGTGGTTGAAGGCGACGCTTTTCGTCGGCCAGCATGATGCGCCAGACGTGATCGGACAGGTGACGTTTGAGGGCGCGCCTGGCCGCTGCCGGCTTCTTGCCCTCGGCGATTTTCTTGTCGTAATAGTTGCGCCCGGCGCTTGCGGGCATTCGGATCTGGACCACCGCGACGGTGTAGAGCGCGCTGTTGAGCTGTCGGTCGCCGTAGCGGGAGAGCCGGTGCCGGTCGGTGTCGGCGCTGGCGATCTGGACCGGTGCCGAGCCGTTGTAGTTCGCAAAGGCCGCCGCGCTCGGGAACCGATCGGGCCGGCCTGTGCGGCCGATCAGCCGGGCCGCAGTCACCGCACCGATCCCGTCGACCTCGCGCAGGCGGGTGCCGTGCGCGTCGAGGGTCTCGGCCATCTGCTTCTCGTTCGTCGCGAGCTGGTCGTCGAGGTGGCGGATGTCGGCGATCAAATCCCGACACAGCCCGACCCGCATCCGGTCGACAGCGCTCTTGGCGCGGAAGCCCCGCAACAGGGCGGACGCCGCAGCAGCGGTCAGCGAGGTCGGAGCACCACCGGCAAGCAGCTGCCGAAGTAGGGCGTGAAGCTGATTCGTGATGCGAGTTCTACTGCCCGACAAATTAGTTCGTCGCTCGTCGAGTAGTCCGAGAATCTCGGCGGGACCTTCCGGGTCGACCGGTCGGGCGTCGCCCTGCATCGTGGCTACGCACGCCGCCGCGGCTGCGTCGATGCGATCGTTTTTGCGTCGGCCGCCGCGGGAGAGTTCCCGCACCCGGGCGGTGGCGGTGGTCGGGACATCGAGCACGACCTCCCCGAGAACGAGCAGCCACTGCGCGAGGTGATGTCCGAGACCGTAGGCGTTCTCGACCGCCCAGGTGCGCTGCGGCCAGGTCTTGGCCCAGGCGATCAGCGTCTTGTAACCGGTGCGGGTGGCGTCGATGCGGATCGAGCCGAGGTCGGTGTTGGTGGCCGGGTCGACCGCGGTCGCGGTGTGGGTGGACTTGTGGGGATCGATGCCGATGACAATCATGGAAGACAGTTCCCTTCTCTGCCAGGGGTGGGGAATCCGCGGAGGACAATCCGACTTCAAGTACCTCTCACAGCAGCTCGGGGTCACGCCTCTCTTCAGTCACTCCGCGAACGCAGACCGGGAGAGTGGACACACCCCACAATGGTCAACCCAACGTGGGTGACAGGAGTTTCTCGAGTCAGCTCTTCCGGTCTGCTACGGGACGTTACGGGTAGCTGACCCGGTCACGAACCGCTGACACTCATACAAGTCGGAGTTTCTTGAAGCAAGTGAGTGCGGCGGCGAGTTGGAGGAATCCGGCGAAATGTTCTCCGTAGCGTTCGTAGCGGATGGTCAGGCGTCGGTAGCCGGTGAGCCAGGCGATGGTGCGTTCGATCTTCCACCGATACCGACCGAGGATAGAAGTTGTTGCTTCAGAACAGGAAACCCGGCGAGTTCACTCCCTACGACGAGTACCTAACGGCGGCGTTCGCCCTGGAAGGTACCGAGGAGTCGTGCTCGGCGGGCTTGTGCCACAACTGCTCAGCGGTCTGGCCGCGGACGCCGGCAGCGTCACCAATGCGGCGCCGGTGAACGTGTCCCCCGCCTACCATCTCGATGCGCACCCGGCGAACCTGATGGCCCTGAGCGCGTGGGCACTGGGGTTCACATTGTTGACGCTACCGCGCCTGCGGGATGGGTTGTCGCGGTCGTTGGTACGGACGGGCGAGTGGACAGGCCCGCTGCGGGTCTACACCAGGAGCCTGCGGGCGCTCTCGCGCGTCTCCGCGGCGGTCCACAATTGGGAGGTGCGCGATCTGCGCAGCAGTGTCGCGGCTGTGTTCGTTCCCGCGGGGGTATTGACCGCGCTGGCCTTCGCCGCCACGCCGACGGCCGGCGCGTATGCCGTGGGCTGGGTGCGCGGTACCGACTGGTTGGTCCTGCCGCTGTTGAGCCTGGTCATCATCGCGACACTGGCGACCGGCCGGGCCGGCCCGCGGGTCGGGATGGTGTTGGCACTGTCGGTGGTCGGCTTCGCGCTGGCGCCGTGTACGCGCTGGTCGCCGCGCCCGACGTCGCATTGGTGGCTGTGCTCGTCGAGACGATGATCACCCTCGTCTTCATTGCCGCGTTCTCCCGGCTGCCCAGCGCCGGACCGACCCGAGGCCACGACGACGGCCCTGCCAGGACCGCGGTGCTGCCACGCACCGGACCTCCGCATCGGCGGTGGCGCAATGTGGTCGCCGGTGGTGTCGCCGGGCTCGCCGCCTTTGCCGGCATCTGGGGATTTCTTTCCGCGCCGACCAGTGCGCCAGGTGTGGCCGAGGAGTACATCCGTCTCACGCCGAGCGCCCATGGGCAGGACGTCGTGACGGTGATCATTACCGACTTCCGCGGCCTGGACACACTCGCTGAGATCACTGTGCTACTCATCGCCGTCGTCGGAGTGGCGACGCTGCTGCGAGGCGGCAAACGGTGGTGAGGCGGGGCGCCGTGGTGCTGGCGGTCGTGGCGCGACTGCTGTTGGGACCGAGCCTCATGGTGGCGGCGGCTCTGATCGTCAAGGGCTACACTGATGTCGGGGACGGATTCGCCGCCGGTATGGTCGTCGCCCTCGCTATCGCATTGTGCTATGTCGCGCTGGGGGCGGCGTCCGCGGAGAAGGCGTTGCCGCCGCTGCGGTACGCACCGCAGCTCGCCGTCGCCGGTCTGCTGCTGTCCCTGGCCGTCGGTTTTTTCCGCGGTCGGAGATCATCGAGTGGGCGAAGAACCGGCCCGGTCAGTGTGCGCGCACCGACCTCCCCAAGTCCCGCCGCCGCACCGACTGACCAACTGCCCTTCCCGTCGGGCACCGAAAGTTGTTGTTCACTGTGAAATATGCTGGTGTGCAACAGGACCAGACGAATAGCGCAGAGGTCTCGGGTGGGGGAGTCGAGGGCGGGCGCGTGGTGCCCGGGCGACGCGTACGCGCGGGACCGTTGCCATCGCCTCTGGCCCTGCGGGGGACCAGCGTCACTACGCACATCGACGATCAGGGGGAAACGAACACATGAGCGCTGAGGTCACGCAGGCGGAGAAGGACGGCGCCAAGAAGTGCAGCCCGATCGTCCTGGCCGCCTATGACACGTTCGTGCTGCAGTGGAGTAACAACTACGCCTGGCGCTGCCCCCGCGAGCGGCTCCTGGCCCATTACTCACCGACCTCGGTGCCCGGCACCTCAACATCGGCCTCGGCACCGGCTGGTACCTCCACCACGCCACCTACCCCACCGCGGTGCCCGAGATCACCCTGATGGACCTCAACATCAACACGATGGTGATGACCACTGGCCGGCTCGCCGAACGCGGCATCACCCCCGCCGTACACACCGGCAGCATCCTCGCCCCATCGACCCGGCCGTGGGGGTATTCGATTCGGTGGCAGCGAACTTCGTGTTCCAATGCATCCCCGGAACCTGGCCCGAGAAGGGGCAGGCGTTCGGGCACATCGCCCGGGTCGTCGCCGACGACGGGGTGTTCTTCGGCTCCACCATCCTCGGGAAGGGTGTGGACCACAACCTGTTCGGCCGTGCTTTGTGTGCCCTGTACAACGGGCCGATCAAGGCATTCGACAACACCGCCGACGACGAGGACGGGCTGCGCACCGCACTGTCGGCCGCATTCGAGTCCGTCGAGATCACCGTCATTGGAACCGTGGCCGTCTTCGCCGCCCGCCGGCCGCGCCGCACCACAGCCTCCTAACGACCCGGGGCCGACAAATCCGCCGCCGATCCGGCCGCCGCGCGGCCGCGACGTCACATCCGCACTCGGTCGATGGTAGAGAAACAGGCTGCCACCGCACGCCGACCGATCTGCGGAGATGTTCCGTAGATCAGGACCGGGGGATGGAGCACCGGTCTGGGGCAGTGGGTGGCGACCTGTTGCTCGTCGCGGAAGTCACCGTAGATCGCCGCACCGACAGATCCGCGAGCGAACAGACTTCAGCCGCCGCATCGTACAGGCCCGAAGGCATCACAGAGCCACCAGATTCTCCGGCTCGGCGGTCTTGCGGCGCGGAGCGGCGGCCTCCGCATTGAGTGCGTCGCGGCCGAGGAAGTCGTGGTCGAACCAGTGACCAATCAGCGTTAGGCTAGTCGAGCGGTATCGCCTGCGGGCTGCCGGGTTTGCAATGTCCCGTTGAACCTTGCAAATCAAGCACGCCGGGATAATGTGACCGCCGTCTCTCGGGACGCGACCGTGCGAAGGGTACCGCAGTTGCATCACGTGCGCGATAGTTCCTTGTCAAAACCAATAGACGTTTGGTAATCTATGGCGAGGGCCACACTGGTATGGCCCGGGGCTGGTGGTGGTGCTCGCTCGCCCGCCAGACTCAGCGAGGGGAACCGCGTGATTCAACAGACGTCTTGCGCCTATCGGATCGTATGACCGTAATTCCGTCCGGCTGTCATCAGGAGCGGTAGCCCGGACGAGGTTGCCATGGATCCGCTCGTGATTGACGCCTACCTCGGCGCAAGGCGCGTGTGAAGTCAAGCGATGCTTTATGTGCACATGAATGCCCGCGTGGGTCAAACTGCGCTCGGGCGAGGAGAGCGGAGCAAGTCATGAAGGTAGTCGTTGCGTACCCTGATGGGTCACTGCGTGTTGAAGAGCGCGACATCCCGCACTGTGGTCCCAGGGACGTGCTCGTGCGACTCGTGTCGGCCGCGTGTAACAGGGCGGACATGCACACGAGGGACGGCCGTTTTGCACCGCTTCCGCGCGTGCTCGGAATTGACGGTGCCGGCACCATCGAGGCCGTCGGCGACGGCGTCGAGGATGTCCGAGTCGGCGACCACGTCGTGATCAACCCCGCCATTTCCTGCACTGAGTGTGCTTTCTGCCTCGCGGGCGAAGAGGGCTTGTGCAAGACTCGTAGAACGCTCGGTCAGACGACTGACGGGACTTTCGCCGAGTACGTCGTTGTGCCCGCTGTGAACGTGCACCGGTTGGAGAAGAGCATCTCTCTAGAAACCGCCGCAGCCTTTCCATCCGTCTATAACGCCGCGTGGCACGTGCTGGTGACACGTGCGGCTGTACGCCCAGGCGAGACCGTGCTTATCTCCGCAGGAGGCAGCGGAGTCGGAACGGCGGCGATCCAACTCGCGGCCGAACTTGGCGTACGTGTTGTCACAACGGCCGGTTCGGAGGCAAAGCTGGCTCAGTTGCACGAGTCCGGCGTCACCCTCGCAGTCAATCACAGCGAATCCGGGTGGGCGGAGAAGATCATCGACCAGGTTGGCGAGATCGACGCCGTCATCGACGTCGTCGGCAGCGCCTACTGGGACGACTACTGCCGGTGTCTACGCCCCGGCGGACGTATCGTCGCCATGAGCCTGATGACCGGAGACACCGGCACCGTAAACATTTACGATATGGTGCGGCGCGGTCTGTCCTTCCTGGGCTCAGGGCCGCAGGGCTCGAAGCGCGAGGCACTCGAAGTCGTCAACCTCGCAAACAAGGGCGCACTTGTTCCTGTCATCGACAGCACGTTCGTCTTCCCCGACATCGAGTCCGCCCACGAGCGACTGGCGTCCCGTGACGTATTCGGCAAGGTGCTCATCAGCTTCCGCCCGAACGGAATCGCGGCGCATGCGGACTGAACGAGACACGGCAACGAGAATCGACGAGATCGTCAGGAGGGTTGACGCACACCAACAGATCAGGACGTTCGCGCGCCTGGCTCGCGGAATGGATCGGCTCGACCGCGACCTATCATTCCGGCTACCACCCAACGGCATCGAACATCGCGGCTCTTCGAGGGGTCGGCGACCGAGTTCGCTGGCTGGGTCATCGCTCGTCATACGGGATACCTCGAGTCCTGCATGCATCTGCAATAGCCTGATCGAAGGTGACAGGGACACCGCAAGGTACGAGACCTATGTGTCGTGGCTTCTCATGTCATGAAGGACTGTGTCCTCCATGACATGACGGCACCGGGTCGTTATCTTATCTAGCGAACCTTGGTCGCTAGCGACTCACGGACTTGTCTCGAGTTTTCAGGCCGCGGTGAGTCGTGCTGTGTCGACGTAGTCGCGGACGTGGTGATCGATGGTTTTCAGGGCCTGACGCAGGTCCGGCGGTGCGGGCGGGGTATTCGCCGCCAGCAGCGGGCGGAGGAGCCGGTCGTGGACCTTGGTGTAGAAGATCGCGATTCGCTGTCCGTCGTCGGTCAGGACGTAGGTGTTGGTGTGCGGTAGGCGCTCGATCAGTGCGTTGCGGCGCAGCCGGGCCAGGTCGTAGCTCATCTGGTTCATCGTGTAGCCGACGCCAAGCAGGGCGGTCACCCGGGCGCGCAGGCTCCGATTGGTGAATCCGACGACGGCGTTGAGGCTGACGCACAGGGCGCCGACCAGGGCCATGACCCGAGGATCACCGAACCGCAGGGCCGGGGCCCTCCTCCCGTCCGCGGTGAGCGTGGGGAGCGCGACCCGCTCAAAGGCTGGGCTCGCAAGGACACAGCTCTGGCCGACACGTTCAGTATCGAGCATGCGCCGGTTGACGGCACGGGCTTTGACCTGCAGTTCGTCGAGATGGGGCAGGCGGCGGTGGCAGCGGAGGTCGTCGGGCGAATTGATCACGGTCTCGATGCGCAGTGCCCGCCCGTCCTTTAGGTACTGCTTGATCCGGGAATGCTTGTAGAACGCGTTGACGGTCACCTCGGTGTCCCGGGTCACGATCTTCGTCTTCGCCACGCAGTCCAGTTTCGGCGGCCTGCCCAGACGGCGTGGTCCGTGGAAGATCAGTTCCACGCTGTCGGGCCGGCCGAGGTCGAGGTTGTCGGTCACCAACGCCTCGAAGAATGCCCGGGCCCGTCGCGGCGCGTCGAAGACCATCGTGCGGGAGATCTCGATCTGCCGCATCGACAGCTCCCACCGGTAGCCCGCGTCACGGTCGGCGTCGGTCAACGGCAGCGGCAGCCGACTCATCCAACGTTCGAAGAACACCGTGATCGTTCCCGGCCCGAGTCGGTCGCAGATCGCCTGCAACCCTTCCGGATCGTCGGTCGCGGCGAATCCGTTGGACAGTGCGGTGAACCCGATCCCGGCGGCGAGGGCCTGCCGCTTGGCCCATTCGTGCCCGTTGACCCACACCTTCATCGGATAAGGAAAGTAGGAACAGATCTTGATGAACGCGGGTCCGAAGTCGGTGTCCCAGGTAGAAGTAGAAACACAACACCCGCCGGTCCGCCTTGGTGAACGAGAACCACGGAATCCCGTTGTTGCGCTCGCGCCGGGTTGCGGCGAACACGTTCTGGAACTCCTGCGCGATTCCGATAGCTGCCACTCCCGACCGGCCGGTTTCCGCCTGCCTGGTCAGGTACGGCCGCATCACGTCGATCTTGCGGTCACCCTTGGAGAACCGCACCACCGGGATGTGATTGGCTTCGGCGAACGATCGCACCGAGCTGCGGAACGCCGTGCCGATCTTCTCCATGATCGCCGGAGACGGAATCGGATTACCCAGATGCGCGGTCATGAACGACACCACCTGCCCGCCGACCTGCAGGTTCGGCACGTAGCCGTTGAGATAGATCCGATCGAGACACTCGATATCCAACCCCACATGCGTGTCGAGAAGATCGGGTACCGTCACCGTCGCAACCATAGATCCAGCCTGACCGCACCCACCGGCTCAGACCAGCCCCCACCTCGGCGGTCAGAGGCGAAGCCTCACTGGGAGACTGCTGAACAATCCGTGCGGCGTGGTGCGGTGGTCGGTTGTGCCTGAAATCCTGTGGGTGTGCAGGGTGATGCTGATCAGCAGCGTGAACTGCTGGATGTGGAGTCGGCGGCCGCGCATCTGCTGGAGCCGGGCAGTGCGCTCGCGTTGCTGTCCGAGCACCGGGACCGGTTGTTCCCGGCGGAGTTATTCGCCGACCTATTCCCCCTCGGCTCGGGGCCGGCCCTCGATCCCGGGCGAGGTGGTCGCCTGGTGATTGTGCTGCAGGCGATGTACGGGCACTTGGAACGCGAGGCGGCGATTCAAAGTTCGCGAACGCCGAGGAGTTCGACATTGACCGCCTGGCTTGTCCTGACACCTCACGTTCGGGATCGGCCGCCATCGCTGCCTTGGAGAGGCGCTGGCCCAAGCTGGAGTTGCGGCTCGTGCTGGAGTGCGTGCTGGACCACCTGCGCCCGATGTCGAAAGATCCGCAGGATCGTGATGGAGAAGATGGAGCTGGTCGGTCTGCTCGGGGTGGAGGAAACGCTGCCGGGGGAGATTTCCGGTGGTATGCGTAAGCGTGCCGGGTTGGCGTGGGCGCTGGTGCTGGATCCGCAGCTCATTTTGGTGGACGATCCGGACTCGGGTCTGGATCCGGTGCGTACCACCTTCATTTCGCAGACGTTGATCGATATCAATGCGGAAATCGATGCGACGATTCTGATCGTGTCGCACAACATCAATCTGGCGCGGACGGTGCCGGACAACATCGGGGATGCTGTTCCGTCGGCATTTGGTGATGTTCGGTCCGCGGGAGGTGTTGTTGACCTCGGAGGAGCCGGTGGTCAAGCAGTTCCTGAACGGCACGATGATCGGTCCGATCGGGATGTCGGAGGAGAAGGACGAGGCGCAGATGGCGCAGGAGCAGGCGATGCTCGATGCCGGGCATCATGCTGGTGGTGTCGATGATGTGGAGGGGATCGTTCCGCAGATGAAGGCGACGCCGGGGATGCCGTTCCGGCAGGCCGTGGCCCGCCGGCAGGAACGCGTCCGCCACATCATGCATATGCTGCTCGGGAGCGCCCAGATCGCGATCAAGTCTCAACGACACAACCATTTACGAATGGATTTCGTAGGCGAATCCACCGGACGAAATCTGCGAACAGATCGTAGATTCGCCCTCGGCGGGGCGACACTGGAGTTACGCGCCGCAAGCGTAGCCGCTGACCGTCGCTGCAAGACGATTATCCATTGTAATGTCGTGACGAAGGACCCGCACCGTAGTTCGGTGCGGGGCGATCGTCCATTCGTGGCCTCGCGGTGTGTGAAGACGGGCACGCTTGATTCCGAACTCAATCGGGTCGTCCTTCTGGCCCTTGGTGGCGAAAGTGGAGCGATAGCGGGGGCACTCGCCGTACTCGTCTCGAGACGAGTACTGCACGACCAGGCGTGCCGTAATGGGCGTTTCCGCCGACGATCGTCGCCGTACCGATGTTCGGACATTCCTTGTGTGAATTCATTGCGGAGAACGCCGACTATCAAGCTGTGGGGGTACGGCAGGCTCCGTGCATCCCGGCCTCGTTTCCCAGTCGGAAACGTTGGAGAACGCGCCGATTGAATCAGATTGCTTTGCGGAATCTGGAGGGAGCGAGGCGGCTTGGGAACACGGAGACGCGATGTCTCCCACCGCGCCGCGGGCCGCTCAGCGGTTCCCGGCGGGGAGCGTGCCGGTCTCGGCGGGTAAAAATGTTGTTGTGATTCAGATGTGGGTGGGGTCGGGGACTGGGGTTCGGTTTCCTGTTCGGATGTGGGCGAGTAGGCCGCCGGCAGCGAGGACTGCGCGTTCGCCGAAGGTGAGGTCGAGGCTGACGGTGATCGGGTCTCGGTCGTTGATGGTGGCAGTGATGGTGTCGGCCCCGTCGAGGATCGCGGTGCGCAGACCGGTGACGTTCAGGGTGGCGCCGATGTCGAGTGTGGGGGTGTCGTCGGCGAGGACGAGTGGGGCGATGCCGGCGGCGATGAGGTTGCGCCGATGGATACGGGCGTAGCTTTTTGCCGCGATGGCGCGGATGCCGAGGTAGACGGGGATGAGCGCGGCGTGTTCGCGGGAGGATCCCTGCCCGTAGTTGTCGCCGGCGATGATAATGCCGCCGGTCCAGCTCTGTGCGCGATCGTAAAAGTCGGGGTCGAGCCGGTTAAACATAAATTTCGCGCATAAGGCGATATTCGACCACACGGACATGGCGATCGCCCCGTCCGGGGCCATGTCTCCGGTGGAGATGTCGTCTCCGACAGTGATTAGTACCCGTGCGCGCAGGTGGTCGGGTAAGGGTTGGGGTAGTGGGGGTGAGACCAGGTTGGGTCCGCGTTCGACGACGGTGGCCTGGCGGATCTGGGCGGGAAGGACGGCGGTGATGAGGGTGTCGTGGATGCCGGTGTCCGGCGTGGCGGCGGGGCGGATCGTGTGAGATGGCAGGCTTGTGGGGTCGGTGATGCGGCCGGTCAACGCGGAGGCGGCTGCAGTGGCAGGGCTGCACAGGTACACCTGGTCTTCGGCGGTTCCGCTGCGGCCGGGGAAGTTTCGGTTGAAGGTGCGCAGGGACGCGGCGCCCTGCAGGGGTGCCTGGCCAATTCCGACGCAGGGTCCGCACACGGGTTCGAGCATGCGGGCGCCGGCGTGCATTAGGTCCTGGTAGACGCCGGATTCGATGATGGTGCGCAGGATCTGTCGCGATCCCGGGGTGACGGTCATCTGCACGCGGGGGTGCACGGTGTGTCCGCGTAGGGCGGTGGCGACGGTGGCGAGGTCTTCATAGGAGCTGTTGACCGACGAGCCGACGCAGATCTGGGAGATCGGGGTGTCGGGGAGTTCGGCGACGGGTAGGACGTTGCCGGGGGAGTGTGGAACGGCGATGAGAGGGACCAGATCGGTCAGGTCGATGCGGATGTTCTCGTCGTAGGCGGCGCCCGCGTCGGCGGTGAGCGGCTCGAAGTCCTGTGCACGGTCCTGGGCGGTCAGCCACGACAGGGTTTGGGGGTCGGAGGGGAAGACGGCGGTGGTGGCACCGGTTTCGATGACCATGTTCGCGATTGTTGCCCGTCCGGAGACGTTGAGCGTCTCGACAGCCTCGCCGTAAAACTCGAACACCGCCCCGCGGCCACCGCGTACCCCGTATCGGCGGAGGAGTTCGAGGACGATGTCCTTCGGTTCGACGGCGTGGGGCAGATGCCCGACGAGTTCGACACCGATCACGCGGGGACAGGGGAAGGTGAATCCGTATCCGCCCATGGCGACGGCGACCTCGAGACCGCCGGCGCCGGTGGCGAACATGCCGACCGCCCCTGCGGTGGAGGTGTGTGAGTCCGCACCCAACAGCAGCTCGCCGGGTTTGGTGAACCGCTCCAGGTGGATGTAATGCGAGATCCCGTGTCCGGCAGGTGAATATCGCAGACCGTAACGTTCGCAGAAGGTGCGCAGGTAGCGGTGGTCCTGCATGTTCTTGTCGTCGATCTGCAACACGTTGTGGTCGACGTACATGACCGCGAGAGGCACCTGCACGCAGTCCAGCTCGAGTTGTTCGAACTGCATGGCGGCCATGGTGCCGGTGGCGTCCTCAATGAGGATCTGATCCGGGCGCACGGTGATGTCCGTTCCGGGGATCAGTTCTCCGGCCGTCAGATGGCGACGCAGGATTTTGTTGGTGAGGGTGTCGTGCATGACGGGGAAGGCTCCTGAGGAAGTCGTATGCGTGCGGAGGTTGGCGTACTGCTGGCAGCACGCCCGAGCAAATGCCTTCACGGAGTGCCCGCCGCCACGTCTCCACCCATATTATGAGCAGTAGTTCACATTATAGGCATCATATGTGCTGCGGTGCCCGCGCGCACTTTTCGCGTTAACGGCTGACCGTGCCGTCGGGTTGCGGATCTGGAGCACCGGCCCATCCGACGACAACCAGAGCCCCGGCGGTGATGAGGGCGTCCGATCCCCCCGAGCGGCCACCAAACGCACTCCCGCCCTGTGCCTCCCTCGGCGCTGGCACCTAACGGCATTGACGGCGCCACGGCCAACTGGGCACCCTGTGCGGGCTATCGTCGAGCGCATGCGAGCACAAGATGGGGCCGAGTTGGCGCCCAAGGCTCAGCCGTTGCTGGTGCTGAGCAAGATCAAGGAAATCCTCGACGCGTTCACCCTGGCCCGTCCGTCGTTGACGCTGAGCCAGATCCGGCAGGAGACGGGACTGCCCATGTCGACGGTGCAACGCCTGGTCAGCAACCTGGTGGCCCAGAAGTTCCTCGACCGCACCAGCGACCAGATCCGAGTCGGGGTGAAGATGGCGTTCTGGTCCGCAACCGCAACAAAGGGTCTCGACGTGCTGGCTGTCGTCACACCGGTGCTGAAGGAGATCCGCGACGTCACCGAGGAGGCCGCCAGCGCTGAGCGGTAGTTGGTCACACCAAGCCTGCAGGTGGCGTGACGACGACGTTGATAGCGTTCTCGCCCTCGACCTCGCCGACCATCAGTTTGACCGCGTGTTCGAAATTGTCGAATGGCACGACATGCGTGCGCATCTCGTCGATCGCCGGAAAGCGACCGGTTGCCAGCAGTCGTGCAGCCTGAAGATAAGAGTCGTGACTTTGGCCCATCGAGCCCACGATCCGAGCGCGCTTGATAATCAGTTTGTCGACGTCGACGCCGTCGACGGGGCGGTTCTTGACGCCGGCGAGGACGATCGTGCCGCCTGAAGGCCGCAACACCTCGATGGCATCACGTATTGGTTGTGTCGCCCCGGGCGTGGTGTCGACGATGACGTCGAAGCCCTCGCCGTTGGTGAGTTCGTTGGCGCGCTCGACGAGGTTCTCGGTTTCGACGTTGATGACCGCATCCGCCCCGAAGTCCTGAGCGCGCTTCAGTTTGAGTTCGTCCTTGATGACGCCTGTGGACACAATCAGTTCGGCACCGACTGCGCGGGCAGCGAAAATCGATGCCAGTCCCCGCTGGCCGGGTCCGAGGATGAGCAATTTGGTTCCGAAGCCCACACCTCCGTTGATCACTCCCCATTGGAATCCGGCCGCCAGCGGATTCCACAGAGTCGCGGTAAGCCCGCTCACGTGTTCAGGGAATGGGTAGAGCACGGAGTTGGGATGTGCGTATACGTGCGTGCTGTACCCGCCCCACAACCCGGGCGCCTCAGCCAAAGGCAACTGACCGTGCATGTACGGCCAGAACCCGAAACCGCGACACATCATGGTGTCGCCCCGGAGGCAGTCCGTGCACCGTCCACATCCGATGAACGGGTTTACCGCTACGCGGTCGCCGACCTTCAGACCTGGACGCGGGTTTCGACCGGGACCGAGTTCCTCGATCACACCGACGATTTCGTGACCTATAATTCGTGGGAATTTCTGTTCGGGGATTTCATCTCCATAATAGGAATCCACATCTGTGCCACACATCCCGTTGGCCTCGACGCGGATCAGCGCAGATCCCTCGATGAGTTTCGGGAAGTCCAGCTCTTCGATCTCCATCTGCTTCGGTCCGTACTGCACCAAAGCGGTTGCCTTCGTCGACATGTCAGTTCCTATCCGTGTAGTGAAGTTTTCGGAGTTTCTGGTGTACCTATCGTAACTGCACGTCTGCTTGTGCGGCGCGGCTGTCTCCGACCGCATTCACGACCGTCCCGGCCTCGTGAACCGGCGATTCCTCGACGGTGCCAATCCCTTTCGCGAGGCGCCAGGACAGCACTGCCAGTACCATCGCGCACAACGTGATCGGCACCGCGGCGAGTAAAAAGACTGTGGTGGGAGCGAATCCCTGTGCGATCAGTGCTCCACCAACGAGGGGTCCGGCAAGAGATCCGATGCGCCCAACTCCCGATGCCCATCCGATACCGGTTGCCCGGGTGTCGGTCGAAGAGAGCTGCGGCGCCAGAGCCCAGAGCCCGATCTGACAGCCAAGCGCAGGTGTTAGTCTCCAGGGAGATCGTCGCTCATCGGCCGCCGCCGATGACCCACTCGAACGCGGAAGCGTTGGAGCGCGCGCCCTGCGCCGCCTTGGACCGATTGGCCTCGCCGAGTTCGGCGAGGGTCTTCTCGGACAGTTCCACGAGCGAGCCGAACGTGGTGGGGTTCAGCCAGTCCGGGCGGGTGGCGAACAGCAGGTCCTCGCTGGCGGTGTTGCCGCTGGCGCCGGGCGCGAACGGGCAGCCGCCGAGCCCGCCGAGGGCGCCGTCGACGGTCATCGCGCCTGCCGCGACCGCGGCGAGACTGTTCGCGACTCCCAGACCCCACGTGTCGTGCCCGTGGTAGACGATGCCGCGTTGCGGGGTCTCGAGCCGGACCCGGGAGACGAGGGAGTACACCTCGGCGGGGACGGCCTGGCCGAGGGTGTCGCAGACGACGACGTCGACGGCGCCGTGGGCGCGCGGATCGTTGGCGATGTCGATCACCCGCTGCTCCGGCACCCGGCCCTCGAACGGGCAGGTGAACGACGTCGCGATGCACAGCTGGATGCTGCCGCCGACTTCCTGTGCGAGTTCGATCGCGGCGGGCATCGCGGCGAGGCTGTCCTCGGTGGAACGGCCGATGTTCGCCTGGTTGTGCGAATCGGACGCCGAGAAGCAGTACTGGAAATGGCGGGCGCCGGCGGCGGCGGCCTTCTCCACGTGCCGGGGAGTGGCCACCCACACCCAGCAGCGGTCGAGTTCCTCCGGGGTCAGTTCCGAGATCACCTCGACGGTGTTCGCCATCGGCGGCACCAGGTCGGGGCGGGCCATGGAGCCGATCTCGAGCGCGGGCACACCGAGTTCGAGGAGTCGCCGGGCGATCTCGAGTTTCCTTGTGGTGGGCAGCATCTTGCCCGTCAACTGCAATCCGTCGCGCAACGTGACGTCGCGCAGCATGGTGCGTGATTCGAAGGACTGCGTCATGAGAGGCCACCTACTGTGTCGTTGACGATGGAGTCGATCTGTTCCGGGGTCTTGCCGAGCAGTGTCGCGAGGACCTCCCGGGTGTGCTCACCGAGGTCCGGTCCGACGTTGCGGATGGGCAGCGACTGCCCGCCGATCACCGGGACGATGCCGGGGAACCCGACCTGTTTGGGCTCGGCCTCACCGGTGTCGACGGTGAACTGCTGAATCATGTTGCGGGCCGCGTACTGCTCGTCGCTGCAGATGTCGGCGGCCGTGTTGATCGGACCCGACGGCACCCCGGCGGTGTCGAGGATCTTCAGCGCCTCGTCACGCGAGTACTGAATCGTCCACTCGCCGATCGCCGTGTCGAGTTCGTCGCGGCGCGCCCACCGTCCGGCGTTGGTGGCCAGGTCCGGGTCGGCGCCGAGATCGGGGCGGCCGATGGTCTCCATGTAGCGCTGGAAGATGGCGTCACCGTTGCCGGCGATGATGATGCTGTTGCCGTCACTGCAGATGTACGCGTTCGACGGGGCGATGCCCTCCATTCGGCCGCCGACGCGTTCGCGTTTCACGCCGTACGCGAGGTAGTCGGGGATCAGCGACTCCATCATCGACAGGATCGATTCGTTGAGCGCGACGTCGATGATGCGATGCGGCAGCGACGGGCCCTGCGTTCCGGCGACCTTCGCGGCCTCCCGCTGGAACAGGGCCATCACCGCCCCGAACGCCGCGTAGAGTCCGGCGATCGAATCGCCGATCGACACTCCCACCCGCACCGGGGGCCGGTCCGGGTCGCCGACGAGTTCGCGGAATCCGCCCGCGGCCTCCGCGACCGCGGCGAACCCCGGCCGCTGCGACATCGGCCCGGTTTGTCCGAACGCCGAGATGCGGGTGATCACCAGGTCCGGGTTGGCCGCGTTCAACGCGTCCGGTCCGATGCCCCACTTCTCCAGGGTGCCGGGCCGGAAGTTCTCCAGCAGGATGTCGCACTCGGCGGCGAGGTCGAGGACGAGTTGCCGGCCCTCCTCGGTGCGCAGGTCCAGCACGATCGACTTCTTGTTCCGGTTGATCGTGCGGTACAGCATCGACGTGTCGCCGGAGTACAGGCGCCAGTTGCGGAGTTCGTCGCCGGTCTTCGGGCGCTCGACCTTGATGACCTCGGCGCCGAAGTCGGCGAGCATCCGGCCCGCGGTCGGTGCGGCGATGTAATTACCCAGTTCGAGTACCCGAACGCCGTCGAGCGGCCGAATGGTGTTGTCAGGCATGGTGATCCTTCGGTGTCACTGATTTCGGCGACTGCACCCATCCATCCCCGTTGTGGGCATCAGCACCCATGAGTTACCCATATTATGGGTACTAACTCACAATATAAGCAACCAATTGTGAAATTGGTCATCATACGGCGGCCACCCGCCAAGAGGGTGCACCGTCGGGACGACGGTTGCCGCGATCATCCTCGCGAGTGGGGTAGCCGGAGCGTATTACTGCGCCCCGCCCGCAGATTGGAGGGTGTCCCAAGTAGCGTTGGTGCGGGTGAACATCGCGCGTGCCGCGTCGTAGCGCAGCTCCCGGAACGGGCGCCGCAGCGTCCACCGCAGCGGCTCGTCCCTACCAGCCTGGCACCAGACCGGCCAGCTGAGCCTGATGCAGCCGAAGCCACACGAATGCATCCGGTGCGGTGGGCAACGGTTGCAACATCCGAGTTCCCTTCCGGGATCACGGTGATCAACTGTTGTCCAGGGTCGACATCGGCGAGCGTGGCGCCCAACAACTCCGAGGCCCGCGCCCCGGTCGAGACCCAGAACGCGACCAGTGCCCGGTCACGGTGCGAACCCAGCTGTGCGAGCAGCTCGTCGAACCGGTGGTCCGGGATGCAGCGCGGCACCCGCGTCACGACCTTCGGCCGATACCGGCCGCTGTGTTGCCCGGGGAACGGATCCATTGGGTTGTGGTGCGCATACCCGACCGGAGCGGCGCTGCCGAGACAATAGGAACGGATTGACCATCGGCCCAGTGTCCGCCACCAGATGGAAGTCACCCTCGTTTAAAGGGTCCAGAAAAGATAGCGGGGCACCTCCCACGTAGTGGGAGGCGACCTCCGACGCGCGGTGAAAAGTGCACTCGCGGAATGCAATATCTCATTTTCCCTGCGTAATTCGGAGACTTCCCGGCGAAGACGAGCGAGTTCCTCCGACGCGTCCGGTTCTGGAGCCGCAGCCCCGGGCGGGGCGGCTTCGTCCCGCCCGATCCAATTCCGCAGCGTCGCCGGCGCGATGCCGAGCAACTCACCGACGTGGCGACGGGCGGCTGACCTTCGGGTCGCCGTGCTCGTCGAGCCGGTCCCGATACATCCGGACGGGCCGTTCCTGGGTCTCGGCGTCGTACTTCTTCGGTGCAGGCATAACCAACATTCTCCTTGTCAGGTCAACAGCCTCCACTCGATCGAGGGCGGTTCACCGCCGGGTGCACGGAGGTCCGGCAACGTCGGAGATCGCCCGTTGGTATCTTGACGTCGTAGATATTCCAACATAGTTTGGTTTTAGGAATCCAAGCGATCAGTAAGGGAGTTCGTCGTATGCGCACCCTCATCCAGCACAGCAAGGGACAGACAAGCCGGCAGGCCCACCGGAACCTCGGCGATCTGCGCGACGACGAGCTCGGGCGTGGCGGATTCGACGGCCGCCAGGCCGTCCTATACCGCAGGAACGACCCGACGGTCTTTCGTGGAGAAGGACGCTTCAGGTCGTCGTCTTTTCCATCGTTAGACCTGAAGACCGATGATCTCAGCGATGCTCGCGGCTGGCCGGCTCGTCTGTTCTTCAACGACGACGTCACCGTGTGGTTGACTCGGCGCGCCGAATCGATGCCGTTTGTCCGGCGTAACGTCGACGGCGACGAGTGCTGGTTCATCCATGTCGGGACCGGTGTTGTCGAGACGGAGTTTGGCCCGGTGGAGTTCGGCCCTGGGGACTATGTGGTGATCCCCAAGGCGGTGACGCACCGCTGGGTGATCACATCCGGGCCGATCCATGCGCTCGGGATCGAGACCGTTGGCGAGCTTCGTGCTCCGACCTATACCGGACTGGGCAGGCAGGCGCCGTTCGACCCGGATGTGGTCCGCGTACCGGAGCCCTGTGAAACCCAGTTAGTGGGGGGGGAGGTGGAACTCCAGGTGAAATACGACGGGGAGTACTCAACGCTGATGCTGTCGAATCATCCGTTCGATGTTGCAGGTTGGAAGGGCGACTACTTTCCGCTCGCGTTCAATATCCGCGACTGGAATGTGATCATGTCCGACACCTTGCATCTCCCACCGTCGATGCACGTCTTCCTCATCGCCGAGGGTGTCAACATCATCAACCTGCTGCCACGGCCGTTCGAGTCGGTCGAGGGCGTCGAGAGGATCCCGTGGTACCACCGCAATGCCGACTATGACGAGATTGCCTTCATTCACGGAGGCGACGCTCTCGGACGTCCGTTGGTCAAAGGTCAGATTTCCCACGACCCGCAGGGCATCCACCACGGTTTCCCGCAGCGCGCCCGGGACAAATCGCGTCGGGAATGGGACAACCACCCGCGCATCAACTGGCAGGTCATCATGCTCGAGTCCCGTCGACCGTTGCGGTTGGATCCGGGATTGCTGTCCACCGACCTCCTTCAGTGACGAGTTGGTCTCTTGTCCTCCCTCGTCGGTCCCTCCCTGCACCGTGGGGAAACCATCCAAGATGACTCACGTGCATAAGAAAGGCACCCATGTCCGACTACACCAATTTGCGCTGGACCGTGGACGATACCATCGCCACGGTGTGGCTGACACGACCGCCTGTAAACGCGGTGAGCCAAGACATGTATCGGGAAATCTGCGCGCTGTTCGCCAACCCTTTTCAGATCGACGCTTCCGTCAAGGTCATCGTGCTTGCGGGGGAAGGTCGACATTTCTGTGCCGGCAACGACCTCGGTGAATTCGCGACTCTCTCACCCGAGAACTCCGACGCCCGGATGGCCGAGGTACGCGCCGCGTTCTTCGCGATCCAGGACTGTCCTGTTCCGGTGATCGGTGCGGTTCAGGGAGCTGCATTCGGCACTGGTCTCGCCATCCTGGCCTCGTGTGACTTCGTGGTCACTGCGGAGGACGCTCGTATCGGAACACCCGAGGTCGGTGTCGGAGTGATGGGCGGTGCCAAACACCTCGCTCGGCTGATCCCGCAGCCCTGGGTTCGCTGGATGTACTTCACCGCGCAACCCCTCAGCGGAGCCCAGTTGGTGGCGCTTGGCGGCGCTGTGCAAGCCGTCCCGCGTGAACAGGTGATGAAAACCGCGGGCGAGCACGCCCGCCTCATCGCCCGACACAGCGGACCGATCCTCAGAATGGCGAAGCGATCGCTCAACGCGATTGAGACGATGGACCTTCAGCCGGGGTATGCATTTGAGCAGAGCCTCACCGGTGAGATCTCCGGCCACCCCGACTCTCGAGAAGCCGTCCTCGCGACCTTGGAGCAGCGACCGCCCGCCTACTCGTCAGAGTCCCGCCGATGACCCGCGTCGCTGACGCTAAGGTGGCCGCCGGCATCAGCGTCGAAGAGTTCCGGCAGCGGGCCTGTGACTGGCTTTCTCGGACAGCCGTGCCCATCTTGCCGCCAGAATACGAGGGTAGGGCTCCGCTCCTACGCGAATGGCATCAGGCTTTGTACGCTGCTGGATGGGTTGGAATCCACTGGCCACGCGAAGTCGGTGGACTCGGCCTGTCCGCCCACCACAATCTCGCCTTCAACGAAGAACTCGCCAAGGCCCGCGCGCCTCAGCCCGTCGGTTCCATCGGCCTGGAGGTGATCGGTCCGACGATTCTCAAGTACGGAACCGCTGAGCAGCGACAGCGAATCATCAAGCCGCTGCTGGCCGGAAAAGAGGTTTGGTGTCAGGGGTTTTCCGAGCCGGACGCGGGTTCGGATCTCGCCTCCCTTCGAACCTCCGCAAGGCGCGAGGGGGACTACCTGATCGTGACCGGACACAAAGTCTGGACGAGTTGGGCGACCGATGCCGATTGGTGTGCTTTGCTGGTGCGAACCCGCTCAGACGCCGATCGGCCCCATCGCGGTATCACTTACCTTCTGGTCGACATGCGATCCCCCGGGGTCTCGGTAAAACCCATCACGATGCTCAACGGCGATGCGGAGTTCAACGAGCTGTTCTTCGACGAAGTCCGGGTTCCGGTGTCGAACGTACTAGGAGAGATCGATGGCGGGTGGGCTCTGGCGATGGACTCGCTCGGTTGGGAACGGGCTGGCTATTCGATCCGCCGCAGATTCGAGAACGAAGTGGCCTTCAGGGACCTTCTCGCGGCCCTCGTAGGAGTCATCGCTGAGGAACCGCTTGATGCCTGCGCTCTGACGCGCTTAGGTGAATTGCATGCCGAACTCAAGGCCTTCGAGGCACTGACCCGACGCAGTGCCGAGCGGCTCGCCTCCGGCACCGTTCCCACTCCCTACGATTCGATCGACAAGATGTGGCTGACACGTACCGAGCAGGCGCTGACGGGGCTGGGGTTCGACCTGCTGGGTCCGACTCGCACAGCGCCGGCGACTGACCATGGTCGGCGGTGGACCAAGCGGTTCCTGTACGGCCGAGCGGCCTCAGTCTACGGAGGCTCCGCACAAATCCAAAGAACATTGGTGGCTGAGCGTCTTCTCGGTCTCCCGCGAGGACGGTGAACAGGTGACAGAGTTGACTGACGAGGTCGTCCATGCAGCGGAGACGATGGTTGAGCGTACTTTCGGACACATCGAGGCCCGGGCAAACGCCCGCCGTGCCGGATGGTCCACCGAAATGTGGAAGGCTGCTGCCGACGCCGGATGGTTCGACATCCTACTCGCCGAGGACGTCGGCGGTCTGGGATTCGACACGAGCACCGCTGCAGGCTTGTTCTCGTTGATCGGAGCCGAACTGGTTCCTGGGGCGTTCCTCGAGCACATGGTTGTGCTCCCGCTGTTGTACCCCCATGCACCCGAAACTCTTCTCCCACGACTCAAGAAGGCGCGCGAGGGATCGTCGATTGTGGCGCTCGGCGATTCCGAGGCAACGGGAAACGATCCACGTGCACACGCCGTTATCGAGAACGACGGAAGACTTCACGGTTGGATACCGATGGTCAGGTACGCGCAGAGGGCGGATGCGTTCTTCGTCATCTGTGATCGTGGTAGCTCGACAGACGTTGTCTATTTGCCTGCGACGACACCCGGCCTGCACCTCGAGTCGCGAAGTTCGATCGATCCCACGTTCCCGGTTGCAGACCTGCGACTGGAGGGGGTTGAGGTTCGCGCAGAGGATACTCTCCGTACTGCCGGTACCCGACCGGTGTCTGAAACCTTGGTGCGCTTGCGCTCGACAATTCGGCAAATTGTTTCGGCAGAGCTTGCTGGATTGTCCCGGCACCTGCTCGACTCGTCAGTCGAATACGCCAAGCAGCGGCATCAGTTCGGCCGGGCGATTGGCTCCTTCCAGCCCGTCCAGCAGATTCTGGCCGACATGACCCTTGACGTATTTGGTCTCGAGGCATACGTAGAGGACGCGGCGTCTTCGAACCTCCGCGACCAGCTTTCGGCCGTCGCACTCAAGGGATTCGCCTCCAAGTCGGCGCGACGAGTCGGGGAGGCCGCGTTGCAAATACATGGTGGCATCGCCTTCACCGCGGAATTCGATCTCCACCAATGGTTCTTGCGTGTGTTGTCGCTCCAAGGTTTGTACGGGGATGAGAGCGCATCCTTCCTCGATGCAGGGCGGACGCTCGTGACGGAAGATGGAGTTGGATGACCGAGCACGTCAGTTCGGACACAGGGAGAAGAACAGTGGACCGAGACAAACAGACTCGAGAGAGCCGCGCTGTTGTCACACGATTCTTCGAGAAGATTGTGATCCATCAACTGCCGTTCATTGCCTACTGCGGCAGCTACAGTGGCCGTGAAGCCTTCCCGGCGCTGGCCGCCAAGTTCAACAAGGACCTCGATATGGCAGCATCGAAACTGCAGTTGCCCGTCCCCGACGGAGATACCGTCTTCGCCGCACATCTCGCCCCGGAAGTCAAGACCGGAAAAATCTGAATGCTGGCTGTCCAAATCACCCTGCGCAACGGTCGTCTGGTGGAGAACAGCATCTTCTTCCACCAGCGGCAGGTCTGATCAAGGACGGCCTGTCGGATTCGTGACCGATGTCCGAGTGCGGCGCGGCGGTCGGGTTCGGACGCCAGATTGAGCAGCATTACCTATCGGTGTTTTATTATTGGGACGTGTAGAAGGAGGACTAGTAACCATGGTGTGGAGCTTCTCGACCGACCCCGAGTTCGCCCAGAAGCTGGACTGGGCTCGGAATTTCGTGATTAATGAGGTCGAGCCGCTCGACCTGCTGCTTCCCGATCTGCACTACACGCCGCCGACTCCGCAGATGTCGGCGATCATTGACCCGCTCAAGAAGCAGGTGCGCGATCAAGGTCTGTGGGCCTACCATCTGCCGCCGCGGCTTGGTGGTTCCGGCGCAAGTGCGGTGCAACTCGCTCTGCTCAACGAGGTACTCGGCCGCTCGTGGTGGGCGCCGACGATCTTCGGAACCCAGGCGCCGGACACCGGCAATGCCGAGATCCTCGCTGTCTACGGCACCGAGGAGCAGAAGAACCGATTCCTGAATCCTCTACTCAACGGCGAAATTTTCTCCTGCTACGCGATGACAGAGCCGCAAGGAGGAGCAGATCCCGGCGTCTTCACGACAACCGCCGGGCCGGACGGGGACTCGTGGGTGATCGACGGACACAAGTTCTTCGCTTCCAATGCAAAAACCGCTGCGTTCTTTATCGTCATGGCGGTTACCAACCCGTCCCTGCCGATCTACCAGGGCATGAGTATGTTCCTGGTCGAGGCGGATACACCAGGGCTTACCATCGAACGACACTTTGGCCTCGGCGGTGATCCTCTCGGTGAGGGAAGTCACGCCCTGCTGCGTTTCGACGGGGTTCGCGTGCCAGCAAGCAATATGCTGGGTCGTGAGGGCGATGCTTTTGCCGTCGCGCAAACCCGTCTCGGTGGCGGCAGGCTCCACCACGCTATGCGAACCGTGGGCTTGTGCCGACGGGCATTCGAGATGATGCTTGAGCGCGCGGTCAGCAGGACGGCCAAGGGTGCGCGACTCGCTGACATGCAGCTAGTGCAGGAGCAGATCGCTGATGCATGGGCAGCTTTGCACCGGTTTCGGCTGCAGGTTCTGCATGCTGCTTGGGTGGTGGACGAGGGCGGCGAGATTGAAGCCCGGCGGGTGATCGCAGGTGTGAAGTTCGCAGCTCCGCAGGCTCTGCAGGATGTGGTATCCCGCTGTATCCAGATCCACGGTGCGCTGGGTATCAGCAACCAACTGCCACTGTGGGAATGGTTGAGACAAGTTCACGTCCTCAATCTCGCCGACGGACCCGTCGAGGTGCATAAGCTCAATCTCGCCAAGTCGCTCCTCAAGGACGCCACACCGGCGCCGACGGAATGGCCGACTGAGCTTGTCGCCGATCGCCTGGCCGTTGTGATGAACCGGTACCCGGAGGTGACTTCGCGATGAAGGCAGTCGTCGTGTCCGAGTCAGAGACCGGACTCAGCCTCGAAGCAGTCGACGATCATCAGTTGGTTCCCGTTGAGCACGGCGTAAGCATCGACGTGGAGGTGGCTGGCGTCACCTATCCGGATGTTCTGACGATCGAGGGCCGCTATCAGCATGTGCGGCAGTATCCGTTCGTGCCCGGCGTGGAGGCCGTGGGCATCGTTAGGGAGGCTCCGCCCGGCTCAGGAGTGGAGACGGGTCAACGCGTTATCGCGCTGACCCCTGACGGTAGCTGGCAAGAGCACATCTCTGTTCCTGCTGACTCGGTATTCGCCGTGCCGGAAGGTATCTCGGCAGCTGAAGCATCGTCGATGCTGGTCAATTACGTCGCGGCTCACTTCGGCCTGGTCACTCGGGCTCAGGCGACCTCAAGGGAGACTCTCCTCGTTCACGGAGCGGCAGGGGGGCTGGGCAGCGCGGCGATCGAATTGGGACGTGCCCTCGGGATGGTGACAGTCGCTGTTGTCAGCTCAACCGCCAAGGCCGAGTACGCGCAGCGGCACGGCGCGGACCACGTCGTCATGGAACATGACTGGAGAGCGTCCCTCGTGGATCTGATAGGTGAGCGCAACGTCGACATCGTGTTCGACCCGGTCGGCGGAGATCGGCTGATCGACAGTCTGCGGGTCCTGCGGCCCAGCGGACGTTACCTGATCATGGGATTTACCGCCGGGAAGATACCCGAGGTCAAGGTCAATCGTCTGTTGCTCAACAATCTGTCGCTGATCGGCGTCGCGACTGGCCAATTCATGCAGGGTCACCCTGGTGAGCTGAGTAGGCAGTGGGCGGCAGTGACGAGGTTGCTGGCCTCAGGACCTCGGCGCCCGACGAAGGCAACTGTCTTCGACTACAGCGATGTCCGCGAAGCGATCTCTGCTATTGCTGAGCGTCAAGCGGTAGGTCGGGTTGCGATCACGTTCACTGCAGATAACACCGACTGATCCTTCATCACGCGATGGATACACGGATCTGAAGCCTCGGCGGGTCCGGCAGAAGGGTAGTGCACACTCGTAATCGGTGACCTCTGCTCGGACTCGACAGGATCGTCAGTCCCTCGACGACGAGCCTGTCGAGTCCGAGTTACGTGCAATACTGTTCAGTTAGTCCCCTGAACTGGGCACACCGCTGCGTGTTTCGTTCGGGATGGTGTTGGTGGTGTGAGCGTTTGGCCTGGCCACTCGAGGACTTTGCGTTTGCCCACGCGGGGATGGGACCGCGGTCAACGAACCGGATTGACGCGATGCAGGAGCTTGTCGCTCGCGTAGCGCCACAATGCCACGGCGGCGTTACGGTCGTGAGGGGAAAGCGCTGTGTGACAGCGATCGGCGGGTGATCCGCAAGGTGGCGACGAACGACATCCGATCTTCGGTCGTGCCCGCCGGCGCGGGCGGCATCGAGCA